>CAYSRA010000102.1:0-9183 GCA_964433205.1 uncultured Thiohalobacter sp. | reverse complement strand
CTCCTGCGTGGCTCAGACAGGACGGTCGCGGCGGGGGCAGATGGGGGCCGCGCAGGGCTGGGCGGGGGTTGGGCGGCTGGCATTGTTGGCACGGGCGGGGCTGGCGCAGGCGACCAGCCATGCGCCGGCAGATCTCAGCCGGGTGCCCGCGGTACTGAACCTCGACTGGTTCTACCTCAATGTCTACCCGCTACTCGACAAATGGTCGGGAGGAGAGGTGTGGATGTTGACCACGAGCATTACCCTGCTGCTGATGCTCATGCCCTGGCTGCCGCCGAAGAAAACCGGGCCCGCGGCCGAAGTTCACCTTGACCAGTGTAATGGCTGCGGCCAGTGCGCGGAGGATTGTCCGTTCGACGCGATCACGGTTCAGGCGCGAAGCGATGGCGCCCGCTGGAAAAATGAAGTGGTGGTAAACCCCGCCCAGTGCGGCGCCTGCGGCATTTGTGTCGGCTCCTGCCATTCCTCCAACCCGTTCCGGCTCGCTGCAAAGACGCTGGAAACCGGCATCGACATGCCCCAGTTCCCGATCGACGAAGTCCGGGCACAGACCCGGTCTGCACTGGCCAGGCTCAACGGGGGGCCCCGCATCATGGTCTTTGGCTGCGATAACGCCGCAGACATCCATACGCTGCAGGCGGAAAATGTCGCCGTACTGAGTCTTTTCTGTACCGGCATGATTCCGCCCACCCTGGTCGAATATGCGCAAAAGCACGGTGCAGACGGTGTCCTGATTTCCGGCTGTCGCACCGGCGACTGCTATTTCCGCCTGGGCAATGTCTGGCTGGACCAGCGTTTCGAGGGCAGGCGTAAACCGGTACTCCGGCGGCGCGCAAAGCGTGACCGCATCATCGTCTACCGGGCCGCTGAAACAGACATCGCCAGACTGCGCCGCAGGCTTGCCGAATTCCAGCGCGACATTGCTGCACTGAACCCCGGGGTGACCACCCCCGATGCGGGTCAGGACGGAGAGGCGAACGATGTCTAGTGTCTTGCGTTACCCGCTGCAGGCACTGAACTATGCCCTGTTCATGCTGGTAGTATGGTACTTCTCCGCCGCACCACCCTACACGCGACTACAGCCGGACCAGGCGGTTATTACAATAGCATTCGCCCATGCCGGCAAGCGCCTTGAAGATTGCCACAAACTGTCCCGGGAAGAACTGGCCAGGCTGGCTCCCAACATGCGAGCGCCCCTGGACTGCCCGCGTGAACGTTCGCCGGTTACCGTACGACTGCTGCTGGACGGCAAACAGTTTCTTGAGGAAGTTGCCCGTGCTCCGGGCCTCTACCATGACCTGGGGGTCGATATTTACCGCAGCGCCAAGGTGCCCGTGGGGAAACACAGGCTGGTTGTGCAAATGAATGACGATGCCCGGGTGGAAGGCCCCACGTACACCTATGAGGGAACGGTGACCCTGAAACCGGCACAGCTGCTGGTTGTCGATTTCAACTCCGAAACCGGCAGGTTCTTTATCAACTGAGCAGCTGACAGGGGTGAAACGCCTGGCCGGTTAATTATGATTCGGTGTTACCTGACCAGCCTGCGTGTCTGCCGTGGGGGCCGCAGATTCCGAAGGCGCCTGCAGGTACTGGATGAGGTTGAACAACGCCACTGACAGGACGAGTATGATGGCAAAAAATATCAACGACCGATTACCAAAACGGGCGCCGCGCCTGACCTCGACCTGGTTGAGAATCCAGTCGGAAACCACATAAAGAAATATGGCTGCCACCGTGTAATAAAGCATTTCCATTATAAGCACCCGATGCAGGCTGGATTGTTTTAACAAAGGATACCACAATGCAAAACGTGGAAAACAGACAACGAGACCTGGTTTAGTGATAGCAAAAGATATCCATGTTTCCAGCGTGATCATCACATTCACCCTGTTTTTTATCCGCGGCGTGTGGATGATCGCCGACTCGAATCTTTCGCGCTGCAAGTGGGCCCGCAGGATACCCCCGGTGATCGACACAATACTGCTTGCAAGCGCGATCGTGCTGTCTGTCAGCATCCGGCAGTACCCCTTTGTACATGCATGGTTGACAGCCAAGGTCCTGGCCCTGTTTCTCTATATTGGCCTTGGCATGCTCGCATTGACGTACGGGAAAAGCAGAACGGTCCGGATAGGCGCGTGGGTCGCCGCCCAGCTCTGTTTTATTTACATCGTCGCTGTGGCGACCACAAAAAACCCCCTGGTGCTGTCGTGAAAATTATTTCCCGCCCTGTCTGGATCGTGTCCCTTTGCGTTCTGCTCGCCGGCTGCGGTAACCCCAACCAGCGGCTGGACGAATATGTGTTTTATGACGGTCCACAGTTCAGGCTGAAAGTCGTGCGCTTTTACCGCAATGTTCCCTTTGACCAGCTGGGTGAGCGCGCCATTGTGATGTGCAAGTCGGCAAACACGGCGGACTTCCCGGCAACGGATCCGCAGGATGCCGGCTGGCGCGTGCTGGGATCGGTGCACGCCCAGGGTAGCAACAACGCAAGGGAAGCGGCTGTCGGGGTGAAGGATAACTACGAGGTATTTGACGAGCATACACTGATCGGGAAAATGACTGTTCTCAATATCAGCTTCGACGCCTGCGGGCATTTTATCAACTGGGATCCCAGCCGCTTGCCGGCGGCCATGATCGACCCGCTTGAGAAACCGGATTCCTGTGCGCCCAATGGCCCGGCTGACTGCCGCTATCTCGATTTCGAGGGTAACCGGACACCTCGCTATGAGCAGATCCGTGTAGCCGGCAAGGGGCAGGTCAGCTTTACCGTGAGTTCACCGGCTTTCAGGGACGTTGAGCTGTTGCATATTCAGACACGGAACAATGGTGCCGTGTGGCACGTGCAGACCGTGGGAGAGAAAACACCCGGAACGTCTGGCCCCCCATCTTCCGCCCGCGGGGAAGCTGACAGGCTCGAAGCAGAAACTGTCGCTTCACTATCGGTATCTTTACTGGAAAACGGTGCGGAGGACGTCAGCCTGATGGGCTGGCTCGAATCCGCACTTCCACCCGGCAGTATGGTGATATGGTCAGGGTCACCCGTTACCTGTGGAAACCGGCACGAACCTGATCGGCAGACCTCTTCCGCGCGCTGCGCCGAAATCCGCTTTACCGATAGCGGGGGAAACAGCGGCACGCTTTATATTGCCATGGGTAGAGGCTCGAAAAACGAACCGGCCAACGTATCGTTCCACTCAGCCGTTTACCGATCAGGCGACGAATCCCGGGTGGCCGGGTCCCTGGCCGCTCTGCGCGAGATCATTGTTTCCGCTACAGAGTAATACAGCGCGGGAGATGTGCCGGACCTCTCAGCTTAATCCCTTGCTCAGGAAAAACTCCCGGTACTGGTAGTCGACCTCGTTGATGTGGTGATACAGCCAGTCCCACAGCAGACTGCTCATCTTTTTCTTGAATTTAACATTCCGGTTATTGATATCCGCCTGCAGTTTTATCATCTCTGCGGAAAACTTGTCGTGCAGTTTCTTGTGCGCGGTATAGTCCGGGTAGTCATACTTTCGCATCAACTCCTCTTCCTGCGCAAAATGCGTGGCCACGTAACGCATGATCTTGCTGAACAGCGCATCGATACGGCGCCAGTCCTGGTTGGTGGGTTCGCGCGTCGACAACTCGTCAACGATAATGCTGAACTCCACGGCATAACTGGCAAGGCGCAGGTGCTGTTTGTTGATCTCGGCGATGCCCACTTCCTTTAACAGGCAATGCGAACTGTCTTTGGCAGCGGAACTCTTGAAACCGAACATGGTGTACCTCCGACACAGATTCTGACCGGCCACCACAGCATATATTCAACCGGCGCCCGGTAATTTTCCGTAACCACTATACCAGCATATCGCCTGCGAGGTATGACTTCGCTCGACCGGCGCAGCGCTAGCTGTGGACATAGACCCACTGGCCGATGGGTTCTGTCGTTCCACCATACAGGTGTCGCGGATACTTCTGTGTCGGCCAGTAAACAAAAGTATCGTGGTTCAATAACCCGGTTGGGCAATTGATGCGCAATTCCCACAGCGCGCCACGCACAACCCGTTTTCCGTCAGGTGGCCCCAGCAACGACTCGAACACCTCTCTCGGCATGCCCTGCAACCGGTAAGTATCGGACAAGGCCAACGCCATGCCGAGGCGGTCTCCCCCGGCTTTCCAGCGGGCGGAGTCAAAAGCTTCCGGCTCGCGACCTTTCGGCATTCGCTCGATCAGGGCGCCGGTGATTTTTCCCTGCGCGTCCAGGGTGAACACCAGGATCGAGTGATCGGGATCACCGTCGTTGTATCGGCTCTGCCCGGACCAGGGTTGCCCCCCTCTCGATCCCAGGTCGTACCATACGATCAATCCCTGTTTGTGCGCGAGAGACCGGTACTCGAAGCTGTTGCACTCCTTCAGCCCCGTGGTGGGCAGGCTTTCCAGATATGCCGGACTAACGTCGGAGAGTGCCGCTGGCGGGTGCCCGGCGGCTTTGGTATAGGTGTTGATAGCCCTGATCAAAGGCTCGGCTCGTGTGGCTGCTTGCTGGAAACGAAGCCTGCGCGCTTCCCAGTCCCGCATCGCATCAGGTTCCGGTATCAGCAACCATGCCACACCGGCAATCGCAGCAATCAGGACAAATACTGCAGGGAGAGAGCGAACCGCTTTCATCACTCAAACTTGTGCGCCAGGAAAAGCGCCTTTATTTTTTCCACGGCTCCGTCGTCCGGGGGATAAAAGGTTACAGCCATCACGAACGCTCCATTGCGGGCCTGTCCGGACAATTTGTCATTCTTCAGGGCCTCCTGCAAATTCACCTGTGCTTTTTCGGAGTCCACGAATTTGAACAGGGAAACGACTCGCGTACTCGCATATCTTGCTATCTCGTATTCCGCGACGTATTCCATATCTGCATTGAAAGGCGGCCTTACCAGCAGCGTGCCGTCCACGCCGTTTTCCTTCAGCTCGTCGATGAATGCACCTAACTCGGCAGGTGCGTTGACAGGCTGCTGGCCACACCCGGCCAACAGGACCATTGACACTAACAGACTTGTCAGAAAACCTCTCATCTTTGCTTATCCTTGTCGAAGCTGGCGGGGGGTATAAGCTCCTGCGAAGGGCGCCCCGGGGGCCCGCAAAACAACTCTATTTTCGTAAATTGCGCCTGTAAATACAATGCCGCCCTCTTGACTGGGAAGCCGCGGAGGATTCTCATAGGTAATATGCAATCTCCAGAGGAACCGCTTCAATGAGTAGCACCGACAACTGGCTGGTACACGAACATTCCCTGTATGAGGACCTTCTTTCCCGGTGCACGGAAGCGATCGAAATCGAGGACTGGAAGTCTGCCGATTTGCTATTCAAGAGAATGGTCTCACATCTGAAACGACATATGGCCATGGAAGAAGAGGTGCTGTATCCCGCCTATGAAGCCTCAACTCATGCCCCCCAGGGGCCGACCGGTGCGCTGCGCGAGGAACACGATCACATTGTACGCCTTATCACGGATATGGCGCGGGTTATCAAAACCAGGGATTCGGACTACGTTCTTGAATGCATGACCCACCTGGAAAAGCAGATGATAAAACACCACGAAAAGGAAGAGGACCTCTTTTTGCCGATGGCCAGTCATATCCTGGAAGCCAGCCGGGAGGAGATTTCAAGGCAACTCGCCGCCTTTGACATGTCGAAGACGAGCAGGAAGTGGGACATTTGAGCAGATAAAAAAAACGGGGAGAGGAATGACTCCCCCTCCCCGCCGGTTTCGGCGCAGACCGGGTCAGTAGACGTCGTGCATGGTGTTGTACACGTTGAACTTGCCGGTCGGTGTCACCAGGCGCTTGTCCTTGATCACCTTTTTCAGTTTGCGGGTCTTGTCATCAACGACCACGATCGCGGATTGCTGGTCCTTGCCACTCCAGACCGAGAACCAGACCTCGTCACCCGCCTTGTTGTACTCCGGCTGAACGACACGCTTCGGTCCATCGCCCTTGATGCCGGCCCACTCGGCAATCGGCAGAACCTCATAGCCCTTGTCGAGATGGTCCACATCAAACACAGCGACACTCTGGCTGATCTTGCTGTCGGGGTTCAGCGGTGTGTCCACCCACAGGTTTCTGGACTTCGGATGAGACTTCACGAACAGCGAACCACCACCCTGGCCCTTGAGGACACGGACTACCTTCCAGGCGTTTTTCTTGTGCTTCACCGGGTCCGTGCCAATCACGGTTACGTGGTCGTTACCCAGCGCACTGGTCACCCAGACCGGGCCGTACTTCGGATCTTTCAGGTTGGCGCCGCGACCCGGGTGCGGGATCTTGGTGACATCGATCAACGCCGCCAGCTTGTCTTCCTTGGAGTCAATAACGCAAATCTTGTTCGACTTGTTGGCAGCCGTCATGAAGTAACGGTGCGTGGAATCCCAGCCGCCGTCGTGCAGGTAGCGCGCTGCACCGATGGTGGTAACCTTGAGGTTATCGATATCCTCGTAGTTGACCATCAACACCTTGCCGGTTTCCTTCACGTTGACGATGAATTCCGGGTGCTCGTGTGAAGCCACAATAGCAGCCACACGCGGTTCAGGATGATATTCCTGGGTATCAACCGTATAACCGCGGGTGGAGACGATTTTCAGGGGCTCCAGGGTATCGCCATCCATGATCACATACTGGGGCGGCCAGTAGGCGCCCGCAATGGCGTACTTGTCTTCGTAGCCCTTGTATTTGGATGTCTCGACGGAACGCGCCTCGAGTCCAATCTTGATCTCGGCGACGTTATCGGGTTTTTTCATCCACAGGTCAATGAGGTTGACCTTGGCATCTCGCCCGATCACAAACAGGTAACGACCCGACGTTGAATAACGCGAGATATGCACCGCATAACCGGTGTCGATGATATTGATGATTTTCTTGGTGTCGCCGTCGATCAGTGCGATCTGACCGGCATCGCGCAGCGTTACCGAGAAGATATTGTCCAGGTTGTAGTTGTTCATCTTCTTCCTGGGACGCTTCTTCGGGTCGACCAGGACTTTCCAGCTCGCCTTCATTTCCTTCATCCCGAACTCGGGAGGAATCGGCGGCTCATGCTGGAGATACTTGGCCATGAGAAGCACTTCATCGGGTGTGAGGCTGCCCGACGAACCCCAGTTCGGCATACCGGCGGGGGAACCGAAATCAATAAACACTTTCAGATAGTCGGTGCCCTTGGGCAGAGTGATGTCGGGGGTCAGCGGCTTGCCGGTCGCGCCCTTGCGCAGGACGCCGTGACAACCGGCACAACGTTCAAAATAAATCTTCTTGGCCTTCGAAAATTCCGCCTCCGTCAGGGGAGGCGCGCCAGGCGTCACCACTTCTTTTGACTGGGGCTGTTCCGGAACGGGTGCGCCCTTGTAGCGCATCTCCCCCGGGGTCGTTCCCGGGTGTCCAGCGTCCTTGGCACTTGCGCCAAACGCGGTAAATAAAAGCACGCCAACAGCTGCTATGCGGGAAACTACCGATAGTTTTATCATCGTTTTACCCCTAGTCTCAGGTTATCTCACAAAATGCATCCTACATAGATCAATGTGACGAACCTTGATCTATGTCAACTGGCCGGCAGAACCGTGCGCGCCGGAATCACTTTCCCGGAAGCTTTGTCGCGACCGGCTCCGCAGCCCTGATACGATCCAGCGCCGCCTTGCTTTTTTCCCTTCTGATACGTTTTTCTGACAGTGGCGGGCAACGATGATCGTCCCAGTAAATCACCTGGCAATCCAGGCAATAGTGACACTCGTTGGGATTGATCTCGCCGGTTGGCCGCACCGCCTGCACCTCGCATTGTATGGCACAGATCTGACAGGGCCGCCCACACTCCTTGCGCCGCCGCAGCCAGTCAAAGATGCGCAGCGGTGCCGGTATCGCCAGTGCTGCACCGAGTGGACACAGGTACTTGCAGAAAAACTTGCGGTTGAATACGGCGATGACCAGCAACGCAATCGCGTAAGCCAGAAAAATACCCTCCCTGTTGAAGTGCAGCACAATTGCCGTTTTGAACGGCTCCATTTCGGCGGCCCGTGCTGCGTACCCGATAGATTGCAGGGACAGGCCGAACAGGGCCACAAAAATGACATACTTCAATGCCGTCAAGCGCTCGTGCACAACGGCCGGAAAGTTGTACTCGGGGATTTTCAGGTGTCGGGCAACTTTACATATCAGTTCCTGCAGGGCGCCGAACGGGCACAGCCAGCCACAATACACACCACGCCCCCACAATAGCAGTGTCAGCGCGACAAAACCCCACAGGATAAATATGAGGGGATCGACCAGAAACGCCTCCCAGCTGAACTGGTGCAGGATGGCGTTGAAAAAGGTCAGAACATGAATAACCGAAAGCTGGGCCAGGCTGTACCAGCCGATAAACACCAGGGTGAAAACCAGGTAACCGTTGCGAATATACCTAAGCAACTTCGGTCGACGGGCCAGCCAGTCCTGGAACAGCAGGATGAAAACCAGGATAGCAAGCGCGGCGGATAATACGCCGATCTGCCATACGCGTTCGCGCCATACGGATACCCAGAACGGCTCACTCGTCTCGCCCGGCCACCAGCCTGACGCCTGCTGGTTTGCAGCAGCTTCGTCAGGCGCGGCCGCCCGCGCCGCCGTTCCGGGCACCTCGCCAGGCAACGGTATCCCGCGCGACCGGGCCACCTTGCTGACGGCCTTCATGACCGTTGCGTTCATGACCATGGCAGTAATGGTCGCACCGGTAAGCCCGTCGATGGTCACATAGCCCTTGCGGTCCGCGCCACCCAGCTTCACCCGCTGACGTACCGATATCCCGCGATACTGGTCAACGTAGTGTTTCAGAGCCTTTTCCGAGACGCCCGCGGCCAGAATGGGCTCGGAATGCTTGATGATCTCAAGGCCGGTAATCCGGCCACCAACGTCAATGCCGACAAGCAAGGTGATCGGCTTCCCGGAATAGGCCGGGATGGGAGCAATGTCCGTAGTGCGCAGAACATAGCCCAGCAGACGCTCGCCGTTGTAGACCGGCGCGGCGAGCGGTTCGCCCTCAAATTCCCCCACCCGGTCTGCCTGGGGGAAATACTTCAGGGCCAGATCGTGAACAGGGTCGGCGCGGGCCGGGCCGATTGCGCCCAGCGTCATCAATGCCCATACCGCAAGCCACGCTGACGCATGAAGAAATACCGGTGAAAAGCAAAAA
>CAYSRA010000101.1:0-9234 GCA_964433205.1 uncultured Thiohalobacter sp. | reverse complement strand
TTAATGCCCTGCTGGCCTTCCACAAATCTCACGGACGGCTGGCAACGATAACCGCGGTGCGGCCTCCTGCGCGTTTCGGCGGGCTGGAATTCCAGAATGACCGGGTAGTGCGGTTTACGGAAAAGCCCCAGATCGGCGAAGGCTGGATAAACGGGGGATACATGGTACTGGAACCGGAGGTGATAGATTTTATCGACGGTGACCAGACAGTCTTCGAGCAGGAGCCGCTGCAGAAGCTGGCGGCGTCGGGCCAGTTAATGGCCTATCGACACGAGGGGTTCTGGCAACCCATGGACACCCTGCGTGAAAAACATCTACTGGAGGCGATCTGGGAGAGTGGAGACGCGCCCTGGCGGCAGCCCGATTATGCAAAAGCTATTTGACGATTACTTTAACTCCCGGCGAGTGCTGGTAACCGGCCACACCGGTTTCAAGGGCTCCTGGCTGTGCGCCTGGTTGTCTTCGCTCGGTGCCGAGGTGCACGGTTATGCGCTGGAGCCGCCAACCGACCCCAGCCTTTTTCAGCAGGCGAATCTGGAATCAAAACTGGCTTCGCACACTATTGCTGATATCCGCAGCTACGACAGTCTCGTCGATGTCATGCAGCGGACGAGACCGGAAATTGTATTTCACCTCGCTGCCCAGCCCCTGGTGCTGACCTCCTATGAGCAGCCGCTGGCCACACTGGATATCAATATAATGGGTACGGCGAATTTGCTGGAGGCGGTTCGACAGGTCGATTCTGTACAGGCGTGCCAGATAATTACTTCCGACAAGTGTTACGAGAATCGTGAGTGGTCCTATGGCTACCGTGAAACCGACCCGCTGGGGGGGCACGATCCCTACAGCAGCAGTAAAGCCTGTGCAGAACTGGTCGCCGCGGCCTATCGTAACTCCTATTTCGCAGGCACACGGCGCCACTCTGCCAGCATTGCGACAGTTCGGGCCGGCAATGTTATCGGTGGTGGTGACTGGGCGGAAAACCGGATCGTTCCGGATTGCATACGCGCGCTCACCGATGACCGGCGGATCGACTTGAGACGACCGCGCGCGATACGGCCGTGGCAGCACGTTCTGGATCCCTTGTCCGGCTATTTGATGTTGGCGGTGAGGCAAGCGACAGATCCGCATATGTCTTCAACTGCCTGGAATTTTGGTCCCTCAAGCGGTGGTGCAAGGAGTGTGCAGGAGCTGGTGCAGACGTTGGTCGATTGCTGGGGAAGCGGGCAGTGGGAAGCACAGGAAGACAGTGCACAGGGACACGAGGCGGGCTTTCTTCAGCTCGACTGCACCAAGGCTAATACACTGCTGAACTGGTCCCCGGTGTTGTCTTTTTCCGAATCGGTTTCCTGGAGCGTGCGCTGGTATAAAACAGCGATTCAGCAGCCTTCGCTCGCTTACCCGTGCATGTCCGAACAGATTGCCGACTATTGCCGGCTTGCGGCCAGCCACGGGCAGCACTGGGCGATACAGGAGGCTGCCTGATGAAAGCGTTGCAGATTGAAGCGGAGCAGGATGCACTGCGTGCACAGATTCTTCACCTCACCGAAAAATATGCGGCCCTCGCTCTGGCTCAAACGCCATTCTCGCCGGGGGTTACCACAGTAGCGCCAGCTGCCAAGGTGCTGGGCCCTGCCGAACTGTGTTCATTGGTGGATGCATCGATGGATATGTGGTTGACGACAGGACGCTTTAACGACGCCTTCGAAAGAAAACTGGGTAAATGGCTTGGGGTAAGGCGCGTGCTGACAACCAACTCCGGCTCTTCGGCGAACCTGCTGGCAGTCGCAACGCTCTGCTCATCGCGTCTCGGAGACAGGGCGCTGCGTCCCGGCGATGAAGTGATTACCGTTGCAGCCGGGTTTCCCACGACGGTGAACCCACTGCTCCTGTTCGGGCTGGTGCCGGTATTCGTCGACGTCGATCCGCGCACCTACAATATCGATGCACAGCAGATCGAGGATGCAATAAGCGACCGTACTCGCGCCATCGTTATCGCGCACACGCTGGGGAATCCTTTTGATCTGGATACCGTGGTGTCGTTGGCACGAAAGCACGATCTGTGGCTGGTAGAGGATTGTTGTGATGCGCTCGGCTCCCGGTTCAGAGAGCGCAGCAAGGACGAGGTTGCAGCGGGTCAGGGTTCCTCGATGCGGCCGGTAGGCACCTTCGGTGACCTGGCAACGGTGAGTTTCTATCCGGCCCACCACATCACGATGGGCGAGGGTGGGGCGGTATTTACCCAAAGTCCAAAGCTGGCGCGAATCGTGGAATCCATTCGCGACTGGGGGCGTGACTGTAACTGCCCGCCCGGTTGTGAAAATACCTGCGGCAAGCGCTTTGAATGGCAGCTGGGCGGTCTGCCGCACGGATACGACCATAAATACATCTACTCCGAACTGGGATTCAATCTCAAGATTACCGATATGCAGGCCGCAGTGGGCCTGGCGCAACTCGACAGGCTTCCCGATTTTATTGCGGCCCGGCGCCGGAATTTTTCCGGCTTGTATGCCCGGTTAAAGGAGCTGGAGCCTTTTCTGGTCTTGCCGGAAGCTACAGAGGGCAGTGACCCCGCCTGGTTCGGATTTCCGCTGACGTTGCGCGAACAGGCCGGCGTATCCCGAACCGGTCTGCTGCGGTTTCTGGACCAGCACCGCATCGGGACGCGGCTTCTGTTTGCGGGCAATATCACGCGACAACCCTATTTCAAGGGCCGGCAGTACCGCGTCAGCGGCGAGCTGGTAAACACAGACCGCATCATGAATGACACCTTCTGGCTCGGCGTGCACCCCGCAATGACCGACGAGATGCTGGATTTCGTAGCGGAGAAACTGGGTGATTTCTTCGGGCAGGGGCGCTGATGGTTGTTCGACGTGTTCTTGTGACGGGGGCCTCGGGTTTTGTCGGTGCGCATCTGGCAGCGGGTTTTCATGCGGCAGGGTGGGACGTTATTGCCGGTGTACGACAGGCCTCCGATCCATGGCGGTTGCAGGCGCTGACGGGCGGAGCTGGAGATATCACAACGCTGGCCGTAGACCTTCGGAGGCCGGAAGAATTCGTCACCATGCTGGATGAGTTGCGCCCCCGCATGGTGATCAACTGCGCCGCATATGGCGTGAACCAGGCGCAGCAGGATACGCAACAGGCGCTGACCTGCAATACACAGGCCCCGGCGCTGCTGGTGGAGGCAGCGGCCGGCGCCGGCGTGGAGCGCTTTATCCATCTGGGCACGGCTTATGAATACGGAGACCACCACGGGCCAATAGCCGAGACGACGGCTCTGGAACCACAGGGGCTGTATGCCGCCAGCAAGGCGGCGGGCGCGCTTCTTGCGCTTGAACGGGCCGCAACACTGGGGCTGTCCCTTGTGGTGTTACGTCCGTTCGGCGTCTATGGCCCCCTGGAAGGTGCACACAAACTGTTTCCGCAATTGATTCGAGCCTGCAGCAGCGGTGTGCCGCTGGACCTGACGCCTGGCGAACAGGTGCGCGACTACATCTACGTGGACGATCTCGTGCGCGCCTGCCTGACGATAAGCGAGGCAGCGGGTGTGTCCGGCGGTTCCGTGTTCAATCTCGGGTCCGGTCAAGGGCTGAGCCTGCGTCAACTCGGCAGCCGTATAGCGACAGTGATCGGCCGGGGGGACCAGTGGCTGAGGTGGGGGAACAGGCACTACCGGCACAGGGAGTTGCAGGAACTGGTCGCCGATACCCGCAAGGCTGAAGCGCAACTGGGATGGTCGGCTCGAATACCGTTTGAGGAAGGAATTCGCAGGATGCTGGCTTTCCAGCACCCGGAAAGGGCAAGCGCATGAAAATATTCATTACAGGGGGGTGTGGCTTCCTCGGCAGCAATCTGGCGGCGAGCGCTTTACGCCGAGGGGATGAGCTGACCCTGTTCGACAATCTGTCCCGGGTTGGCAGTACCGATAACCTGGCGTGGCTGAAAGGCCAGGGTGATTTTGAATTTATTCACGGGGATATCCGCAATGCCGGCGAGATACAGAATGCAGTCAGGTCCGCCGGGCCCGATGCACTGTTTCACGTTGCCGGTCAGGTGGCCATGACCAGTTCCCTGCAGGATCCACGCAGGGACTTTGAAATCAATGCACAGGGTACGTTGAACATTCTCGAAGCGATCCGCCACCATGCACCGGGGTGCGCAGTCCTGTACAGCTCCACAAACAAGGTCTATGGCGACCTGGAATCCATCGATTATCGTGCAACGGACAAACGTTACATGGCGGACCATTATCCCGATGGGTTCGACGAAACGCTGCCGCTGGAATTTCGTTCCCCTTATGGCTGTTCGAAAGGCTGTGCGGACCAGTACATCCTCGATTACGCGCACATGTACGGGTTACGGACGCTGGTCTTCCGCCACTCGTCCATGTACGGCGGGCGCCAGTTTGCCACCGCAGACCAGGGGTGGGTCGGCTGGTTCTGCATGCAGGCGCTGCGTACACGGGAAAACAGCAGGCACAAATTTACCATCGCGGGCAGCGGCTTGCAGGTGCGTGATCTGCTGCATGCCGATGACATGGTGAATCTCTATTTTTCGGCCGCGGAGCACATCGATGTGCTTGGGGGCAAGGCGTTCAATATCGGCGGTGGCATGCAGAACAGTCTCTCGTTGCTGGAGCTTTTCGACCTGCTGGAAGAACTGTTGCAGCTGCACCTTAACTTCGATCGACTGCCTCCAAGGCAAAGCGATCAAAAAATATTTGTCGCAGATCTTGCGAGGATTCGGGATCACCTCGACTGGAAACCCGACGTGCAGGCACGAGATGGTATCGCGCGCATGCTGGAGTGGCTGCAAGGCAAACAAAGGAAGCAATGCGCATGAACAGAAAGGAAGAAGTCACGCCCCGGGTATCAATACTGATTCCCGTATACAACCGGGAGCCCTATATCGAGGCCTGCGTCCGCTCCGCCATGCGCCAGACGCTGCGCGAGATAGAGATTATCGTTGTCGACAATCACAGCAGCGACGATACCTGGCCCATCCTGGAAAGGCTCGCGGCGGAAGACTCACGTATAAGAATATTTCGAAACGAACAGAATCTGGGTGCGGTCCCCAATTGGCAGCGCTGTATGGAAGAAGCCAGGGCGGATATCGCCAAACTGCTTTTTTCCGACGACACCATTCGCGCAGACTATCTCGAAAAGACGTTGCCGTGGCTGGACGACGATAGCACAGGATTTGTGTTTACGGCGGTCCGTATCGGCAATGATGCGCAAGAGCGGGACGGTGGTCAGTTGTACTACCGCTCGTATGAACGCGACGGCAGCTACCCCGTTGATGAATTTATTAACGGCTCGCTCGTGCCGGGGGACAGATTCCCCGTCTCGCCAGGCAGCGCGCTGATGCGCCTGGCGGATATGAAGCGTAATCTCAGGCTCTCCCTGCCCGGTTCGGGTATTACCGACTTTGCCGCGCACGGCGCAGGTCCGGATCTGCTGCTGTACCTGTTGACTGCTGCACAGTACGAGCGTTTCGCCTATGTGCGTGATCCGCTGTGTTTCTTCCGCATTCACCCGGGGTCGATTACGATCAATGACCCGGACCGGTATATCCCCCGCTGTCACCAGGCCGCGCGGGACTGGTTCCGCCAGGAAATTCTGGAACCCACAGATGCCGATAATAAAACCCGACACGCCAGAGATTTGGATGAACGGGTGTCAATACAGGGAGGCACGGAAACCGCGCAGGAGCTCTGTCAGCAAGGTGAATTCTGCTTCCAGCGTGGTGACCTGGAAGGTGCGGAGGCACATTTTCTGCGGGCGATTCGCGCCGACGACAGCTTTACGGATGGCTACAACAACATGGGCGTGTTGTGGTTGCACAAGGGTGACGCCGCCAGGGCGCTGGGATATCTGGCCAAAGGACTGAACATCAACCGGTATAACCGGGACCTGATTGTTAACACGGCAGAAGTTCTCAAGTTGCTGGGCGAGGCCAAAGATGCAGGTGCCCTGTACGAAGGTTATCTTGCGCGCAATCCGGACGACAGCGGCGTCCGCGAATTACTGAGCGAACTTGACACGACGGTTGTCGACCGGGTTCGGGAAACAGAAACCGGTTCAAACGATGCCGGCCATGATGCAGGTGGCGCCGATGCCGTGCCCGGGCAGACCGGCGAACCGGGCGATGCGCCGGTGTCGGAGATTCTGGTCAGCGCCATTGTGTCCACTTACAACAGCGAGGCTTACCTGCGGGGGTGTCTTGAGGATTTGCTGGCCCAGACGCTGGGACAACGTCTGGAGATCATCGTGATTGATTCCGGCTCGGAGCAGAATGAACGGGCCATCGTCGAGGAATTTCGCGCCGATCATCCCAATATCCGTTACCTGCGCACCGAACGGGAGACCATATACGCTGCGTGGAACCGCGGTGTGCGTATGGCGCGCGGGCGCTACATCACGAATGCCAATGCC
This sequence comes from uncultured Thiohalobacter sp., assembly GCA_964433205.1. GTDB lineage: Bacteria > Pseudomonadota > Gammaproteobacteria > DSM-19610 > DSM-19610 > Thiogranum. The sequence goes on along the minus strand of CAYSRA010000101.1, from coordinate 2,797 downwards.
GACGACAGGCACCGCAGGGATGCGCTCGAACGTATGGCGGAATATCTGCAGCGGCACAGCGATATTGCCCTGGTCTATGCCGACAGCAAGGTAACCCGGAAGGAAAACGCGAGTTTCGAGGATGCGCCCGTCGCAGCCTGTTTTAAATGGCCTGCGTTCGATCCACGCAACCTGTTTGCCGTGTGCTATGTCGGTCCTCAGCCCATGTGGCGTAAATCGCTGCACGACAGCTACGGTTATTTTGACGCCAACCTGAAAGTGGCTGGTGATTATGACTTCTGGCTGCGGGTGGCGAGCAAGGAAACGTTTCTGCATATCCCCGAGCTACTGGGCCTGTACCTTTCATCGCCAGGAAGTGTCGAGCACGCGCTGGCGAGCACAGGTGCTCGTGAATCAGAACAGGTGCGAGAGCGTAACTGGCCCGCAGAATGGGGCAAGCGGCCGCCTGCGGGAGGAAGTTATCTCGTTGCCGCCGAAGACTATGGCGATATCGCCGATGCAGAAGGGGGGCAGGTGCCGCTGGTCAGCGTTGTCATGCCGACCAAAGACCGCTTGCACCTGCTCGGGCGGGCAATGGATTCAATGCTTGCGCAGCGCTACCGGAACTGGGAGCTGCTGGTCGTCAACGACGGTGGTGAAAGTGTCCGTTCACTGATTCAGGGACGAGACCCGGAGGATCGCATCCGCTCCGTTGAGCTCGACCAGTCGCGAGGACAGGCCACGGCGCGAAATCTTGCACTCAATCTGGCGCGCGGCGACATCATCTGCTACCTGGATGACGATGATATCTATCTGCCTGACCATTTGCAGACCGTTGTAAATGCGTTGGCGGATGAAGGGAGCAGTTTCATTTATACCGATGCCGTCGTCGTAAAAGAAAGCCTTTCTGGCGGCGAGGCGCAGGAAGTTGGCAGGTCAAACCCGTATACGCACAGTGATTACTCCCATGAGCGCCTGCTCGTTAACAACTACATCCCCATCAATACCTGGGCCCACAGGCGTTCGTGTCTCGATTCGGTCGGGCTGTTCGACAGTTCACTGACGTGTTACGAAGACTGGGAATTCCTGTTGCGGCTGGCTGAAAGATACGAATTCCGCCACGTGGAAAAAACGACGGTGGAGGTCAGGCACCGGGTAGACCAGATCGATAACGTTTCCCGCAAGAGACTCGGCGATACCGAACAGGCGTACCGGCAGATATATGCGCGCCATGACAAGCAGTTGACAGAGGAACTGCGTGCCGAACGGCAGGCTGTCCTGGAGGGGTTGATTCGTAACATTCAGGCATGGATGTCCGATGGCAACGGATCCCCGGGCGATGATAAAGAGGACTTTACTAAAAGTCTCCTGGATCCTGATGCGACCCCGGACGAGGCAAAAGATGACTATGCCGGCTGGCTGGCGCGGCACAGCCTGACCGAGAGGGATGTGGCGCGTTATTCAAGACGCATGATGGCGGAGTGGACAATTCAGCCTTCATTCCACCTGGTTATGACCCATGTCCCGGGCCAGGAGGAAGCCCTCGCCGATACGCTGGACTCGCTGACTGCGCAACTGTACCGCGGCTGGGGGTTGAGCATTGTTTCAAACGCTTCCTGCCCGGACCCGGTGTTCGAGGAAATGGAAATGCTGGAATGGTGTCAGGTCGAGGGTGATCTGATGACGGGTGTGAATGCCGTGGTCGAGGTTTCCGGTGCCGATTGGCTGGGTCTGCTGGAAGCTGGCACCATCCTGCAACCCCACCTGTTGTACCAGCATGTGGAGTACCTCCACCAGCATCCGGAATGGCGTCTCGTGTACATGGACGAGGACCGGATTGATGACGACGGTAAACGTTACGATCCCCTGTTCAAACCCGAGTTCAACCTGGAGTTGCTGCGATCTATTCCGTACATGGGGAGGTTTCTCCTGGTGGAACGGGAAGCGTTGCTTTCTGCAGGTCGCTACGGGAAGGAAACCGGTGCGGAGGTCTATGACGCAGTCTTGCGGGTCAGCGAGCAGTTTGGCGAACAGGCCGTTGGGCACATCCCGGATGTGCTGGTACATTGCCAGGATCGTTTCCAGCTTGCGCTGGACCAGGATCGGGTTGCAGCCAATCGCCGTGCCAGTGTCACCGCGCACCTCAAGCGTTGCGGCATCGAGGGTGAAGCAAAACCGGGTACCCTGTTTGGCAGCTGTTTTGTGGACTATGCCTGTCATGACACGCCGCCCGTGGAGATTATTGTCCCGGTTAACGGCAAGCTGGAAGTGCTGGAACTGTTCCTGAACAGCCTGTTTTCACAAACGCAGTATCCGAATTTCCGGGTTCGACTGCTGGTCAGGGACACGGTCGAAATTCCTGCTGCCATGCTCGGCCGGGATAACGTTGATGTGATTATCTATCCGCAATCCGGCGACCAGTGGCAGGAGGTGTTTGAACTGGTGCGTGGTTCGGGCGCCGATTACCTGATGTTGATGAGTCCGGGGGCTATTGCTATTCAACCCGGCTGGCTGGATCGCCTTGTGGCGCATTTCCAGAAACCGGATGTTGCCGTGGTTGCGCCACGCCTGATTTCATCGGACAAGAAGGTGGTAGGGGGTGGCATCATTACCGGCGCCGGTTCCTATTCTGTCGGTATGGGGGCATTCGGCGGACTGGCGCTCGAGGACTCAGGATACATGGGGCGTGCCCAGGTGGCGCAGGAGCTCTCGGCTGTTTCCACCAGCTGTGTATTGGTTCGCAAGTCGGTATTCACGGCGGTCGAGGGAATATCGGCATTGCTCAAACTGGCATTTTACCAGTCTGTCGATTTCTGCC
>CAYSRA010000100.1:0-9271 GCA_964433205.1 uncultured Thiohalobacter sp. | reverse complement strand
TTCCTGTCGGGTGCCGGACCACAATGTAGCCGGTAGTGTACCGCGATTGTCGTACGCGGCCGAGGACGCCGGGCGTGAAGCATTGCACGAAGAGGTTCGCACAGTCGTGACCGATCATCTGCAAACCTGGAAGGGCGAGCCACCAGGATTGGGGCGTGGCTGGGTTGATACCCTGGTGAAGCCGGTCGATGCGCGTTTACAGCCCTCGGCCCGGCTGGCGTTGCTCGCCGCAAGAGCATCCTGGCAGATTGATGAGCAGGTTGTGGCCGATTTTCGGTCTGTTATTGACGATGACCGGTCATTGATCCAGGCCGCGGGTTGGGCCAGTTTTGCAGCTGTTCGCCGGATTGCCGGTTGGCTATGATGGGCCGTGTGTCTGGAAACCCGTAACAGGAGAATACGATGTCCGGGATGGATTTAAGCGGAGGCTGCCTGTGCGGCAGTATTCAGTACAAAATAAGCGGTGATGTTCTGCGTTTTTACCACTGTCATTGCGGTCGTTGCCGAAAAATGACCGGCACCGGGCATGCCACCAATATTATGGTCAAGGCCGATACAGTGGAATGGCTGAAAGGCGAGTCACTGCTGGGCTACTACAAGGTTCCGGAAGCAGAGCGTTTTTACAGCCAGTTCTGCAAACAGTGTGGTAGTCCACTGCCCAGACGGGTGCCGGAGCTGGGTATGGTGGTTATCCCGGCCGGGACACTGGACAACGACCCCGGGATCAAGCCCGAGGCGCGGATATTCTGGGACTCCCGTACTGAATGGTCGTGTGAAGCCGGTGGGTTGCCTACGTTTTCCGAATACCCGGAAACATAGCGGACGTGCGGGTCATCGTCAGCTTTGACGCTGGATGCATGCGCACCATGATGGAGATGACGAAATGGGTCAACGTTATACCGAACTGTCCGACAAGCTGAAACAGTTTATCGAGGCGCAGAAAATATTCTTTGTGGGCACCGCCGCGGCGGATGGCCGGGTAAATATTTCGCCAAAGGGCATGGATTCTTTACGCGTGCTCGGCAAGAACAGAGTCGTGTGGCTGAACGTGACAGGCAGCGGTAATGAAACGTCTGCCCACGTCCAGGAAAATCCACGCATGACGCTGATGTTTGCGGCGTTTGAGGGCAATCCCATGATCCTGCGTCTCTATGGCAAGGCAAAGGTGATTCATCAAACCGATCCTGAATGGGAAGTGCTCTTAGCCCTGTTCGACCCGCTTCCCGGCACAAGGCAGCTCTTTGATCTTTCTATCGATCTGGTCCAGACCTCATGCGGTATGGCAGTGCCGTATTTTGAATATACCGGCGAGAGGGACCAGTTAAATGCCTGGGCAAACAAGAAGGGTGAGGCAGGGATAAGAGATTACTGGAACGAGAAAAACCAGGTCAGCCTTGATGGAAAACCAACCCGGATTGTCGAGAAGAACGGCTGATACGCGCAGGGTTTGACAGGAGGCTTTCCAGGGCGGCAATACCACCCTTTCGTTCTGGTTGGAGTGGACCGTGATGCGGAAATGTCTAGAGCACTGTTCCCGCACTCTTTACCGCAAGCGCCAGAAAGACCGGAAAGTCTTTTTCATCGCCTGAAACGGTGTGTGCGGTCACGAAACGAACATCTTCGAACCCGTGTTTCTCCAGGCAGGCCTTGAAGGCATTGCGTTCGAAACCGGCATGGTAAACACCTTCGGTGCCTTCCGGGTGAAAACCGCCATCTTCTTCATCGAGATCAGCCAGCGCTATTTGAGCGCCCGGTTTCAAATGCGCTGCGAATCGCGCAAGCATCTTGTCCGTATCCTGTACGTGGTGCATGGCCATGGCGCTCATGATCAGGTCAAAGCGTTCATCGAGAGGTTGCTCGATGATGTTTCGGCACTGCACCTGAATCTTGCCATGAAATTCCGGTTTTGCGGCCAGTTTATCCAGCATGGCTTCCGAGACATCCACAGCAATTATCTTCTTTACCAGGGGCGCCACGTGTGCGCTGATCAGCCCGGTGCCTGCACCGAAGTCCATGACGGTCATCTGTGCGTCAAGCCTGACATTCTGAAGGATTGAAGCCCCTACCGCCGATGACAACTGCCGGATACTGTCATCGGCGTCCCAGGTTTGCGCTTTTTCGTTAAACAGGTCTGCCATGCTTTGTATCCTGTGGAATGTAATTTGTACAGCTTACCATGACAGTATTACTTTCTGGTCGCAGCGGCGGCCTTGTGTTGAATCATCTGTACCAGCGGCGCGTAGCCTTGCTGTGAAACCATACCGCCCACCTGGCGGAAATGATCCTCTGTCCCTTCAATACCAAAGCCGTCGACGAGGCGATTCAGAAAAGCAAAAGTGGCGACTACGCCAATGACATCTTCAACGGTCTGATCACTCCAGCCGGCTGCGCGGACTGTGTCGATATCCGTTGCAGAGACATTGCCGGGTTCCAGTGTCAGCTTCCCGGCGAAGGCAAGCAGGCGTTGCATGTTGTCATCAACCGGTTCAACAGAGCCGTCGGCCAGTGCCTTCACCAATGTCTCGTCAGTACCCAGGCCGCCTAGTACGCAGGAATGAGAGTCCACGCAATAGCCACAGTGGTTCAGGCGGGAACTGTAGAGCGCGATCATTTCACGTTGTGCCTGCGTCAGATCCGATTCGGTGGACATGACGGTATCGAGCAGCTGTGCAAACGGCAGGTAGCGTACTGGGTCGCGTAACAGAATGTCTGCAACACCCTGAAAATTCTTTGAATAAGTCAAAAAGCTCATTTCGGTTTCTCCATTTGTTTAAGGTGGATACCATGATATTCTGTGCGTAGCTGCAAGAGAATTAGGCATAAATGAAAAGTATATTTGCATGAAAGCACAGGATATCGCGTGGAATGATTTCCGTACGGTGTTGGCGGTGTGCCGTGAAGGGACGCTCTCAGGTGCTGCCCGCCGGTTGGGTGTCAATCACTCAACCGTGTTCCGGCGCGTTAATGCACTGGAAGACAAGCTGGGGGTTCGACTGTTCGAGCGGCTTCCCGAGGGCTATGCCATGACCGAAGCAGGAGAGTCAGTGCGGGAAGCAGGCGAGCGTATCGAGAATGAAGTCTTCGGTCTGTCGTGCAAGTTGATCGGTCGTGACCTGGGTTTGCACGGCACCTTGCGGGTCACTGCGCCGGATGCATTCGCCATAAAACTCCTGACGCCACTTCTGGCGCAGTTCTCTCGCCAGTATCCTGGTATCCAGCTTGAACTTTCGATGGCTAACCACTATCTGGATCTTACCCGGCGCGAAGCGGATATTGCCATTCGCGCCACAACGACACCGCCTGAAACTGCCATAGGTCGGCGTCTTTGTACACTGGTGACGACCGTATACGGAGCACGTTCCTATCTTGTGGCGAAACAGGATATTCGGTCTCTGGAACAGCATGCGTGGCTGATGCCGGATGACGCGTTGGCGCAGTTACCGTTCGCCAGGTGGTTGCGGAAACAGTTGCCGTCTGCAGAGATTGTGTATCGCAGCAATTCCTTGCTCGGGTTGTTTGAAGCGACAAAATGCGGGATGGGTATTGCGCCGTTACCGTGTTTTCTGGGTGATCCGGAAAGCGGGTTGCAGCGACTTATCGAACCACCGGATGCGCTTGCTTCGGAGCTGTGGTTGTTGTCGCATCCGGATCTGAGGCGTACGGCGCGGGTGCGTGCCTTGATGGATTTTCTGTCAGAGGCCATTGATGCTGAAAGAGCGCTGATAGAGGGGCGTGGGATTGTGTAAGGTGGTGATTGATCTGTGCGAAAACTGTAAAAGTACGTTTAATCTTTATTGAGTCGATGTCTGGTGTAGGGCGGGTGATGATTGTTCGTCATAAAGGCCCAGACCTGTCAGTGTTTGTTTGGCGACAGAAAAGAGTTCTTTCTCGGAACGCACGACCCTGGATAAAACACTAAGGCCAATTATTAAATTTTGCAGCGCCAGCGCTTTTTCACGTAAGTGACCGTCATTTTCAATTTCGCCATTGGCGGCGGCTGTTTCCAGTACAGCTTCCAGTCGGTCTATGCTGGCGCGGACCGTATTTTCCAGAACGGGACCCAGTGTTTCATCGACACCCACCAGCTCCGAGATACAGTTAACCGCCAGGCAACCTTTTGCATCCGGGTCAGTGGCCCGCGTTCGGCAAACGTCTTTGAAGAAGTCGGTTAGCAGACGTCGCACCGGGGTTTTTGTATCGACATCGCCCAATACCCGGTCGGGTGTTTGTGTGAAGTAGAGTGCCAGCACCTCAAGAAACAGGGCTTCGCGGCTGCCAAAGGCGTTGTAAAAGCTGGACCGCGTAATGCCCAGCTTTTCTGAAAGCGCTTTGACTGAACAGGCTTCAAATCCGTTGCGCCATATTTCATGCATGCAGATTTCAACCGCGGCTTCCCGATCAAACTTGGCTGCTCTACCCATGTGTCAGTTTCCCGAAATATTTTTTATACACCTCTGGACAAAATGCGTTGCCCGCCTTAAAGTGTACATCGTTGTACAAAATAACATATCCACGACCACTCATCCACCGGATTTGGAGAAAGCCATGTTAAATCAGCAAATTCGGGAAACGATTCAGCCACAAGGTAACTACGTATGAGCGCTTTTTTTGTTGCAACATCATCGATTAAAGACCCGGAAAAATTTCAGCTATATGCCAAAAAAGCCGGGGAAACATTTGCCGGGCATGCTGCCGAGCCTGTCTTGCGTGGGAAATTTGAAGGCGCACTTAACGGTAATGCGGACCATCATGTGGTTGGCATTATCAAGTTTCCGACAGTCGAGGCACTGCGCGAATGGTATGACTCGGATGCCTACCAGGCGCTCGTACCGCTGCGAGACGAAGCAGCGGACATGACAATCTGCGTGTATTCCGTTCCTTCTTCATAGGAGTTGAAATGAGAACGATAGCATTGGGAAGCCATGGGCTTAGTGTGCCTGTTGTCGGGCTGGGTTGTATGGGAATGTCGGATTTCTACGGTGCGAGCGATACACGGGAAAACCTGAAAGTTCTTGATCGCGCGCATGAGCTGGGTTGTACGTTTTGGGATACGGCGGATATTTACGGTCCCTTTCGTAATGAAGAGTTGTTAGGCAAAGCCTTATCCGGGCGCCGCGAGACCATAACATTGGCGACAAAATTCGGTATCCGGCGTGATGCGTCGGGTGCCTGGCTGGGTGTCAGTGGTCATCCCGATTATGTCAGGGCCTGTTGCGAGGCATCGCTCAAGCGCTTGAACACCGACTATATCGATTTGTATTACCAGCATCGTGTCGATCCGGATGTGCCTGTCGAAGACACGGTGGGCGCCATGGCAGAGCTGGTGACCGAAGGTAAAGTAAAATACCTGGGGTTGTCGGAGGCCGATTCAGAGACTTTGCAGTGTGCAAATAAAGTCCATCCCATTTCTGCCCTACAGACAGAGTACTCGTTGTGGTCACGAGAGGTTGAAGAAGACATTCTGCCAACCTGCCGGCAATTGGGGACCGGTTTTGTCGCCTATAGCCCCTTGGGCAGAGGCTTTTTAACCGGTGCGATCCGTCAACGCAAAGACTTGCAGGATGGCGACTGGCGCCTGGATAACCCGCGGTTTCAGGCGGCGGCGCTCCAGTATAATACTGCCTTGCTCGAAGAGATTGATCGTATCGCGGTCAGCAAGAATATCACCAGTGCACAGGTTGCGCTGGCCTGGTTATTGGCCCGGAAACCTGATATCGCGATGATCCCGGGTACGCGGAAAGTACATTATCTGGAGCAGAACTGGCAGGCGATGGAACTCGATTTGTCGAGTGAGGAATTAGATTCCCTCAATCAATTTTCCAGTGACTTTATCGCTATGGGAGAGAGATACTAGCAGTCAGCTGACAAGGAACACATGCTATGCGCGAAGCGCCGACAGAACTACAGGGAGTTGATCATGACTGAAGCCTGCTTTACAACACAGACGCTCGACTTCCTGCGTGCTTTATCCGCCAATAACAACCGCGACTGGTTTAACGAGAACAAACCCGTTTATGAACTGGATGTTCGCCAGCCGGCATTGACATTTATTGAACGGTTGGCACCACGGCTGGCCGAAATTTCGCCGCATTTCCTGGCCATTGCGAAGAAGAGTGGCGGGTCGCTGATGCGCGTGTATCGCGATACGCGGTTTGCCAGAGACAAGACGCCGTACAAAACCAATATCGGCATTCAGTTTCGCCATGAGCAGGGCCGTGATGTGCATGCGCCCGGCTACTACGTACATATTGATCCCCAGTCGGTATTTGTCGGGGCGGGGATGTGGCGTCCCGACAGCCGTGCGCTGGGGAAAATACGCGATTATATTGTCGAAGATGGCCAGGAGTGGATTGCGGCGCGTGATGACGTGCAGTTTCAGGCCGATTTTAACCTGTCAGGGGAGTCGCTGAAACGTGCCCCGCGTGGCTACAGCCCCGACCACCCGTTAATCGAAGACCTCAAGCGCAAGGATTTTATCGCCATCAGTGAACTGAGCCATGAAGATGTGCTCAGTCCGGATTTTATCGATACGGTGTGTCAGCGATTCCATGCAGCAGATTCGTACATGCGTTTTCTGTGCAAGGCGATCGAAGTCAGGATGTAGAATCAGGTTAACGATTCTCCTGGAGCGCAGAGCACCTAATAGATGGTGCACACTTCGTCAAATTCAAAGCGAGGCCCACGCGGATGTAATGCTGCATGATCGCCATAACCAATGTTCAGCAGAAAATTCGATTTATACTGTCCATCAGGGAAGAATTCCTGGTCGACCTGTGCGTTATCAAACCCTGACATCGGCCCAACATCAAGCCCCAGGCTGCGGGCAGCCAGTATCAGGTAGGCGCCCTGAAGGCTGCTATTGCGGAATGCCGTCTGTTCGCTGAGTGTTGCATTGTCCGCATACATGGCCCGCGCCGTGTCGATATAGGGAAACAGGGTTGGCATGTGTTCATAAAACTGCGTGTCACAGGCCACAATCACGGTAACCGGCGCGGCCAGTACTTTGTCAACATTGCCTTCGGCCAGCATCGGTTGCAGCCGGGCCTTCGCAGCCGGCGATTTCAGGAACACCAGGCGCATGGGCAGGCAGTTCATACTGGTCGGCCCCCATTTGGCGAGATCGTAAAGCTCATGCAGCTGGTCATCGCTGACCGGCTTGTCCTGCCAGGCGGCATGCGAACGTGCCTGCAGAAAAAGGCGTTCCAGGGTGTCGTGGCTCAGACGATTGCTCATTCTTAATGTGCTCCTGTGTTGTTGATACCTGCGTACGCGACACCGCAGTGATAGGTTTCGCCGGCTTCAAGCGCAACTTCCATTGGTTGGACACCGGCTATGTGGGCTTTTGTCATTCTTCTTCTCCGTCAAGGTAAATCAAAGAGTAATGCTTCTGTGGCTTCCTGCGTATCGAACCGAATCAACGCCACGTCAGACAGACCGATGCCGTCACCGGCTTCCAGCCGATGTTCGTTCACACCCAGGCTGCCGGAGATGACATGAACATAACCCGTCCGACCTGCGTCTAACGTATGTTGCTCAGTTTGTCCGCGATCGAGTCGTAGCTGGTACAGCCAGGCATCCTGGTGGATTTTCAAGGTGCCGCCACGACCCTCGGGCGATACGATGGAGGTCAGTCCCTTGTTACGCCCAAAAGACTTTTGTTGGTAAGCGGGCTCAACACCCGGCTCGGCCGGCTGAATCCAGATCTGCAGAAAAGACAGCGTCTCGGCGTCTGACGGGTTGTACTCACTGTGGGTGACGCCGGTGCCGGCGCTCATGAGCTGGAATTCACCGGCCGGTAGCACCTCGACGTTTCCCAAGCTGTCCTTATGTTCGATGGTGCCCTGCTTGACGTAACTGATAATTTCCATGTCCTGATGGGAATGGGTTGCGAACCCGGTTCCCGGCCGCACCTGGTCATCATTAATGACACGCAGCACCGACACGCCCATATGGTCAGGGTCGTAATAGTTGCCAAAAGAAAACGTGTGGCGGCTCTGTAACCAGCCAAGATCGCTGGGACCGCGTTCATGACTGCGTCGTAGATAGACCATGCGGGGAATCTCCTTTCTCGGGTCAGTTCGGCTGTCACGCAGCTTATTAGGTTAATATCTGGAAATATACATCCATAATGCGAAATAATAATTTCCAAAATAGAAACAGTCGTATGAATCGAGGGCGCCACATGGACCGACTTACCAGCATGTCTGTATTTGTAACAGTCGTTGACCAGGGCAGCTTTTCGGCCGCCGCGGAACAGCTGCAAATTTCCCGGGCCACCACCAGCAAACATATCGCGGCGCTGGAAAATTGCCTGGGCGGGCGCCTGCTGAACCGAACCACCCGGCGTATCAGTCTCACCGAAGCCGGGCAGGCCTACTATGAACGCTGCAGGCAGATACTCGAAGATGTCGCGGATGCAGAATGCGTGGTGACCGGGTTTTCCTCCGAACCCCGCGGCCGGCTGCGGATCAATGCCCCGATGTCGTTTGGCACCAGACAATTTGCCGATATTGTTGCCTCCTTCTGCCTGGCGCACCCGGCCATCGACGTCGAACTGTCCCTGAATGACCGCTTTGTCGACATTGTAGAAGAAGGCTACGATCTGGTGATCCGGATCACGCAATTGAAAGCGTCCAGCCTGATTGCCCGGAAACTGGCCCCCTGTCGGGTTGTGCTTTGCGCCTCGCCGGACTATCTCAAAATACACGGGCGACCGATGACCCCTGATGATCTTGAGCGGCACACCTGTTTGCACTACGCGTATTCCGAGGCGGGCAGAAGCTGGGTGCTGCACGGGCCGGACGGTGAACACCGAATCAGGGTTCACCCTAAACTGAGCGCTGATAATGGCGACGTGCTATGCGCAGCCGCCAGGCAGGGCCTTGGCATTGCGTTGCTGCCTACCTTTATCGTTGGCGATGCCATCCGTGCCGGTGATCTCGACATTGTCCTGCCCGCCTACCAACCGCCGCAGATCAACATCTATGCGGTGTATGCATCGCGGAAGCATCTGTCAGCCAAAGTGCGTGCGTTTATTGACTTTGCTGTCGTGCAGATCGGGGAGAATCCGGTATGGGACCTGAGCGTTTGAGCGTCCCGAAAGTCTCGCCGGCGATGAGGCCAGCCAGTGCTTCAAAAATAATTTGTCAAAAGGTCTTGACCTGGAGTCAACTCCAGGCTCTAGGCTTACTCTCGTCAGGTTTTCTGAATCAATTATTGAACCTGGAGTGCCCTCCAGGTTGTCACAGCATTGAGAGAAGGGTTGCAGTCG
>CAYSRA010000099.1:0-9319 GCA_964433205.1 uncultured Thiohalobacter sp. | reverse complement strand
GAGGCCGGCGACCTCGACGCCGAAACCCTCAGCGACTGGTTCGAAGCGCAGGGCGCCGTCTCGGTGACGCTGGTCGATGCCGCAGACCAGCCGCTGTTCGAACCGGATCCCGGCACTACGCCGCTGTGGTCCGCTACCCGCCTTACCGCCATGTTTACTGCCGATGCTGACGAAGGCGCACTGAAGACTGCGTTGCTTGACGCATTCGGCGAGGCCGCCGCCCGGCGTACTACCTCCAGCCTGCTCGAAGACCAGGACTGGGAGCGCGTCTGGCTCGATCAGTTCCACCCCATGCAGTTTGGCGAGCACCTGTGGGTGTGCCCGGCCGGCAAGCCGCCGCCACACGGTGAGGATCCGGTCATTGTCGATCTCGATCCCGGACTGGCGTTCGGTACCGGCACCCACGCCACCACCGCGCTGTGCCTCGAATGGCTCGACGCGCACCCGCCGCGCGAACAGGAGGTACTCGACTACGGCAGCGGTTCCGGCATTCTGGCGGTTGCTGCGTTGAAGCTTGGTGCCACCGAACTGTGGGCCGTGGACATCGATGAGCAGGCGCTGTTGTCGACGCGCGATAACGCCGTCCGCAACGACGTCGCAGACCGGTTGCACACGTTGTTTCCCGACCGCTTGCCGGCGCGTAAGTTTGACCTTTTGCTCGCCAATATTCTTGCCAACCCCCTGATCGGGCTTGCCGAAGATCTCGCCGGGCGGGTGCGCCAGGGTGGCGATATCGTACTGTCGGGCATCCTCGCCGAACAGGCCGATGCGGTGCGTGCGGCCTATGCCCGCTGGTTCCGGCTGGCCGATACGGTGGAAAAGGACGGCTGGGTGCGCCTGCACGGGGAAAGAATTTGACCGCTGCCCCCGCGATGTGGTCTGTTAACGTTATGTACACGGCTTGCCCTGCCTGTAAAACCGTCTATCCCGTGAGTGCCGCGCAGCTGCGCGTTGCCGGTGGTCGTGTGCATTGCGGAAACTGCGACAAGATATTCGACGCCCCCCCCGCACTGTTCGATGATCCGCAACAGGCGTTCGCATTTGCTGAACAGCAATTGCGTGAGGTGAGCCAGGAAATCGATGACCTGGTGGGGCGGGCGCTGGACGAGGTTTCGGCGACGGAAACCGCCGCTGTCGACCTTGTCGGAATTGCGCTGGAAAAGCGGGAAATGCAGCCGCGGGCCGACATCGATACCTATGCCAACCCGGTGGCCACCGAATTTGTACCCGCTCCCGCTGCGCCGGAACCCCGGGCAGAGCAACAGTCCGTGTCGCCACTGCTATTCGAAACCGGCAGCGAGGGTTCGCGCACGTCCTGGGGCGCTATTGCCGCAGCCCTGTTGCTGACCTTGCTGCTGATCGGTCAGTACGTCTGGGTGGAGCGTTATCGATTCGCCGCCATCCCCGAAGTTCGGCCGTATCTCGAAACGGCCTGCGCGGTACTGGGGTGTGATCTGCCGTTGCGTCACGACACCGCGAAGCTGGAAATACTGGAGCGCGAAATCCGCAATCACCCGCATGTCGCGGATGCCCTGCTGGTGAGTGTGACGTTCGTCAACGTCGCGGATTTCAGGCAGCGCTACCCGGTATTCGAGGTCACCTTCTCCGACGTTTCCGGTACACCCGTGGCCATGCGACGCTTCCTGCCGGAGGAGTATCTTGACGACGTCGACCCTGCCAGCGGGATGGCGCCCGGTCAGCAGACGCGGGTGATGCTGGAAATCGTCGATCCCGGCGATCGGGCCGTGTCATTTCAGTTCGATTTTCTCTAGCAGTATCCAATGTATTGAATTGATCGGAAATTCTCCGGCGATTTCGAAGGCGGAATATTTTGCCGTTTACGTGCATCGTTAATTCCTCCCGTCAAGTCCTGGTTGCCAGCAAATCGCTTAAATAAAGGGGTTCTGGCAATTTTCGGGCCACCTTAAAAAAATCGTTTCAGTGCTTTTCCCCGTTGCAGAGTGCGCGTATGATGGGCGGCCCTTTCGCCAAAAACCGTCTTCGAGGAGCGCACACGCCGCATGCAGATTGGTCCGTACAAGTTGCGTAACCGGCTGGTACTGGCGCCCATGGCCGGCGTGACCGACAGGCCGTTTCGCCAGTTGTGCAAGAAGCTCGGCGCCGGTATGGCGGTTTCGGAAATGGTGACGGCCAATTCGGCCCTGTGGGGCAGCCGCCAGACGCTGCGGCGCATGGATCACAGCGGCGAAGTCGAACCGCGCATCGTACAGATCGCCGGTGCCGACCCGAAGATGATAGCTGATGCCGCGCGCTTCAACGTTGAGCGCGGTGCGCAGATTATTGACATCAACATGGGTTGCCCGGCGAAAAAAGTGTGCAACGTCATGGCCGGTTCGGCGCTGCTGCAGGACGAGGGCCTGGTGGCGCAGATACTCGACGCCGTGGTGGCCGCAGTCGATGTGCCGGTTACGTTAAAGATACGCACCGGCTGGGACCCGCAAAACCGCAACGCGCTGGCCATCGCCCGTGTCGCGGAACAGGCGGGCATACAGTCTCTTGCCGTGCACGGGCGTACCCGTGCCTGCGGCTACCGGGGCGAGGCGGAGTACGACACCATCCGCATCGTCAAGCAGGAAACCGGGCTGCCGGTGATCGCCAACGGCGACATCGACGGCCCGGAAAAAGCAAAGAAGGTACTGGAGTACACCGGCGCGGATGCAGTCATGATAGGCCGCGCGGCACAAGGACGTCCGTGGATCTTCCGTGAAATTGAACACTTTTTGCTGACGGGCAGGTACTTGAAAGCGCCCGGAGTGGAGGAAATACGCACAGTCATGATTGAGCATCTCAACAATTTATATGCATTTTACGGGGAGTACACCGGCGTGCGCGTGGCACGCAAGCACATTGCCTGGTACAGCAAGCGCCAGCCAGGTGGCGCAGCGTTCCGGGCCACCATCAACCGTGTCGAATCGCTGGACGAACAGTTGCGCCTGACGCACGCCTTTTTTGATCGGCTGGCCGAACAGCAGGAACTCGCGGCATGAGCGCGGTGATCCAGGAAGGCGCGGTTGGTGCCGCGCAGCTGCCGACGCGTGAGCGACGCAAACAGCCGCTGCGCGCCTGCGTTCAGTCTGCGCTGGAGATCTACTTCCAGGATCTCGACGGCCACGACGCCGAGGGCGTCTACGACATGGTCATCGGCCAGGTCGAGCAGGCCATGCTGGAAAGCGTCATGCATCACACGCGTAGCAACCAGACCCGCGCCGCCGAAGTGCTGGGTATCAACCGCAGTACCTTAAGGAAAAAACTGAAGTTATACGGGTTGTTGTAGGGGGGTGAGCTTGTTCAGGTTGGCCCCGGTGCGGTGATCTTTTCAGGGCGCCTTGCGCATGCCTGCGCCGAAGCCCGACGGGTGCCAGCACCGCAAGCCTCGTCCCGAAGCCACCCGGATTCATTAAAATTTTCAAACGCAGGAAAACACCATGGCAACCATTCAGCGCGCGCTGATCAGTGTGTCGGACAAGACCGGCATCGTCGAATTTGCACAGCAACTGCACCGCTCGGGTGTCGAGATTCTCTCCACCGGCGGTACCGCGAAGCTGCTGGCCGACAGCGGCGTGCCGGTGATCGAGGTGTCTGATTACACCGGTTTCCCGGAAATGATGGCGGGCCGGGTGAAAACCCTGCACCCGAAAATTCACGGAGGCATTCTCGGCCGGCGCGGTATCGACGACGCCGTCATGCAGGAACACGGCATCGGCGCCATCGACATGGTGGTGGTAAACCTCTACCCGTTTGAACAGACGGTCGCCAACCCGGACTGCGATCTGGCCACCGCCATCGAGAACATCGACATCGGCGGCCCGACGCTGATCCGCGCGGCGGCCAAGAACCACGCGGCGGTGACGGTGATTGTCGACAGTGACGACTACGCCGGCGTGCTGGAGGAAATGGCGGCCAACGACGGTGCGGTGAGCGACGCCACCCGCTTCCGGCTGGCCGTGAAAACCTTCGAGCATACCGCGCGCTACGACGGCGCCATTGCCAACTACCTGGGCGCGCTCGGCGACGACGGCGAAAAGCGCGCCTTCCCGCAGACGCTCAGCCTGCAGTTCCGCCAGGTGCAGACCATGCGCTATGGCGAGAATCCGCACCAGTCCGCGGCCTTCTTCGTCGAGCACGCCGACACCGAGGCCAGCGTTGCCACCGCCAGCCAGGTGCAGGGCAAGGAATTGTCCTACAACAACGTGGCCGACACCGACGCCGCGCTGGAATGCGTCAAGCAGTTCGACGAGGGTCCGGCCTGCGTCATCGTCAAGCACGCCAACCCCTGTGGTGTCGCCTACGGTGACAATCTGACAGACGCCTACGACCGGGCCTACCGGACTGATCCGGAGTCCGCCTTCGGCGGCATTATCGCCTTCAACCGGCCGCTCGACGCCGATACTGCAAAGGCCATTGTCGAACGCCAGTTCGTCGAAGTGATTGTTGCGCCGTCCATCGACGAGGCCGCGCTGCCGGTGCTGGCGCAAAAGAAAAACGTGCGCGTGCTGAGTTGTGGCGAATGGCCCGCCGAACCCGCGCCGCGCCTCGACTTCAAGCGCGTCAACGGCGGTCTGCTGGTGCAGGACGCCGACCTGGCGCTGCTCAAGGAGACCCGCGTGGTCACCGAGCGCCAGCCCGACGAGTCCGAGATGCGTAACCTGCTGTTTGCCTGGCGCGTCGCCAAGTTCGTGAAATCCAACGCCATTGTCTACGCCAACGACAACATGACCATCGGTGTCGGCGCCGGCCAGATGAGTCGCATCAACAGCGCGCGCATCGCCGGCATCAAGGCCGAGCACGCCGGTCTCACCGTCAAGGGCTCGGTGATGGCCTCCGACGCTTTCTTCCCGTTCCGCGACGGCATCGACCAGGCCGCCGAGGCCGGCATCCGTGCCGTCATCCAGCCCGGTGGCTCAATGCGTGACGAAGAAGTTATCGCCGCCGCCAACGAACACAGCATGGCCATGGTCTTCACCGGCATGCGCCATTTCCGCCATTAATTTCAATGGGGTCAGACTCGATTGATCCCATTGAAATTTCGGATCAATCGAGTCTGACCCCATTGAAATTTGACCCCATTGAAAAAGGTCGACAGGGTTTGAATTATGAAAGTACTGATTATCGGCGGCGGGGGCCGCGAGCATGCACTGGCCTGGAAGGCGGCGCAGTCGGAGCGGGTGGAAACGGTCTTCGTGGCGCCGGGTAACGCCGGCACGGCGCGGGAGCCGGGTCTGCAGAACGTCGCCATCGGCGCGGAAGATATTGACGCGCTGCTGGATTTCGCGCGGGGCGAAGCCGTCGATCTGACCATTGTCGGCCCGGAAGCGCCGCTGGTGGCCGGGGTCGTGGACCGGTTCCGCGACGCCGGCCTGCGCATCTTCGGCCCGAATGCGGCGGCCGCGGAACTGGAAGGCTCCAAGGCCTTCACCAAGGATTTTCTCGCCCGCCACAATATCCCCACCGCGGCCTATGGCAACTTTACCGACCTGGACCAGGCGATTGCCTACATCCGTCAGCAGGGTGCGCCGATCGTGGTCAAGGCCGACGGTCTGGCCGCCGGCAAGGGTGTGATCCTGGCGCAGAGCGAGGACGAGGCGATTGCCGCCTGTCGCGATATGCTGGCCGGTAACGCTTTCGGTGAGGCCGGCCACCGGGTGGTGATCGAGGAATTCCTCACCGGTGAGGAAGCCAGTTTTATTGTTATGGTGGATGGCGAACAGGTCCTGCCGCTCGCCACCTCGCAGGACCACAAGGCCCGCGACGAGGGTGATACCGGCCCCAACACCGGCGGCATGGGCGCATACTCACCGGCGCCGGTGGTCGACGAGGCCATGCACCGCCGCATCATGGACGAGGTGATCATGCCCACCGTGCGCGGTATGGCCGCCGACGGCAAGCCCTACACCGGGTTCCTGTACGCCGGCATCATGATCGCCCCCGACGGTACCCCGAAGGTACTGGAGTACAACGTGCGTTTCGGTGACCCGGAAACCCAGCCGATCATGCTACGGCTGAAGTCGGATCTGGTGACACTGTGCGAGGCTGCACTGGACCGGCGGCTGGACAGCGTCGAGGCCGAGTGGGACCCGCGCGCCAGCCTCGGCGTGGTGCTGGCCGCCGGCGGCTATCCCGGCAGTTACGCCAAAGGCGACGAAATCCACGGCCTCGACAGCGATTTCGGCGAGGGTGTGAAGGTGTTTCACGCCGGCACCGCGCTGCAGGATGGCAAGGTGGTCACCGCCGGTGGCCGCGTGCTCTGTGTCTGTGCGCTGGGAGATGATGTCGCCGAGGCGCAGCGTCGCGCCTACCAGGCCGTCGACAAGATCCATTGGGACGGGATGTTCTTCCGTCGCGATATCGGGCACCGCGCGATCAATCGCTGACCCGTTGTCGCCACAACAGGCTGACCGGGTGAATTACCTCGATATCAACCCCCCGTGCACGCAGTCGCGCCTTGAGCTGGAGTGAGCAGCCGATATTGGTCGTGACCAGGGTGCGCACGCCGGCGGCAACGATGGGTTCTATCGCGGCGTCGCCGAGCGCGTCGGCAAATTCCGGTTGTTCCAGCATGTAGCTGCCCGCGGCGCCGCAGCAGCCGCCGCGCGGATTGAGGTGGCGGATGTCCAGCCCCGGAATCCATTCCAGTACCTCGAATATTGCCTGTGACTGGCGCAGGGCATTGCGTTGGGTACAGGGCACGTAGACCCCCACCGGGTGTTCGCAGGGTTCGAAGCGTGCCGTTGGCGCACCCTGTCTGGCGAGAAATGCGGTGATTTCGCTCACCCGTGGCGAGAATGGCGGCCGTGTGCCGGTCGCATCGAGCGCGTCATAGTTACCGAGGTGTGCGGCGCAGCCGCTGGCGATGCTGATGATCGGGGCGTCATCGTCCAGGGCGTCGCGGTTGAGTGTGGCCAGCGCAGCCGCCGCATCGGGTCGGCCGCCGTGCTGGTCCAGTGCGCCGCAACAGGCCGTTGTTCGGCTGATAACGGTTTCATATCCCAGCGCGTTCAACAGGGCTCGTGCATCGTGCAGCGTCTGCCTGTCCAGCGTGTGCCCGGTGCAGCCCGGGAACAGGTGCACGCAGGTGGTGGCTTGAGTCGCAGCGAGCTGGTTCGGGGCGGCGTTTTTTTTGTTTGCTGCACCGGCAGGAATGGCTGCCGGCTGTCGCGCTGTCGTGGTGGCTTTGGCAGTCACACCCTGCTGCGCCGACATACTGCGCGCAGGCGGGGCAGTGTCCCTGCTGCCAAGCAAGCGATTCAGCCGCCCGGCTGTCCCCGGCAGTTTGCCCAGCAGCGCCGCGGCCCCGATCCGGCGGTAACCGCCCAGCATCGGGCCGGCCAGCCGCAATGCGCGTGGCGACGCCCGCAGCCGCGCGCCCGCGCGTTCCAGCACCCGCTTTATCAACCCCCGCTGGTGCAGCGGCGCCAGCCGCGCCCGCGTGGTATCCATCAACGCGCCAAAGGGTACCTTTGACGGACACATGGCCTCGCAGGCGCCGCACTGCAGGCAGCGGTCGATGTGGGTCAGCAGGCCCGGTGAGATTTCCGGCGCCTGCTCCAGCCACTGCATCAGGCTGACTCGCCCGCGCGGGGAATCGGCTTCATTACCGGTGAGTACGAAAGTCGGGCAGTGCGGCAGGCACAGACCGCACTTCACGCAGCGGTCTGTCGCGGAAAGGTCGTCCATTATTATAGGAATACCGGCAGTCGCCACGGGTTACAAGCGCCATTGCATTTTTTTTGCCGGATCGGCTAAGGTTCGCCCATGTCCTATTACAAATATCACGTGTTCTTCTGTACCAACCTGCGCGAGAACGGCGCGTTGTGCTGTCAGCGCTTTGACGCCCAGGCCATGCGCGACCACGCCAAGCAGCGCTGCAAGGCGCTGGGCATCGCCGGGGCGGGCAAGGTGCGCATCAACAGCGCCGGCTGCATGGACCGCTGCAAGGAGGGACCGGTACTGGTGGTCTACCCCGAAGGCACCTGGTACAGCTACCGCGACCAGTCCGATATCGATGAAATCATTGATGAACACCTGGTAAATGGCCGCGTCGTCGAGCGCCTCAAAATCTGACCTCCCCCCAAAAAGGGGACGGAGGGATTAAATTTTAATCCCTCCGTCCCCTTTTTGGGGGGATGCTGAAAAAAATTGTTACGGGGTGTTGACAAGCAAAGAAGCATATTAGAAAATACTTACAAGCTGATCGGGCTACCCCCCAACCGTAAGCCCGGTCAGTCTCCTCCAATCCTCCTTTGGTGGTTTTTTTCAGCGCAACGTCCCCCGTTGCGCTTTTTTTTGTCTGAAATTCGTGTGCTCCAGGTGCTTGAATCCCCTCGAGGCTTTCTGTACTATTCCCGCTCTTTTGAAGCAGTACCGGATTTTCGGAGCAGATTCCAATGAAAACCTTCAGTGCCAAGGCGCATGAAGTCCGGCGCGACTGGTATGTCGTCGACGCCGCCGACAAGACACTCGGACGCCTCGCCAGCGAAATCGCACGGCGACTGCGTGGCAAGCACAAGC
Source organism: uncultured Thiohalobacter sp. (assembly GCA_964433205.1). Taxonomy (GTDB): domain Bacteria; phylum Pseudomonadota; class Gammaproteobacteria; order DSM-19610; family DSM-19610; genus Thiogranum. The sequence goes on along the minus strand of CAYSRA010000099.1, from coordinate 790 downwards.
CCGAATATACGCCGCACGTGGATACGGGCGACTATATCGTGGTGGTCAACGCGGAGAAGATCCGTGTCACCGGCCGCAAGGCGACCGACAAGATGTACCACCACCATACCGGTTATATCGGTAACATGAAGTCCATCAGCTTTGAAAAGCTGCAGGCAAAAGCGCCCGGCCGTGTGCTGGAACTGGCGGTCAAGGGCATGCTGCCCAAGAATCCGCTGGGTCGCGCCATGTACCGTAAACTGAAAATCTTTGCGGGTCCTGAGCATCAGCACGCCGCGCAACAGCCCAAAGTGCTGGAAATCTAGACGTCTCGAGGCATTAGACAAGCATGAGTGAAACCTACTACGCGACCGGCCGACGCAAAAGCTCCACGGCACGGGTCTTTATGAAGAAGGGCAGTGGTCAGATCACTGTCAATCAGCGTCCGCTGGATGAGTACTTCGGTCGCCCGACCGCACGCATGATCGTGCGCCAGGCGCTGGAAGTGGTGAATCTCGACGACCAGTTCGATGTGAACTGCACCGTCAAGGGCGGCGGCACCACCGGTCAGGCCGGTGCCATCCGTCACGGCATCACCCGTGCGGTCATGAAGCACGACGGCGAACTGCGCGGCCCGCTGCGCAAGGCCGGCTTCGTGACCCGTGATGCCCGCGAGGTGGAACGCAAGAAGGTCGGTCTGCGCAAGGCCCGCCGCGCCACGCAGTTCAGCAAGCGTTAAGCCGTATCGCGCCGACCGGCGCGCTGCGCACCAGCTGTTGGCGGATCGTCTAACGGCAGGACAGAGGACTCT
>CAYSRA010000098.1:0-9569 GCA_964433205.1 uncultured Thiohalobacter sp. | reverse complement strand
GGAATCAATCGAGTCTGACCCCTTTGAAAGTTATCTGAGGAACAGGGTGTAGGCGGGGTTGTCGAGTTCCTCGAACCAGATGTAGCCCAGTTCGTCGAGGAAGGTCTTGAAGCGTTTTCGATCTTCCTTCGGAACCTGGATGCCGACCAGCACGCGGCCGTAGGCAGCGCCGTGGTTGCGGTAGTGGAACAGGCTGATGTTCCATTTCCGGCCCATGCTGGACAGAAACTTCAGTAATGCACCGGGCCGTTCCGGGAACTCGAAACGATACAACACCTCGTCCTCGATACCGGATGCATGCCCGCCGACCATGAAGCGGATGTGCGTCTTGGCCATTTCGTTGTCGGTCATGTCGACAACGGCATAACCTTCTTCGTGCAGTTTGTCGAGCAACGCCATGCGCTCTTCATCGCCGCCGCTCAACTGCACACCGGCAAACACATGCGCCTCGCCGGCATCGGCATATCGATAATTGAACTCGGTAATACCGCGCTTGCCCAGCGTGCGGCAGAATTTCAGAAAACTGCCGGGCTGCTCGGGGATGGTGACGGCCAGCAGCGCCTCACGGCGCTCGCCGATCTCGGCGCGTTCGGCGACGTGGCGCAGGCGATCGAAATTGATGTTGGCACCGCTGTTGATGGCGATCAGGCATTGATCCGTGATGCCCTCGCGCTCGACATACTTCTTCATTGCCGCCACGGCCAGCGCACCGGCGGGCTCCACCATGGCGCGGGTGTCGTCGAAGATGTCCTTGGTGGCAGCGCAGATCTCGTCGGTGCTGACCAGCATCACTTCATCGACAAACTTGCGTGCCAGCCGGTAGGGTTCCTTGCCGACCTGGCGCACGGCAACGCCGTCGGCGAAAATCCCGACCTGGTCGAGTATTACCCGACGTTTGCGCCTGAGCGCTTCGTACATGCACGGCGCATCCTCCGGCTCCACGCCGATGACGCGGATCTCCGGGCGCAGCGCCTTGATGTAGGCCGCCATACCGGCGATCAGGCCACCGCCGCCAACCGGCACGAACACGGCGTGGATCGGGTCGCGCTGCTGTTGCAGGATTTCCATGGCCACCGTGCCCTGGCCGGCGATCACGTCAGGATCGTCGTAGGGGTGAATGAACACCATGCCGCGCTCTTCGGCCAGTTTGTGGGCGTGCTCGCAGGCTTCATCGTAGGTATCGCCGTACAGCAGCGGCTTGCCACCCAGCGCACGCACTGAACTGACCTTGATGCCGGGCGTGGTGCGCGGCATCACGATCAGCGACTTGATATTGCGGTGCTGCGCCGCCAGTGCCACTCCCTGCGCGTGGTTGCCGGCCGAGGCGGTAATAATGCCGTTCTCGCATTCGCTGACGTCCAGGCTGGCGATCTTGTTGTAGGCACCGCGCAGTTTGAACGAGAACACCGGCTGGAGGTCTTCACGCTTCAACCACACCGCATTGCCGAGCCGGGTCGACAGCGTACGCGCATAATCCAGCGGTGTTTCGCTGGCAACGTCGTAGACCCGGGAATTGAGGATCATTTTCAGGTATTTGTCTGGCATAACGGGATAATAAACGGTTTCGCAGGGTGGGAGTCAATTTGATTGTCCGGTATTATCCGGGCTATCGATTTTCAGGAGCACAGCATGAACCAGGATGAACTCAAAAAGCAGGTCGCCGAAGCCGCCATCGAGTATGTGGAAACCGGCACCGTCATCGGCGTCGGCACCGGCTCGACTGCCAACTTCTTTATCGACGCCCTGGCGAAGATCAAGGGAAAAATCGACGGCACCGTGGCCAGCTCCATTGCCAGCGCCGAGCGCCTGAAGGGCCATGGCATCCCGGTGCTGGATCTGAACGACGTCGGCGAACTGTCGGTGTACATCGACGGCGCCGACGAGGTCAACGGCCAGCTGCACCTGATCAAGGGCGGTGGCGGCGCACTGACCCGCGAGAAAATCGTCGCCGGCGCCAGCCGCAAGTTCGTGTGCATCTGCGACGAAAGCAAGCTGGTGAAAATGCTCGGCGCCTTCCCGCTGCCCATCGAGGTCATCCCCATGGCGCAGAGTTTCGTGGCACGCGAGCTGGTCAAGCACGGCGGCATGCCGGAACTGCGTCAGGGCTTCACCACCGACAACGGCAATATCATTCTCGACGTGAAGGGTCTGGAAATCATGGAACCCTGCACCCTGGAATCCGCACTGAACAATATCCCCGGCATCGTCACCGTCGGCATCTTCGCCAACCGCCCCGCCGATGTACTGTTGCTGGGTACGGCAAGCGGCGTGGAGACGCGTACCGTCTGAAACAGCGCGGAGTGCGACTGTCTCCGCCCTGCCACACGACAGCGTCGTTGCGCGCCCGTGTGCGATGACGGGAGGTGCCGGGTATAACAGGCATAATCAGGGAGGAGCTTTCGACATGAAAAAACGCATCGTTGTGTGCGCGGACGGCACCTGGAACCGTCCGGAAAAGGATCTGAACAAGGACTTCCCCACCAACGTCCTGAAACTGGCGCGCGGCATCAAACCCATCGCCAGTGACGGGACGCCGCAACAGGTATTCTACGACTGGGGCATCGGTTCCTACTATGCCAGGGTGAGCGGCGGCGTCACCGGCAAGGGCATCAACAAGAACATCATGGACGATTACCGCTACATCGTTCAGAACTACGCCCCCGGCGATGAAATATTCCTGTTCGGCTTCAGCCGCGGCGCCTACACCGTGCGTGCCCTGTCCGGCATGATCAACAACATCGGCATCCTCAAACGCCCCGACGCCGCACTGATCCAGAAGGCCTTCAACCACTACAAGAACCCGCGCAAGGACTATGCGCCGAGCGGCAAAAAATCCGTCGAATTCCGCCGCGAACACTCCCACCCTAAACGCGAAATAGCCTTCGTCGGTGTCTGGGATACCGTCGGTGCACTGGGCATCCCGTTTTCCTTCCTCGGTCTGCTGGATCGCGAGGACGAGTTCTACGACACCAAGATGGGGCCGATCATCAAGGTGGCGCGTCACGCCATGGCCATCGACGAACTGCGCAGCGATTTCGAACCCACCATCTGGGAACCGCGCCCGGGCGTCGACCTGGTGCAGGTGTGGTTCGCCGGCGTGCACAGCGATGTCGGCGGCAGTTACGCGCCCGACCGCGACGGCGGCCTGGCAGCGGACTATGCGCTGGACTGGATGATGCGCGAGGCAAAGAGCGCCAACCTGACCTTCGAAACACACCTGCGTCGGGGACTGAACCCGAAACCGGACGCGACGCTGCACAAGTCACGCAAGTTCATCTACCGCTCCAAAGCGCCTTACTACCGTCCGATCGATCACGGCAAGGGCGAGGTGTTGATCCACAAATCGGTGAAGGAGCGCTGGGAGCTGGACGGGAAATACCGGCCGAAGAACCTGAAGACGTACCTTGAGGGCAATGAAGGGAAGTGGCCACGGCTGGTGAGCTGAATGGGCGAAGGCGATGGTACCGGTTTATCCTCCGTATTCAGAGCCGCGGTTTGCCCGCTACGCGGGTTCCCAGCGCTTCTCGACATTTTGCGCGCTCGCTAAACTCGCAGTCCACGCTGACGCGTGAACTACTCAGACAACGCTCGCTTCATCGCAAAATGTCTGCGATGCTCGGCTGCACCGAGGCTCTGAATACGGAGGACAAACCGGTACAGAAGCTTTAGTGGCAGATTTCAAGTGGTAACGACTCAAACCGGATGGACAAACCTCACATCAACAATGAAGCCTTGCCAATAAGTAACATTAAGGATGGCAAGGACATCATTATCCTGCTGGCTGGCGGGACAAAAAAGCGGCAGCAAAATGACATAACCCTCGCGCAGAAACGATGGAAGGATCACAAGCGACGCAAACGACTTGAGAAGTAACGATGGCATTAACACGTAATTTCAAGGAAACCATTCTGGAGCGGGTCAATGAAGACCCTGAATTCCGGCGGGCACTACTACGTGAAGCCGTTCAGTCCATGCTGGATGGTGATATCGATACCGGAAAAGCTATTTTGCGCGATTACATCAATGCAACAATCGGGTTCAAGGAACTCGGCGAGAAGACCCACAAGCAACCGAAAAGCCTTATGAGAATGTTCGGACCCGCGGGAAATCCGCAAGCACGGAATCTTTTTGAAGTCATTGCCTATCTTAAGAAACGCGAAGGCATTGGACTGAAAATATGCGAATAAAAATGAACTGTTTCAAACAAAACATGATCATCTTCCGATCGCACTGACCCCCAATGCGGTCTATACAGCTCCACAATGCCGCCAAAACCTGGGGAGCCCCGAACTTCAACGACGTTCTGAAAGCCGAAATCGAACAACTGGATCTCGCCCAACTCCCCTTACAGGCCGGCCTGTCGCAGAGCAGTTACGTCAGTGACGAACCGTTCCGGGCAATGATTATCAGCGCAATCGAAGCTGACGGTTATATCCACGTACGCGCCGGAATTTTCTACGCGGGCATTATTGCAGGCTGCAACTGTTCCGACGACCCGACACCTGTCGAATCACAACCCGAATATTGCGAAGCGCTGCTCACTATCAACCGGAAAACAGGTGACGCAACAATCGCACTGGCGCGGGACTGACAATTCAACGGGGTCAGACTCGATTGAACTCCTGACTTATAGCAGCACGCGCTCCACACCGCCTTCGCGCACGCGTTCGACGAAGCGCTTCTGCCAGCCTTCGCCCAGTTGCCGGTCGGCCAGTTCGGTAACGATGTAACGGGTCTCCAGGCCGGTGTCTTCCTGGTAGCGCGACAGACCCTGCTGACAGGCCGGACAGGAGGTCAGCAGTTTCACCGAGCCATCACTGACATAATCATTACCGGTCAGTTCGCGTAGATCCTTTTGCAGTTCTTCCTGCTTGCGGAAACGCAGCTGGGTGGAGATGTCCGGGCGCGATACCGCCAGCGTACCGGCCTCGCCGCAACAGCGATCCGCCAGCTTCACCTCCGCCCCCAACAGCCGGCCCGCTACCTTGAGCGAGTTATGCGTCTTCATCGGTGTATGGCAGGGCTCGTGGTACAGGTACTGCTGACCCTCCACGCCTTCCAGCGATACGCCCTTCTCCATCAGGTACTCGTGAATGTCGAGCAGCCGGCAACCGGGGAAGATCTGCTCGAACTGGTACTGCTGCAACTGGTCCATGCAGGTGCCGCAGGACAGGATGACGGTCTTGATATCCATGTAGTTGAGCGTGTTGGCGACGCGGTGAAACAGCACCCGGTTGTCTGTACTGATCCGCTTGCCCTTGTCGAGGTCGCCGGAGGCATTCTGGGGATAACCGCAGCACAGGTAACCGGGCGGCAACACCGTCTGCGCGCCCGTCTCGTAGAGCATCGCCAGCGTGGCCAGACCGACTTCACTGAACAGGCGTTCCGAACCACAGCCCGGGAAATAGAACACCGCATCGGACTCGTCGCTGACCTTTGCCGGGTCACGCAGGATCGGCACCACGCTGCGATCCTCGATACCCAGCATGGCGCGCGTGGTCTGGGTGGGCAGGCCGCCGGGCATGGGTTTCTTCATAAAGTGAACCACCTGCTCGACCACCCCGGGCTTTCCGGTAGTCGCGGGCGGCAGCGCCTTTCTGCCGCGCCCCGTCACAGTGTGCAGCACGCGCCGCGCCAGCCGTTGCCCCCTGTACCCCCACTCGATCATACCCTTGCGCATCAGTTTGACCGTGGTCGGATCGGTGACGTTGAGGAACGCCATTGCCGCCCAGCTCGCCGGGTTGAAACGCTTCTTGCCCTGCTCGCGCAGGATACTGCGCATGCGTACCGAGACATCGCCGAAGTCGATATCCACCGGGCAGGGCGCCAGGCACTTGTGACAGATGGTGCAGTGGTCGGCGACGTCGTTCATCTCGTCGAAGTGGCGAATAGAGATGCCGCGCCGGGTCTGCTCCTCGTACAGAAATGCCTCGATCACCACGCCGGTGGCGAGGATCTTGTTGCGTGGCGAGTACAGCAGGTTGGCGCGCGGCACGTGCGTGGTACACACCGGCTTGCACTTGCCGCAGCGCAGGCAGTTGCGGATGTCGTTGTTCAACTCACCCAACTCGCTGGCTTCCAGCAGCAGCGCTTCCTGCTGCACCAGGCGCAGCGAGGGGGTGTAGGCGTTGTCCAGCCCGGAGCCCTTGAGCAGCTTGCCACGGTTGAACACGCCGCGCGGATCGACCGACTTCTTGTAGCGGCTGAAGGCTTCCAGGATATCATCGTCGAGGTACTGGATCTTGGTCAGGCCGATGCCGTGCTCGCCGGAAATCACCCCGCCGAGGGCGGCAGCGAGCGCCATCACCCGGTCGACGATACGTTCGGCCTCGTGCAACATCACGTAGTCGTTCGAGTTGACGGGGATGTTGGTATGCACGTTACCGTCGCCGGCGTGCATGTGGGTGGCCACGAACAGGCGGCTGGAACGAATGCCGGCGTGGATCGCGTCCAGGCGCGCGCGCAGGGGCTCGAACTCACGGCCGCTGAAAATATTCTTCAGCGGGCGCTCGATGGTCTGCCGATAGGATATGCGCAGGTCACGGCGCAGCAGCAGGTCGACCAGACGATCATCGACACGGATAGCGCCCTCATCCACGCCCTCGCACAAGTCAGGGTGCTGCGCTGCCGGCTCGTCGCATTTTTCCAGCAGCGCCTTCCAGCGCTCGCTGACCGCGTCCAGGTGCTCGCAGGCAGCGCGTTGCTTGTCGGCGAGAATAGCGCGGTTCTCCTCGCTGTCCTCGTAGTCGTCCTGCTGGTTCAGCTCCGGCAGCATCCCGCCAAGGTAATCGCGTACCGCACCGATCATCGCCAGTTTGTTACGGATCGAATACTCGATGTTGATGCGCTCGATACCCTCGTTGTATTCCGGGAGCCTGTCGAGCGGGATCACCACGTCCTCGTTGATCTTGAAGGCGTTGGTGTGGGCAGCGATGGCGGCGGTGCGCGCGCGGTCCAGCCAGAACTGGCGGCGCGCTTCCGGGCTGGCGGCAATAAAGCCTTCGCCGCCACGCTGGTTGGCAAGCCGCACCACCGCCGAGGCCGCTTCCGCCACCGCCGCTTCGTTATCGCCGGCGATATCCATCACCAGCACCATCTTCGGCAACTCGCGGCGTGGCGCCTTGGTGCTGTATTTCACGGCACGCACATAGCGTTCGTCGAGGTGTTCGAGACCGGACAACACGACACCGTCCCGCGCATCGAGGTAGTCCTTGGTTTCGACAATCGCCGGCACCGCGCGCGACAGGTCGGAACCGAAGAATTCCAGGCACACGGTGCGGATATGTTCCGGCATGCGGTGCAACACAAACACCGCCGAGGTAATCAGACCATCGCAGCCTTCCTTCTGGATACCCGGCAGACCACCGAGAAACTTGTCGGTGACATCCTTGCCCAGCCCCTCCTTGCGCAGCGCCTGGCCGGGCATTTCCAGCAACTCCGGCTCTCCCTTGCGCGTCACACCATCGGCTTCGTAGCGGTGGATACGGAAGCGCACGGTGTCCTGTTCGTGGATCTTGCCGAGGTTGTGGCCAAGGCGCTCCACCTCCATCCAGTCGCCGTCCGGCGTGACCATGCGCCACGACACCAGGTTGTCCAGCGTGGTGCCCCACAGCACGGCTTTCTTGCCGCCGGCGTTCATGGATACATTGCCGCCGATGGTGGAAGCGTCCTGTGAAGTCGGATCGACGGCAAACACATAGCCGGCCGCTTCAGCGCACTCCGCAACGCGGCGCGTCACCACACCCGCTTCGGCGCGAATCGTCGGCACGGGATCGCTGACGCCTTCCAGGGTGCGCATTTCCAGTTCGCCGAGCGCTTCCAGCTTTTCCGTGTTGATGACAGCGGCATCGCCGTGCAAGGGTACTGCCCCGCCGGTATAACCGGTGCCGCCGCCGCGCGGAATGATGGTCAGTCCCAGGTCGATACAGGCGCGCACCACGTCGAGGACTTCCTGTTCGCTGTCCGGGCTGATGACCACGAACGGCAGCTCGACACGCCAGTCAGTGGCGTCGGTGGCGTGCGACACCCGCGCCAGCCCGCCGAAGTCGACATTGTCGGCGCGCGTGACCCGCGCCAGCCGCTTGCGAATGCGCGCACGCAGGTCGCGGGTCTTCGGGAACCAGGCGGTGAAGGCATTGACGGCGTCGCGCGCACGCTCCACCAGCCGCAGGGCATCGGCATTGCCGTTGGCGCGACTGACGATCTGGTCGAGGCGGTGGTTCAGGGCATGAATCAGTTGCTCGAAGCGCTTGCGGTTCTCCAGCAGGTCATCCTGGATGTAGGGGTTGCGGGTTACCACCCACAGGTCGCCCAGCACCTCGAACAGCATACGCGCGGACCGGCCGGTGCGGCGCTCGCCGCGCAACTTTTCGATGACGCCCCACATTTCCTCGCCGAGAAACCGGTAGACGATCTCGCGGTCGGAAAAAGACGTGTAATTGTAGGGGATTTCGCGAATGCGATGGGGCATGCCGGGCCGCGCTGGTGCTGGAGAAACAGGCGCGCATTGTAACATTCCGGGGCAAAAAAAAACGGGGTCCGAAGGACCCCGTTTCTACTTCGTCACGAAAGGACGTTTCGTTTAGAAGTTGTGACGCATGCCCAGCGAGAAGATATCGGTCTCGCCCGTTGCATCGAAGTCCTGCTGCGAGAATGTCGCATACACGCGGGTGCGGTTGCTGAACTTGTGGTAACCGCCAACGCGCCAGGTGGTGTAATCGTTGTTGGCAGAACCGCCACCATTCAGATCAGTCTCGTCACCTGCGGCATAATCGAAGGAGACCAGGTTGTTACCGATGGCGTAGGAAACGCCGACGTTGTAGATATCTGCACCGTCGCCAGCGCCACCGGAGATCAGACCGCCGTCGAACTCATACATGCCCCAGATGGATGCATCACCCATGGTGTACTTGACACCGATCTGGCTGGCATCATCGTCGCCACCGGTATTGGTCGTGATGTAGGAAGCAAAGGCATAGACGCCGCCGCCCTTGTAGCTGACACCCAGGCTGTACGGATCATCGTTTTCACCATCAGCTTCGCTGTTGTCGAAGGTGTAGGTACCAAACACGTTCACGCCACTGAAGTTCGGGGAATCGTAACGTATAGTGTTGGTGGCACGACCCTGGCCTTCTTCGCCACGACCCTTGTGCAGGGAGGACTGCAGACCGACGTTACGGGCCTGGTTACGGGTACGGTAGAACGGATCCAGCTTGGAAGCCGGCGACTTGTAGGCGGTGGACATCATACCGAAAGTCAGTTTACCGAAGCCTTCCATCTTCAGACCGATGAACTGGTCACGAGATTTCCAGCCGTCCTTGCCGTCACCTTCGTTGGTGTCATCTTCGAGCGGACCCGCAGCAGTACCTGCGTCATCGACGTCAGTCTGATACTCGACCTTGAAGAAAGCCTTCAGGCCGCCACCGATGTCCTCGGTGCCCTTGAAGCCAACCGCGGAACGGTTGGAGTTCATGTTGATGTCATCGCTGCCGCCGTCCACATCGACAGAATCGAGGGACACATCCAGCTGACCGTAGACTTTAACGTCAGCATTGGCCAGACCCATACCA
>CAYSRA010000097.1:0-9790 GCA_964433205.1 uncultured Thiohalobacter sp. | reverse complement strand
ACCCGCACCGGAGGCGCGTCGAGTTCGAAGAAACATTCCTCGTTGATGATCGCCATCACTTCGGCACCCACGCCGACCGGCGGCTCGGCTTCCTCGGCGATGACGGCACGGTGCGTCTTGCGCACCGACGCGGCGATACCGGCGCGGTCCAGTGGCGACAGTGCATACAGGTCGATGACTTCCGCCTCGATGCCGAACTGCTTCGACAGGATATCCGCCGCCTGCAAACACCAGTGTACGGAGATGTTGTACCCGAACAGGGTGATATCACGGCCTTCGCGCGCCACATCGGAACCTTCCAGCGGGTGAAAGAACTCCCCGTCCGGCACCTCGCCCTTCATGTTGTACATCAGTTCGTGTTCGTTGATGTACACCGGGTCATTGCAGCGCACAGCGGACTTCAGCAGCCCGTAGGCCTGCTTCGGCGTGCTCGGCGTGACCACGCGCAGGCCGGCAATACCCATGAACACCTTCTCCATGCGCGCCGAATGCTGGGCGCCGAGCTGGTGCGCGGTCCCTCCTGCGGAACGCATCACGATCGGCGCCGTCAACTGGCCGCCGGACATGTAGCGCACCTTGGCGGCGGTGTTGAAGATCTGGTCCATGGCCAGCCAGGCGAAGTTCACCGACATGATTTCAATGATCGGACGCACGCCAAGGAACGACGCGCCAATGCCCAGGCCGGTGTAACCGTTCTCGGAGATTGGTGTATCGATGACGCGTTCCGGCCCGTACTTTTCATACAGTCCCTTGGTCGCCTTGTAGGTACCACCGGCCACACCGATATCCTCGCCCATGCAGATCACCATGGGGTCGTTGGTCATTTCCTCATCGTGGGCGCGACGAATCGCTTCCCAGTACATCAGTTCAGCCATCAGCGGCCACCTCCCAGCACCCAGGGATCATTCTCCGCCAGGCAGTATTTCTCCAGTTCCTCGACGCGCGGTTCCGGCGATTGCTCGGCAAACGCAATGATCTCGTCCTCGATCTCGTCGAGAATCTCGGTATCCATCGCCTTGTAGCCTTCCCTGGTCAATTCGCCGGCTTCGATCAGGCGGTCGCGCAACAGAATGATAGGGTCGCGCTTCGACCACATGCGTTCTTCGTCCTTTGAACGGTAGGCATTTGAGTCCGACATCGAGTGGCCGCGGTAGCGGTAGGTCATCAGCTCGAGGAAATAAGGCCCCTTGCCGGAACGTACGTGGTCGACGGCCTTCTTCGCCGCCTTGTACACGGCTTCCACGTCCTGCCCGTCGGTCTGGGCGGAGGGGATATCGTATCCGGATACGCGCTTGTACTGATCGACCACCGCGGTGGAGCGGTCGATGCGGGTACCGATGCCGTACAGGTTGTTCTCGCACACATACAGCACCGGCAAATTCCAGATCTTCGCCATGTTCATCGATTCATGGAAGGTGCCCTGGTTGTTGGCGGCGTCACCGAGGAAACAGATCGAGATCTGATCGGTGCCCTTCATCTTGATAGCCTTGGCCATGCCGGCCGCCAACGGGAAAGGCCCGCCGACCAGCGCGTAACCGCCCATGAAGTGGTGTTCGACGTCGAAAATGTGCATGGAGCCGCCGCGGCCCTTCGAAGACCCGGTTTCCTTGCCGTACAGTTCGGCCATGACCTTTTTCGGGTCGGCACCACATTTGATGGCGTGGATGTGGTCGCGGTAGCCGGTGATCACATAGTCGTCACCCGGCCGCGCGGCCTCCAGTACCCCGTGGGCACAGGCTTCCTCACCCGAGTACAGGTGCAGAAATCCACCGATTTTTCGTTCGACGTACGCTTCGTAGCAGCGCTCCTCAAAGCGCCGCGCAAACAACATTTCGCGCAGCAGCCGTTTTTTGTCGGCAACGTTCATGAGGCTCCTTGCAGTTCCCGAGACCCGGTCGGCCTCGTCAATGAATTGAAAGTATTGATATTTTACCGAATGTTCCGCATGCTCCGGCAACGTCGGCAGGATGCGCCGCCGCGTCCGCCGCGGATCGCGCGGGGCTGCCCGCTACCCGGCAAAAACCGAGCGCGATATGATCTGTGTTTTGGGCGCCGAGGTCAAGGTGAAAAATGCCGCGAACAGCCGCAAAAGCGTCGGAAAATCAACGAAAAACCACCGGAATCCGTACATCATGAACTTGACAATCCAGCAACCGGACGATTGGCACCTGCATGTCCGCGACGGTAACAGCCTGCGTGCACTCATCGCACACACCGCCCGCCAGTTCGGCCGCGCCATCATCATGCCCAACCTGAAACCGCCGGTGACCGATACGGGCGCCGCGCTCGCCTACCGCCAGCGCATCCTCGACGCCCTGCCGGCAGACAGCGGTTTCGAACCACTGATGACGCTCTACCTCACCGACAACACCACAGCCGCCACCATCCGCCAGGCGCGCGACAGCGGCATCGTCAAGGCGGTGAAATACTACCCGGCCGGCGCCACCACCAACTCCGACGCCGGCGTCACCGCCATCGAAAACACCTGGGCGGCACTGGACGCCATGCAGGAAACCGGCGTACCGCTGCTGGTGCACGGCGAAGTCACCGACCCGTCTGTCGACATCTTCGACCGCGAGGCAGTGTTCATCGAACAGGTGTTGGGGCCCATCGCCGAACGCTTCCCGGGGCTGAAGATCGTGCTGGAACACATCACCACCCGGCAAGGCATCGAGTTCGTCGAACGCATGCCCGACAACGTCGCCGGCACCCTGACAGCACACCACCTGCTGCTGAACCGCAACGCGATCTTCGCCGGCGGCATCCGCCCGCACCACTACTGCCTGCCCATCCTGAAACGCGAAACCCACCGCCAGGCACTGGTCGAGGCCGCCACCAGCGGCAACCCGAAGTTCTTCCTCGGCACTGACAGCGCACCGCACCCGCAACACGCCAAGGAAAGCGCCTGCGGCTGCGCCGGCATCTACACCGCCCACGCCGCCATGGAACTCTACGCCGAGGCCTTCGAACAGGCCGGCGCCCTGGAGAGGCTGGAAGCCTTCGCCAGCCACTTCGGCCCGGACTTCTACGGCTTGCCACGCAACGAGGACCACATCACCCTGGTCAGAAAAGACTGGACTGTACCGGATCACTATCCTATGGGAACCGACCGACTGATCCCGATGCGGGCCGGCGAAACAGTTCGCTGGGAAATAACTCCGGGCTAACCTTCTCCGTCCCCTTTTACGCCCTTTTACGCCTTTTACGAACCTGAGAAAAAACAAGACGGGGGAATCCGGTGTCTTCCCGGTGAATCGGTGCAGCCGAGCATCGCAGCAAAACGCAGATGAAGCGGTCCCTGTTTGAGCGGTTTCGCAGAAACCGCGAGTTTGGGACCGCGCTGCGTTTTGCGAGAAGCGCAGGGTACCCGCGCAGCGGGCAAACCGTTGAGCCGGGAAGGCACCGGATTCCCCCGTCTTGTTTTTCAGAACCCCGCTCACAGCACTTTTTCGGTATGCTTGTCGGATGTCTGACGAAAACGCCACCGCAAAACTCGCCAACCGCTTCCGCGGCTTTCTCCCCGTCGTGGTCGATGTGGAAACCGCGGGTTTCAACCCGAAACGGGATGCGCTGCTGGAAATCGCCGCAGTTCTTCTCGGCTACGATGAACACGGCAAACTGCAGCCGGTGGAAACCCATTCCTGCCATGTAGAGCCGTTCCCGGGTGCCAACCTGGACGAGAAGTCACTGGAATTCACCGGCATCGATCCCTATCACCCGTTCCGCATGGCCAAGGCCGAACCGGTGGCGCTGGGCGAGATCTTTCCGCCAATACGCAAGGCGGTAAAGGAAGCCGCCTGCACACGCGCCATTCTGGTTGGACACAACCCCTCGTTCGATCTCGGTTTTGTTAATGCCGCAGCGGAGCGTTGCAAGATCAAACGCAACCCGTTTCACCCGTTCAGCAGTTTTGATACGGCGTCACTCGCCGGGCTGGCATTCGGACAAACGGTGCTGGCACGCGCCGCGCACGCGGCGGGCATTGAATGGGACCAGGAGCAGGCACATTCGGCGAAGTACGATGCCGAGCGCACGGCAGAACTGTTCTGCATCATCGTGAACAAGTGGGATGAGTTTACCGGGCAGTAAGGCCCCGCCGGTGACAGTCACGGTTTCTCCATACACAAAAAAACCCCGGACGGGGGAAACCTCCCGGCCGGGGCCCTGACCAGGTAGCGGTTACTTGCCGATAATAACCGACCAGCCCGGTGTCGCCGGCAGGCGCGGCAGGGTCTGTTCGGGGAACTCGCCGGTCAGCCCGTTAAGAAATGCCTCGATATCCGCCACCGTGGCATCATCCAGCGTCTTGTTGAGCTGCACCTTCGCCATCACACGGATCGCTTCGTTCAGCGTAGCAACCGAGCCGTTATGGAAGTACGGCGCCGTCAACGCAATATTGCGCAGGGTCGGAACCTTGAACAGGTGCATGTCCGCCTTGTTGCCGGTAACGTCGAAACGCCCCTTGTCCTTCGTGAAACGATATTTTTTCACATAGTTATTGTCTGCATAGGTCGGGAACTTCATAAAGAAGCCGCTGCCGGCCGGCATTGATGGGCCGTTGAACGCGGCACCGGAGTGGCAACTGGTACAACCGGTGTCGGCGAATGCCTGCATGCCCCGCTGCTGTTGCGCAGTCAGCGCAGTCCTGTCCCCCTTGACGAAACGGTCGTAGGGGCTGTTCGGCGTAATCATGGTGCGTTCAAAGGCCGCCACGGCCTTTGCCGCGTTATCCACGGTCATTGGATCCTTGCCGCCGAAGGCGCGCTTGAAATATGCCTTGTAACCCGGGATGGCACGCACGCGGTTCATGGCCTTCTCCAGGTCGCTCATGCCCATTTCCACCGGGTTGACCACCGGGCCCTTGGCCTGATCCTCCAGGCTGGCTGCCCGACCATCCCAGAACTGTGACGAAGCAAACGCGGCATTCCATACTGTCGGCGCACTGCGCCCGCCGGTCTTGCCATGTACGCCCATGGAAAAGTCGCGGTTGTCATCGCCGCCCAGCATCAGGTTGTGGCAGGAATTACACGACACGGTGCCGGTTTGCGAAAAGCGCGGGTCGAAATACAGCATCTTGCCGAGCTCGACTTTCTCCGCGGTGGTCGGATTGTCAGCCGGCTCGGGGGCCTTGTCCGGCAACGGCTGCCAGTCTGCAGCCAGTGCAGAGCCACTGAGCAGTGCGGAAACAAGCAGCACCCGGACGGGATAAATGAATTTTGGCATGCAGTATGACTCCCTAAACCTGTGTTCATTTGCGATAAAGCACATTATTATTCCATAGAAACGGACGCCGCACACAGATGGAGAAGGTGGACAAATGGCTATGCTCCCTGAAAAAGATCAGCAAATTATCGAGGCCCACACGGGTCTGATACACCGTGTAGTGATTGCCTGCCAGAACCCGGACATGGTGCCGGACCTCGAGGAAATCCTGAAACAGGCCGAGCAAAACGGGTGGCTGCAACTGGTTGCCGCCATTCGCAAGATACTCGCGGGATCGCGCGACGCCGCTATCCTCAAAACGCTGGATGAAGAAGACGCGGTTATCGTCGGCTCCATCCTGCGCGGCCTGCAGAACCCGGAAACCCTGCCCGACCTCAACAAGGGGGTAAACGGGGCCATGGCGGCACCCGGTATCGCGGCGATGATCAACGGCGCCCGCACCGGCAACGTGGAAACCCTGCAACTGCTTGGCGGCATGGCCCAGCAGATGATGGCGGCTGGCGGCGACATGGCACGCCTGGCAGGCATATTGCGCCCACTGGTGGAAGGTGTACGTGACCCCGAGGAGCTGATCGAGGGGATGAGCGAGGAAGGCGAAAAGCTGGTGATGAATATCCTCGGCGAGCTGGAAAAACTGGATCAGCGCCACTGACCCGCCAGTACTCCGCACAACCAGCCGCCACCGCAAGCGGGCTTTTCAAAACAGACCGAAATTCTTTTAAATTCCGGATGCTATGTGCCGCTAACGGATTTGATATGAAATCCACCGCCCTCTCGACCTGCCAACGCTGGCTGTTTACCATCCCGCTAACAGGCGCCCCCGGGCTGTCGCTGGCCTCGGACAACGCCATGCACCCGTACGACTTTACCAGCCACTGGGCCGGCTGGCTGGCCGTTGCCATCTTTATTGCGGCCTACGCGCTGGTCATCAGCGAAGAAGCGCTGCATCTGCGTAAATCCAAGCCCACCATGGTAGCAGCAGGCTTTATCTGGATTATCGTCGCGCTGCTCTACCTCTCGCACGGGGACACACACACGGCCGAGCTGGCGGTTCGCCATAACCTCGAAGAATTCGGTGAACTGTTCCTGTTCCTGCTTGCGGCGATGACTTATATCAATACCATGGACGAACGGGGGGTATTCAATGCCCTGCGCACCTGGCTGGTCGGACGCGGCTTCTCTTTACACAAGATATTCTGGATTACCGGACTGCTGGCCTTCGTCATCTCTCCGATTGCCGACAACCTGACCACAGCCCTGCTGATGGCAACCGTGGTAATGGCTGTCGGAGGTTCGGATCACCGTTTCGTGGCTGTCGCCTGCATCAACATCGTCGTTGCCGCCAACGCCGGTGGCGCATTCAGCCCGTTTGGCGACATCACCACACTGATGGTGTGGCAGAAGGGCATTGTGCAATTCCATCAGTTCTTTTCACTGTTCGTACCTTCGGTGGTCAACTGGCTGGTGCCCGCCGTTATCCTCAGCCTGACGGTACCGCACACCGCGCCGCAGGCGCAGGACGAGAAAGTCGAACTCAAACACGGTGCATGGGTTGTCGTCGGCCTGTTCATCCTGACCATCAGCATGGCGGTTTCGGCACACAACTTCCTGCACCTGCCGCCGGTGCTGGGCATGATGACCGGACTCGGCTTCCTGAAATTCTATGGATACTATCTCAAACGCCGCGCTCAGGTCCCTCCCACCGAACCCCTGTCCGGTGAGACACTGGAAATCGAGGGCACACCGAACCGGGACGCCGGCTTTAATATATTCAAATCACTGGAACGCGCTGAATGGGATACGCTGATGTTCTTCTACGGCATCATCCTGAGCGTGGGCGGGCTGGGTACACTCGGCTACCTGGCCGTCGGTTCACAGCTGATGTATGGCGACCTGGGCGCCACCCAGGCAAACATCCTGGTCGGCTTCCTGTCAGCCATCGTCGATAATATCCCGGTAATGTTCGCGGTACTGGCGATGGAACCCTCTATGGATCAGGGTCAGTGGCTGCTGGTCACGCTGACCGCGGGCGTGGGTGGCTCGTTACTGTCGATCGGGTCGGCGGCCGGCGTTGCCGTCATGGGGCAGGCGCGCGGCATCTATACGTTCTATACCCACCTGAAGTGGAGCTGGGCGATCGCGCTCGGCTATATCGCCAGCATCTGGGTGCATTTCCTGATCAACGCAAAGCTGTTCGTCGCTACCTGAGTGCGCACGGCCCGGCAATAACGACCGGACACAAAAAAGGCGGGGACATTACCCCGCCTTTTTTGTGCGTCGCTAAAGACTCAGGATGCTTTCCTGACCGCCTCTTCCAGCAGGGGTTTGAGTTCGCCCTTCTGGAACATTTCCAGCGTGATATCGTGACCACCAATCAACTCGCCGTTCACATAGACCTGCGGGAAGGTCGGCCAGTTGGCGAAACGCGGCAGGTTCTCGAAGATTTCCGGGTCAGCCAGCACATTGACGTGGGCAAAGTCGACGCCGCAGGCCTGCAGTACCTGCGCGGTACGGGCAGAGTAACCACAGCTCGGCAACTGGGGCGTACCCTTCAGAAACACGACAATCGGATGACTGTCGACGGCTTGCTGTATACGCTCCATTACATCCATGGCTATCTACCTCTCAATACGTTAACCATTCAACTGAATACCGGAATTGTACGCAGCCGGCGCCCCGCTAAAAAGCCTTTTTTGACGTGGTTTTCAGCCGCTGCGTCCGGCCAGCCCGTCGACGTTGCGCTGTAACCAGAGTTCCAGTGCCGCCAGGTGCCACAATTTACTGCCCTGAAGGCGGGTAAACTGCTGCTGCGGGTTTTTCAGCAGAAGCTGCACATAACTCTGACGGTACAGACCGCGTTCCCGACAGGCTTTCGATGTCAGGATATCACGCATGAACTCAAGAAACGGGCCGCTCACGTACTTCAACGCCGGTACCGGAAAATAGGCCTTGGGGCGATCGATCACGGCATCCGGTATCAGGCCCCGTGCAATCCACTTCAACGGGTATTTGCCATTTTCGCGAAGCTTCAGTTCCGGCGGCATGCGCGCGACCAGTTCCACCAGTTGTTGATCGAGGAACGGAACACGCGCCTCCAGCCCCCACGCCATTGTCATATTGTCGACGCGCTTTACCGGGTCATCGACGATCAGCGTGGTGACGTCGAAGTGCAGCACCTTGTTGAGATACTGATCCGTGTTGACCGCCTTGAGGCGCTCCGCGACCAGCGCCTCGGTGTAGTCCGGACCAGCGTACTTCGACGTGACCATTTGCAGGTATTCCTGGTGATCGCGATCAAAATAAAACGGCCGGAAACGCTCGATGTCCGAGCCGTGCGCAGCGTGCATGCGCGGATACCAGAAATAGCCGGCGAACACCTCATCGGCCCCCTGTCCGCTCTGCACTACCTTGACGTGCTTCGATACCTGTTCAGACAACAGGTAGAACGCTACGGCATCCTGGCCGACCATCGGTTCGGCCATGTGGTCGATGGCCTCGGGCAGTCGATCAAGGACTTCGTGATTGGGTATGTGGATCTTGTGGTGCTGTGTCCCGTAGCGTTCGGCAACTGCGTCAGAAAATTCGAATTCATTGCCGCGCTCGTCCGGGTGGTCCTCGAACCCGACAGAGAACGTCAGCAGATCATTACCCCCTTCCTGCGCCAGCAACGCAACCAGCAGGCTGCTGTCCAGACCGCCGGACAACAGTACCCCGACCGGCACATCGGCGACCACTCGGCGCCTGCGTACTGCCTCCAGCAGCGCGTCTCGCGTGGCCTCCAGCCACTCCTGCTCGCTGAGTGGCTTCGCCGGTGGCGACGCGTCGAGTTGCCAGTAGGCGGTCAGCCGTTCCCTGCCCTGCGCATCGATCACCATCAGGTGCGCGGGTGGCAACTTGCGGATACCGCGCAACAGGGTGCGCGGCGCGGGCACCACGGCGTGTAACGTAAAGTGATGATGCAGGGCCACACTGTCAAAGCCTGTATCGACATCACCGGCAGCCAGCAGCGCCTGGGTATTGGACGCGAAGCGGAAGTTGCTGCGGGTGTGGCTGTAGTAAAACGGCTTGATGCCAAAGCGGTCGCGCGCCGCGAGTAACTGCTGACGCCGACTGTCCCAGATGGCCAGCGCAAACATACCGTGCAAACGGGACACGAATGCCTCACCCCAGTGGGCATAGGCCCGGAGCACCACCTCGGTATCACCGTCACTGACGAACTGTACGCCGTCGCTGATCAGTTCCGCGCGCAACTCCCGGTAGTTGTAGATCGCGCCGTTGAACACCAGCGCAAGACCCTGCGCCTCATCGACCCACGGCTGATTGGACGCATCGGACAGATCGATGACCGACAAGCGACGGTGCCCCAGTGAGACCGGCCCGTCCAGGTAACGGCCCTCGTGATCCGGGCCGCGCCGTTGCAGACGCGACAACATACGTGCGACCACCCCGGCATCGGGGGTCTCGCCGTCAAAACGGAGTTCTCCGCAAATTCCACACATAGCCAGATAAGATCAGACATTACAGGAAAGGGTGGCCAGTCTACGAAAATCGTTTGCCCGACAACAGA
>CAYSRA010000096.1:3148-9818 GCA_964433205.1 uncultured Thiohalobacter sp. | reverse complement strand
GGAAGGTGGCCAGCACCACGGTGCCGTAGCGCGTGTACTGGGTGATCTTGCGCCGACCGGCCTCGCCTTCCTTCTTCAACTGCTCGAGCGTCGGCACCGTGTACGACAGCAACTGCATGATAATCGATGCCGATATATACGGCATGATACCCAGCGCAAACAACGACAGCCGCTTCAGCGCACCACCCGAAAACATGTTGAACATGTCCAGGATGGTCCCCTTCTGCTGCTCGGCAAGAACCTCCAGCACCACCGGATCGATACCCGGCAGCGGGATGAACGAACCGATACGGAACACCAGGATCGCTCCCAGCACAAAGAAGATGCGCCGACGCAACTCCTTCAGTTTACCGAGTTCACCGAGACCCCCGGTCAGACCCGCTGCTCCGGCGCCTGCCACCCGGACTAGTCCTCGACCTTGCCGCCAGCTGCCTCGATGGCAGCCCGGGCACCCTTGGTCACTCGCAGACCCTTAACGGTCACGGCGGTTTTGATCTCACCGGAGGCGATAATTTTTGCGTACAAGGTGGCCTGGCGAAGCACACCGGCCGCCTTGAGGGAACCGAGATCAACAGCACCATCTTCGACACGTGCCAGTTCGTGCAAACGAACCTCTTCCGTCACCAGCGACTTGCGCGAGGTAAAGCCGACTTTCGGCAAACGACGCTGCAGGGGCATCTGACCGCCCTCGAAGCCGATCTTGTGGAAGCCGCCGGAACGGGACTTCTGACCCTTGTGTCCGCGGCCCGCGGTCTTGCCCAGGCCACTGCCGATACCGCGACCGACGCGTTTGCCATCGGGGCGGCTGCCTGCAGCAGGCTTCAGTGTATTCAGGCGCATATCAGACTTCCTCTACCTGCAACAGGTACGAAACCTTGTTGATCATGCCGCGATTTTCCGGCGTATCAATCACTTCGACCGAATGGCGAATGCGACGCAGGCCGAGCCCGGCCACGCACGCCTTGTGCGACTTCAGTCGTCCACTGGTGCTCTTCAACAGAGTCACCTTCAATTTCTTGTCTGCCATGGCTTGCTTACCCCAGGATCTCTTCGACCTTTTTGCCGCGCTTTGCCGCGACCATGTCCGGCGAACTCATGTCGGACAGGCCTTTCATGGTTGCGCGAACCACATTGATCGGGTTGTTGGTACCGATACACTTTGCCAGAACATCACGTACACCGACGACCTCGAAGACGGCGCGCATGGCGCCGCCCGCGATAATACCCGTACCTTCGGATGCCGGCTGCATGTACACCTTGGCCGCGCCGAATGTCGCGGTGATCGGGTACTGCAGCGTGCCGTCCTTGAGTGCGACCTGCCTCATGTTCTTGCGGGCGTTTTCCATCGCCTTCTGAATCGCCACCGGCACCTCACGCGCCTTGCCGCGACCGAAGCCTACCCGGCCTTCGCCGTCACCGACCACTGTCAGCGCTGCAAAGCCAAACTGACGGCCACCCTTTACCACTTTGGCAACACGGTTGATTCCGATCAGCTTTTCCTGCAGACCGTCCGAGTTCGCCTGGTTATCGACATTCGCCATAGTGCACCCTTAACCTAGAATTCCAGACCGCTTTCACGCGCGGCATCCGCCAGCGCCTTCACTCGGCCGTGATATTTAAAACCGGAACGGTCAAATGCGACCGCACTGATACCAGCAGCCTTGGCGCGTTCCGCCACTGCCCTGCCAATCGTGGCAGCCGCATCGGTGTTACCCGTGCCCTTGATGTCCTTGCGCAACTCCTTGTCCAGGGTCGACGCGCTGACCAGTACCTTGTCACCGCCACTATCGATAACCTGCGCGTAAATATGGCGCGGGGTACGATGGATACACAGACGCGGCCGGCCAAGTTCGCGGATCTTGGCGCGGGTTTTCCGAGCGCGCCGCTGTCGTGATGCTTTTTTATCCATGCTGATACCTTCGAATACATTCCGGGTCCGGCCTCGCCGGTCCCATTCAACTATTTCTTCTTGGCTTCCTTACGCACGATAATTTCATCGGCGTATTTCACACCCTTGCCCTTGTACGGCTCCGGAGGACGATAAGCGCGAATTTCCGCAGCCACCTGCCCAACCTTCTGCTTGTCCATGCCCTTGACCACGACCTCGGTCTGGCTCGGCGTCTCGACCGACACGCCTTCCGGCACTTCATAATCGATCGGGTGCGAGAAACCCAGCGTCAGGTTCAGCTTCTGGCCCTGCGCCTGGGCACGGTAACCAACGCCGACCAACTGAAGCTTCTTCTCGAACCCATCGGTGACGCCGACCACCATATTATTTAGCAGCGCACGCGTGGTACCTGCCAGCGCCATCGCCGACTTGGAACCGTCTTTGGGCGCAAATGTCAGAACGTTATCGTTCTGCTCTATTTTCACCGCGCTGTGAATATCACGCTGCAGCGAGCCCTTGCTGCCCTTGACGGTAACAGCCTGGCCGGAAATGGTGACTTCAACACCCTTCGGTACCTGGATCGGATTTTTTGCAACTCTGGACATGGTTATCTACTCATCAGGATACGTAACACAACACTTCGCCGCCTTCTCCGGCTGCGCGCGCGGCACGATCGCTCATTACACCTTTCGATGTCGACACAATGGCAACACCCAGCCCGCCCATGACCTTTGGCAGTTCGTCAGTTGCCTTGTAGATACGCAGACCCGGGCGACTGACACGCTTCAGCGTATCGATGACCGGCTGGCCTTCGTAGTATTTGAGTGACACATTCAGGGACGGCTTACCATCCTCGTCCTGCACACTGAAATCAGCGATGTAACCCTCGTCCTTGAGCACTCGCGCAATCGACTGCTTGAGCTTCGATGAAGGCATTGACACCGATACCTTGCCCGCCCGCTGGCCGTTGCGAATGCGGGTCAGCATGTCGGCGATAGGATCTGTCATCATAATCTGCGTACCTCTGTCTGAATTCTGCGCTGTTACCAGCTGGCCTTGACCAGGCCGGGCACATCGCCCTGCATGGCGTGCTCGCGCAACTTGTTGCGCGAGAGACCAAATTTACGGTAGTAGCCGTGCGGACGGCCGGTAATGCGGCAACGGTTGCGCTGGCGACAGGGGCTGGCGTTGCGCGGCAGTGCCTGCAACTTCAACTGCGCGTCGTAACGCTCTTCGTCGGACTTGTTCGCATCGGCAATGATCGCCTTCAGCGCTGCCCGCTTTGCCGCGTATTTCTTGACCATCTTGGCGCGCTTGATTTCGCGCTGGATCATGGATTGTTTGGCCATCGTGCCGTTTCCTCAGTTCCTGAACGGGAAGTTGAATGCTGCCAGCAGCGCCCGACCTTCCTCGTCTGTTTTTGCGGTGGTGGTGATATTGATATCCATCCCCCGCAGCGCATCAATCTTGTCGTAATCGACTTCCGGAAAAATGATCTGCTCATGGACGCCCATGTTGTAGTTGCCGCGACCATCGAACGATTTCGGACTCAAGCCTCGAAAGTCACGAACGCGCGGGATTGCAATCGAAATCAGGCGATCGAGAAATTCGTACATGCGCTCGCGGCGAAGCGTGACCTTGCAGCCGATTGGCCAGCCCTCGCGAACCTTGAAGCCCGCAACTGACTTGCGCGCATTGCGCACGATCGCCTTCTGGCCCGCGATCTTTTCCATATCGGAAAGTGCGTGCTCCATTACCTTGCGATCACCCAGCGCCTCACCGACACCCATGTTCAGGGTAATCTTGGTAATACGCGGCACTTCCATCACGTTTTTGTATTCGAACTGCTCCTGGAGCTTGCCGATAACTTCATCGTGATACTGTTTTTGTAACCTGGCCATCTTCAGCTACTCACTCTCATACGTCGACGACTTCGTCGGTAGACTTGAAAACACGCACCTTGCGACCGTCTTCCAGCTCACGGAAACCAACTCGGTCACCCTTTTTTGTCTGCGGGTTGTACAACATGACGTTGGACACATGGATTGGCATCTCCTTCTCGACGATACCCCCGGCAACACCCGCCTGTGGATTGGGCTTGGTGTGCTTCTTCACGATGTTGACGTTCTCGACGATCAACTTGTCAACCTCGGGCAGCACCTTCAGCACGTTGCCGCGCTTGCCGCTGTCCTTACCAACCATCACGACGACATCGTCGCCTTTTCGTATCTTGCGCATAATCCTGACTCCCGCCTACAGCACTTCCGGTGCAAGCGAAACAATCTTCATAAACCGTTCACTACGCAGCTCGCGCGTAACCGGGCCAAAGATGCGGGTACCGATCGGCTCCAGCTTGGCATTCAGCAGCACCGCAGCGTTGCCATCGAAACGGATCAGAGAACCGTCGGGACGACGTACGCCCTTGGCAGTACGCACAACAACCGCATTGTAGACCTCACCCTTCTTGACCTTGCCACGGGGGATCGCTTCTTTAACGCTCACCTTGATGATGTCGCCAATACCGGCATAACGACGGTGCGAGCCGCCCAGCACCTTGATGCACTGGAGACGACGGGCGCCGCTGTTGTCAGCGACATCCAATTTGGTCTGCATCTGGATCATGACTTAACCCCGTTCAAGCAATTCTTTGTTTTTCGATCAGCCAGCAGGCCGGTCGATGATTTCAACCAGCGTCCAGGACTTGGTCTTGGACAACGGTCGGCATTGTTTAACAGATACCGTGTCACCCGCGCGGCATTCATTGTTTTCATCATGAATGTGCAGCTTGGTGGAACGACGGATGTACTTGCCATACAACGGATGGCGCACCTTGCGCTCAACCTTGATGACCGCACTTTTGTCCATCTTGTCACTGATGACCAGGCCAGTCAGCGTACGGATTGTCTTGCTATCTTCACTCATGCCGCTTCACCCGTTGTGGCCTTTTCATTCAATACTGTCTTGATACGTGCAATATTACGGCGCACTTTCTTGACCTGGTCGGGCCGCGACAGCTGACCAGTTCCCTTCTGCATACGCAGGTTGAACTGTTCCCGCAACAGGCTGTCCAGCTCAAGCTTCAGCTCATCAACTGATTTCGCACGAAGATCGTTGGCGTTCATCACATCACCGTCCGGTTAATAAAGGTGGTACGCACCGGCAGTTTCGCAGCAGCAAGCTTGAATGCTTCCCGCGCCAGCTCTTCCGGCACACCTTCCATTTCGTAGAGCACACGACCGGGCTGGACCTTGGCCACCCAGTATTCGACGTTACCCTTACCCTTGCCCTGGCGAACCTCAATAGGCTTCTTGGTGATCGGCACATCCGGGAACACTCGGATCCACAGCTTGCCACCACGCTTGACGTGGCGGGTAATGGCACGACGCGCCGCTTCAATCTGGCGCGCGGTAATCTGTCCGCGCGTAGTCGCCTTCAGGGCGAACTCACCGAAGCTGCACTTGTTGCCGCTCAGCGCCAGACCGCGGTTGCGGCCCTTCTGCTGCTTGCGGAATTTTGTTCTCTTGGGCTGTAACATTTTTTCGCGACTCCCTTATTTGCCGCCGGCCGCTTTCTTGGCAGGTTCGGGCTCAACGTTCTGCTCATCGCGATCAAGGATCTCGCCCTTGAACACCCAGACCTTCACACCAATCACGCCGTAAGTCGTGTTGGCGCGGGTCACGCCGTAGTCGATATCGGCACGCAGGGTGTGCAGCGGCACGCGACCTTCGCGATACCATTCAGTTCGCGCAATCTCGGCGCCGTTCAGTCGACCGGCGACCATGATCTTGATGCCCTCGGCACCCAGACGCATGGCGTTACCGACCGCGCGCTTCATAGCGCGACGAAACATAATGCGACGCTCCAGCTGCTGCGCGACGCTCTCGGCGACCAGCTGGGCCTCGATCTCGGGCTTGCGAATCTCTTCAATATTCACATGAACCGGCATACCCATCTTCTGCGATATCAGGGCGCGGAGCTTTTCTATGTCCTCGCCCTTCTTGCCGATCACGATACCCGGACGCGCGGTGTGAACGGTAATGATCGCATTGTTCGCCGGGCGCTCGATCTGGATGCGGCTCACGGATGCGTGCTTCAGCTTCTGCTTGATGAAATCCCGCACCTCGATGTCGAGGTTGAGGAAATCCGCAAAATTCTTCGAATCCGCGTACCACTTCGACGTCCAGTCCTTGACGATGCCGAGGCGAATACCCGTTGGATGTACTTTCTGGCCCATGCCGTACTCTCTTCTCTACTCGGGACTACTGTTCTGCAACAGTAATCTGGATATGACTCGTGCGTTTCAGAATCTGGTTGGCGCGGCCCTTGGCACGTGCGTTCCAGCGCTTGAAGGTCGGACCTTCATTCACACAAATCTCGGAAATCTTCAGTTCATCCACGTCCGCGCCTTCATTGTGCTCGGCGTTGGCTATCGCCGACTCGAGCACCTTGCGAACCAGGTGAGCCGCTTTCTTCTTGCTGAAAGTCAGCACTTCAAGCGCCTTCTCGACAGGCAGACCGCGAACCTGGTCAGCGACCAGGCGCGCTTTCTGCGCAGAGATGCGCGCATGATTCAATTTTGCAGACGTTTGCATAATCTCTACCCTTATCTGGATTTCTTGTCCGCGGCGTGACCCCGGAAGGTACGCGTGACAGCGAACTCACCCAACTTGTGACCGACCATGTTCTCGTTGATCAGGATCGGAACATGCTGACGGCCATTGTGTACAGCGATGGTCAGGCCAACCATATCGGGCAGCACCATGGAACGGCGCGACCAGGTCT
>CAYSRA010000096.1:0-3048 GCA_964433205.1 uncultured Thiohalobacter sp. | reverse complement strand
GCGATGGTCAGGCCAACCATATCGGGCAGCACCATGGAACGGCGCGACCAGGTCTTGATCGGCTTGCGGCTGTTGCTGCTCACTGCTTCATCGACTTTCTTCATCAGATGAAGATCAATGAAGGGTCCTTTTTTTACGGAACGCGGCACTGTATCTAACCTCTGTCGTTACTTCTGATTGCGACGTCGAACAATCATGTTGTCCGTGCGCTTGTTTTTGCGGGTCTTGTAACCCTTGGTCGGCATGCCCCAGGGGCTCACCGGGTGACGACCACCGGATGTACGGCCTTCACCACCACCGTGCGGGTGATCGACCGGGTTCATGGCAACACCACGAACGGTCGGACGAATTCCGCGCCAACGGGTCGCGCCGGCCTTGCCCAGCGAGCGCAGGTTGTGCTCGGAGTTACCGACTTCGCCAATCGTTGCGCGGCAGTCGACCGGCACCTTGCGCATTTCACCGGAACGCAGTCGCAGCGTGGCGTGCTGGCCCTCGCGAGCAACCAGCTGTACGCCGGCGCCGGCACTACGGGCAATCTGACCACCCTTGCCTGGCTTCATCTCGACGTTGTGCACCACCGTGCCCAACGGGATGTTACGCAGCGGTAGCGCACTGCCCGCTTTGATCGGCGCCTCGATGCCGTTGTGGATCTCGGCACCCGCGTAGACACCCTTGGGCGCCAGTATGTAGCGACGCTCGCCGTCGGCGTACAGCACCAGCGCGATGTGCGCACTGCGGTTCGGATCATATTCCAGGCGCTCGACGCGACCCGGTACACCGTCCTTGTTGCGCTTGAAATCGATAATACGATAGCGCTGGCGATGACCGCCGCCACGATGGCGGGTGGTGATCCGGCCCTTGTTGTTACGACCGCCGGTCCTGGTTTTCTTTTCGAGCAGCGGTGCCCAGGGATCACCCTTGTGCAATTCGCGCTCAACAATCTTGACGACGAAGCGACGTCCGGGTGATGTCGGTTTGGATTTGACGATAGCCATTATTCTGCGCCCGCAAAATCGATGTCTGAACCTTCGGCCAGAGTGACGTAAGCCTTCTTCCAGTCGGAACGGCGGCCTGTCGTCTGCCCGAAACGCTTTACCTTGCCCTTGACGTTCAACAACTGAACACTGTTCACCTTGACGTCAAACATTTTCTCTACCGCCTTGCGGACTTCGGGTTTGCTGGCATCGCGCAGCACCTTGAAGACATACTGACGGTTCAGGTCGGCGGCACGGGTGCTCTTTTCAGAGACCACCGGACCCACCAGGATCTTGCTCAAACGCTCGTACCCCAGGGCATGTTCTACCTTGTCGTTCATGCGAGCCTCTCCTCAAACTGTTTCAGCGCAGCAACGGTCATCAGCACCTTGTCAAAACCGACCAGGCTGACCGGATCGGTAATCGTCGTATCGACGACATCGACCTTCGGCAGGTTGCGTGCAGCCAGATACAGATTTTCATCCGGATCGTCATGAACGATCAGCACACGATCAAGATCCATATCCTTCAGCTTGCCCAACAAGTCCTTCGTCTTCGGACTGTCGACACCAAAGCTCTCGACCACAACCAGGCGATCCTGCCGCACCAGCTCGGAAAGTATCGAACGGATAGCCGAGCGATAGGCCTTCTTGTTGACTTTCTGCGAGTAATCGCGCGTCGTCGCCGCGAAGGTTTTACCACCGCCTCTCCATAGCGGGCTGCGGATTGTACCAGCACGCGCGCGTCCTGTCCCCTTTTGTCGCCACGGCTTGGCGCCGCCGCCGCGAACCGCGGAACGATTCTTCTGGGCGTGGGTCCCGGACCGTGCGCCCGCCATGTAGGCGACCACGACCTGGTGTACCAGCGTCTCGTTGAAATCCTGTCCAAATACCGCGTCGGCAACGTCCAGGCTCGAACCACCATGCATATTGATATTCATGTCCGACCCCTCTAGCTCGCCTTGACCGCAGGCGTGACGACTACGTCACCGCCGCGCGAGCCCGGCAGCGAGCCCTTGACCAGTAACAGATTGCGTTCTGCGTCGACGCGAATAATTTCCAGATTCTGCTGGGTGCGACGCACACTGCCCATGTGGCCGGCCATTCGCTTGCCCTTGAACACGCGACCCGGCGTTTGACACTGACCGATGGAACCCGGCGCGCGGTGCGACAGCGAGTTGCCGTGGGTAGCGTCCTGCATGGCGAAGTTGTGACGCTTGACGCCACCGGCAAAACCCTTACCAATGGTGGTCCCGGCAACATCAACTTTCTGACCGGCCTCGAACAGGTCCACGCCCAGCTGCTTGCCGACCTCGATGTCGTCACCCTCGCCGTCTGCCAGACGGAATTCCCACAACCCACGACCGGCCTCGGTGCCCGCTTTCGCGTAATGCCCCGCGGCTGCCTTGTTCACGCGCGATGCACGGCGCGTGCCCGTGGTAACCTGATAGGCCCGGTAACCGTCGGTGTCCTGCCCCTTGACCTGGGTGACACGGTTCGGTTCGACCTCGATGACCGTAACAGGGATGGATTCGCCCGCTTCGGTGAAGATGCGGGTCATACCTGCCTTTCTACCAATTAATCCGATTGCCATTTTCGTTTCCTCGGCAAAGCTTGACGCCCGCGCCCTCAGTTCAGTTTGATTTGCACGTCGACGCCGGCCGCAAGGTCCAGCTTCATGAGTGCATCAACGGTTTTGTCTGTGGGATCCACAATGTCCATCAGACGCTTGTGGGTACGAATCTCGTATTGATCGCGAGCATCCTTGTTGACGTGCGGCGAAATCAGGATCGTGAACCGCTCCTTTTTTGTCGGTAGCGGAATGGGTCCGCGCACCTGGGCGCCGGTACGGCGTGCCGTTTCGACGATCTCACGCGCTGACTGGTCGATCAGTCGATGATCGAACGCCTTCAGCCGAATGCGAATTCTTTGATTTGCCATGTCAACCTCTAAAGAACAGGGACAGCATTCAATCCGTCCCGATTAAAATGTCAGTTACTCGATAACCTTTGCGACCACACCGGCGCCGACGGTACGGCCACCTTCGCGGATGGCGAAGCGCAGACCTTCTTCCA
>CAYSRA010000095.1:0-9834 GCA_964433205.1 uncultured Thiohalobacter sp. | reverse complement strand
GCGGTGTCATCATCCTCCTCGATGGCGGCTCTGAGGATGCCCTGGCGGGCAAGCCGGTCCGTGTGCGTGGCAATGTCGTCAAGTTTACCCATGCCGTAATGGGGCGTAACTGGATTCATATTCAGGACAGCAGTACCGGTGCCGACCTGACGGTTACCACCGACGGAACGGCCGCTATCGGTGACGTTATCGTTGCCGAAGGCACGTTGGCCCTTGATAAGGATTTTGGTTACGGTTATGTCTACGACCTGATCCTGGAAAATGCCGTCATCGGCAAGGATTGAGGCCGCGGCAAAAAGTCAGCCGGGTCTCCACGCAAAAAAAAGCCGCCACCCCGTTCCGGGGTGGCGGCTGACCGTTTCCTTCCGTTACTTTCTTTCCGCCAGTTTCGCGCGTGAGAACACTTCATACAGTACCGGCAGCACGAACAGCGTCAGCGCGGTTGAAGAAAACAGGCCGCCCACCACAACGGTCGCCAGCGGGCGCTGCACCTCCGATCCGACGCCGTGCGACAACAGCATGGGGATGAGTCCCAGCGCCGCGATGGAAGCCGTCATCAGTACCGGTCTGAGTCTCGACAGGGCACCTTCGTAGGCGGCACGTTCCGCATCTGCACCGTCCGTAACGCGCTGGTTGATAGCATTGACCATTACCACACCGTTGAGTACGGCCACACCGAACAGTGCGATGAAACCGATCGATCCCGGTACCGACAGGTACTGCCCGGAGATAAACAGGGCGGCGATTCCGCCGATCAGTGCCAGTGGCACATTGAGCATGATCAGCGATGCCTGTCCGACCGAACCGAAGGCGAAGTACAGCAGAAGGAAGATCAGACCCAGCGACAGTGGTACCACGATCATCAGGCGTGCCTGCGCGCGCTGCTGATTCTCGAACTGTCCACCGAACACCACGGTGTAGCCGGCCGGCAGGTCAATTTCGCTGTTGATGCGTCGTTGCAG
The DNA here is from genome assembly GCA_964433205.1 of uncultured Thiohalobacter sp. GTDB lineage: Bacteria > Pseudomonadota > Gammaproteobacteria > DSM-19610 > DSM-19610 > Thiogranum. The sequence continues at coordinate 8,872 of CAYSRA010000095.1, read as the reverse complement.
TTCTGCCACCAGACTGCCCATGTCACGGCCTTCAACATTGGACTGGATAACCACACGCCGTTGCACATCGTCGCGGCGGATCTGCGGCGGGCCGGACTCGATGCGGACCTGTGCCACATCGCTCAACCGCACCCAGGCACCGCTCGGCGATTGCAGCATCAGGCCGCGAATGGCTTCCACATTGTCCCGGTACTCGTGGGCGAGCCGAACATAGATGTCGTAGCGTTCGTTGCCGTTGATTACCTGGCCGGCGGCTCGCCCGCCGATGGCGTCCGACACCAGGTCCATCACCTGGGCGACCGGAATACCGTAGCGCGCCAGCGCATCGCGGTCCGGGCGTATCGCCAGTTGTGCTTCACCGCCGATCTGTTCCATGGCAACGCCGCGCGTACCCTCGACACGCTTGACCAGCGCCTCGATTTCGCTGCCTTTCTGTGCCAGCACATCGAGATCCTGGCCGAACAGCTTGATGGCAAGCTGCGCACGCACGCCCGAAAGCAGTTCATCGACACGCGTGGCGATCGGTTGCGAGAAGGAGAACAGCAGGCCCGGGTGTACGGACATCTTCGCCTCCATCAGCTTTTGCAACGCCTGGCGGTTGGGGGCACTGGTCCATTCTTCTACCGGCTTGAGCCCGACGAAAATCTCCACGTTGGAGACCGGTTCGGGATCGCCGCCGATTTCCGGGCGGCCGACACGGCTGGTGGCGTACAGTACTTCCGGGAACGTCAGCAGCTGCGCCTCCAGTTTTGAGGCAACACCGAGTGCCGTATCGAGACTGGCCGATGGTGCCAGCGTTACGCGGATATTGAGTGTGCCTTCCTCCAGTTCGGGAACAAACTCGGTGCCGAGAAACGGCACCATGACCAGTGAGCCGGCGAACAGTAGCAATGCGGCACCAACCACTTTTTTGCGGTTGCGCTGGGCCTTTGGCAGCACCCGCTTGTAGAAGGCTTCCAGCGGGCGCATGACCGGACTGTCCTTGTGCTTCACGCCACGTTTGAACAGGTAGGTTGCCAGCGCCGGTACCACCACCAGTGCCACCATCAGTGACGCCAGCATGGCCAGCACGATAGAGATCGCCATCGGCTGGAACAGCTTGCCCTCCACACCTTCCAGGCTGAACAGCGGGGCGAATACGATGATGATAATCATCACTGCAAAGAATACCGGACGTCCGACCTCGCGTGCCGATTCCTGGATGCGCAGCGCAATGCCGTGACTGTCGTGCGCGGCATCGTAGGGGTGCTCGTCGCCCGGCGCGACCTTCTTCTTGACATAGTCATAGTGTTCGGCATCGGGTCGGGTCAGGTGACTGAAGATGTGTTCCATCATGACCACCGAACCGTCCACCATCATGCCAATGGCGATAGCCAGCCCGCCCAGCGACATGAGGTTTGCCGACACACCCCAGTGAGCCATAGCCATCAGTGCCAGTCCGATGGAGATAGGTACCGAAATCAGCACCAGCAGGGTGGCGCGCAGGTTGACCAGGAATAACATCAACACAATGACGATCAGCACAAAGGCTTCCAGCAGCGCCTTCGACACGGTGTTGACCGCCTGGTCGACGAGGCTGGCCTGGTCGTAGAACGGTTCCAGGGCAACCCCGTCGGGTAATGCTGTCTGGATCGCAGCCATGCGCGACTCGATGCCGTCGATGGTGGCCTTGGTATTGGCACCAAGGCGCTTGAGAATGACGCCGGCGACGACTTCGCCGAGAGGTTCGGGGTTGCCGTTCTCGTCGCGGCGGGTAATGCTTACCGCCCCCTGGCGGATTTCCGGGCCGAACTCGACACGTGCGACATCGGCAACGCGCACTGCCACACCATCGACATCCTTGACCGGGATGTTGCGGATGTCCCGCAGCCCGTCCTCGCCACTGCGTACCCAGCCCACCCCGCGGATCACCAGCTGTTCCTCGCCACGGTTCATGTACCAGCCACCCGCGTTACGGTTATTGGCCTCGACGGCTTCGGCGATATCGTCGCTGCTCAGTCCGTAGGCCAGCAACCGCTGCGGGTCGAGCTGGACCTGGTACTGGCGGACTTCGCCGCCGAATGACAGTACCTCGGTAACACCCGGTACTGGCATCAACAGCAGCTTGACGATCCAGTCGTTGAGACTGCGCAATGCCATGGGGTCATATTTTTCCGGATCGTCGGCGCGCAGGATGTACTGGTAGACCTGGCCCAGTCCCGACGTATTGGGACCAATACCGGGTGTGCCAATACCGTCCGGTATCTGCTCGCGCGCGGTTTGCAGGCGCTCGAACACCAGCTGCCGCGCAAAGTAGATGTCAGTTCCCTCCTTGAACACCACGGTGATCACCGACAGGCCGGTTTTGGAAATCGAGCGCACTTCTTCCACGTCCGGCAGGGCATACATGACCGCCTCGATGGGGAAGGTGATGAGCTGCTCGACTTCTTCCGCCGCCAGCCCGCGCGCTTCGGTATTGATCTGTACCTGCACGTTGGTGACGTCGGGGAACGCGTCCAGGTTAAGGTTCGGCAGAATCAGGGCACCGCCGACAACGGTGGCGATCAGCGCCAGTACCACCAGCAGGCGGTTTTCAACGCCAAGGTCGATCAGTTTATTCAGCATGACCCGCCTCCTAGTGGTTGTGGACTTCGAAACCGCTCTTGGCGATTTCGGACTGGATAAAGAACGCGCCCTTGCTGACGATGCGCTCGCCTTCCTTCAGCCCATCGACCACCAGGCGCTTGCCCACGGTGCGCAGCACTTCGACCTCGCGCGGCTCATAGCGACCGGGTTCCTCTTCGATAAAGACCTGCCAGTCACCATCCGGACTGCGCAGCACGGCGCCGACCGGCACGGCGATGCCCGGATTGCTTTTTATGCTGTGGATTTCGACCGTCACGAACTGACCGGGGTGCAGCTGGTCATCGGGATTGGCGACTTCGAGGCGGACCGACAGGGTGCGGGTGCTTTCGTCGAGTGCATGGCGTGTCTGGATAACCTTACCGTCCAGCCACTGGTCGCCGACGCGGATGCGGGCGGGGGAGCCGACCCGTACCAGGTTGGCCTCATTGGCATTCAGACGGGCGTCGACCCAAAGCCGCGATTCGTCGGTGATGGTAAACAGTACACGCCCCGGTTCGGCCAGTTCGCCGACCACGAAATCGTCCTCGATCACGGTACCGTCCTGGGGACTCAGCAGTTCCAGTTCGCCGTTGGCGCGGGACGCATTCCCCGGCTGCAGCAGGGTGCGGATCTGTTGTTCGGTCATGCCGTAGGCCAGTACTTTGGCGAAAGCCTGCTGGCGAGCCACCTGGGCCTCGATATAACGGCGCTCGGACACCACCTTGCGGCCGAGTTTCTGTACCCGCTTCCATTCGCGGTCACTCACCAGTAACTGGCCCTGGGCCTCGGCGAGTTCGACGCTGGACAACGTGACCAGTGGATCGCCGGTTTTGACGTGGTCGCCCAGGTAGGCGTGACGCTTGACGATCTGTGCCTCGATCCGCGGGGTCACCCGGCTGGTGCGATAGGCATTGAGCATGACCTCGCCCGGTGCGACAAGGATATCCGCAATCGGTTCACGCCGGACGGTCATGACCTCGATGCCCGCCGTGCGGATCTGCGCGGGCGTCAGTTCGGCAACACCTTCTTCTTCGTGACCGCCGGCTTCTTCGTGGTCGCCGCTGTCCTGCTGGCCGGCTTCGTTTTCTGCGTGGCCGTGTTCAGCCGCCGCCAGGGTATTGCCGGACGCGAGTGCCAGCAACAATACGAACAGGTGTGAAATACGCATGGTCTGTTATCTCCGTAATCAGTTCGATGCAGGCGCTGTGGTCAGCCCCAGCCATTGTTCGGTGGTGCCGGATGCCTGCAGCCAGGCAAGCCAGGCGTCCCAGGTCGCGCGCCGCAGTTCGACGGCGGAGATTCGCGTGTCGAGGGTCTGCTGCAATTGCACCAGGTAGTCGGTGGTGTCGATTTCGCCACTGTTCCACAGGCGTTGCAGCGCTTCGAGGCGCCCGCGCAGGCTCGACAGGCCGGTTTTCTCCCAGTAACCCAGTGCCGAGCGCGTGACCCGGTAACGTTGTGCTGCGGCCTGCATGGCGCTGCGGGCGCGCCGCAGGCTGGCCTGGTAACGTTGTTCGGCGCTGATGGCGCCGGCACTGGCCGCGTCCAGTTCGGCGCGGAAGGTGTTGCGGATATACAGGGGAATGGAAACGGTGACACCGACCAGGCTTTCGCTGGCTTCCTTGCCGCCGCGCACGGCAACGGTCGGGTCCGGGCGGCGGTCGCGCCGGGCGATATTGACGGATGCACGCGCCGCAGCGGCCGCGGCGCGAAGCTGGCGCAGCGCCGGGTGCCGTTGCAGCAGAGCGTTTGCATCATAGTCAGCCAGTGAGGCCGGCAGGGTGGGCAGTTGTGGCCAGCCGTTGCCCGGCATATCAACCAGCGCACTCAGGCGCGCACGGGTTGCGGTGGCCGCGGCGCTGGCGGCGGCCGCCTGCATCTGTGCCTCCGACAACGCCAGTCGGGCAAGATCGACGTCGGTACGGCTGACGTCGCCGGCGGCAAAGCGCTGTTCGGCCAGGCGCAGGAACTCTTCCAGCAGCGTGACGCGCTGTGCCGCAAGCTGTGCCGCGTCGCCGGTCGTCAGCATCTGGCTCAGTTCACCCAGCAGTTCGCCCAGCATCGCCTGGCGGGTGGCCGCCAGTGTCGCCCTCGCTGCGCGGGTGCTGTCCTGCGCGACGCTGTCGCGGGCGCGGCGTTTGCCGTTCCAGTCGAATGTCTGGGCGAGGCCGACGGTTTTTGTGATGTCGGTAGCGTCCTCGTAGTCGATCTCGATTTCCGGGTTGTAAAGCGGGCGTCCCGCCGCGCGTGCTTCGGCCTCGGCGCGTTGCAGATCAGCGCGCGCGGTTTGCGCCGCCGGATGGCGGGCGATGAAATCCTGCATCAGTTGTTGCAGTGCTGGCGAGATGTCGCTCGCACCGGCGCTTACGGAGATACCCAGTAACAGGCAGCCAAGCAGATGGCGGCCCCATACAGTCAGTTTTTGCATTGGTCTGTTTCCTGAAAAATATACAGCACCGCTACATGACACAGATCATGCAGCGCGTTATTTTCACAGAATCAGACGATAGGGGGCTCGAACAGGGGAGAGAGCGGGTGGGACAACGGTTGCTGGTCGGAGACGGGGTAAAGATCCGACGAAAGTGACACAAGCCATACCGACGGCACGCCGGGAAGGCCCAGAAAATGTGCGCTGGCATGACAGCAGTGATCGTTGCAGCCGTCATTCGGCGTGTCCGGATGCACAGGTTGCCCCGCATTTGCATCGATTGCCGCGATGCCATCAGACACCACGTGGTAATCCGTGGCAGCCCACGCAGCATTGCTTGCAAGGGCAAACAACAGGCAGCAAATTGTCAGGACTCTATTCAAGGACATGGACTGGCTAGCGGCTGGGTGGAGCCCAAGCTTAAGGGCAGGGAGCGAATTTGCCAAGGGTAAGAACCCCTCTGTGCGGAATGGTTCCCGCTTTCGCCGTTAAAGTTCGATGCCGGATCAGTTGGCGGGCTTGCCATCGATACCGTCTATAATGGGACAACCGTCGGCATCGCCGCGACAAAGGTTGACCAGCAACCTGAGTTCGTTGCGCAGTGTATTCAGTTCCTTCAACTGGTTTTCCACCTCGATCAGCTTGTCGTGGGTCAGTTGACGGATGTCATCGCGGGCATGCTGCGGGTCTTCACGCATCTCCAGTAGCTCGGCAATCTCGGCCAGGGAAAAGCTCATGGACTGCGCACGCCGTATGAAGCGAAGCCGGGAAACGTCCTTGCTGGTGTAAAGGCGGGCGCCTCCTGCAGTGCGGGCAATATTTTTCAGCAGCCCTGTTTTTTCATAGTAGCGCAAGGTGTCAGCCGACAGTCCGAGCAGTTCGGCGATTTCACTGATGCGATAGGTTGTCGTTTCGTGCGTCATCATCAGGAGTAACACAGTACCCGGTTTTGTGTGCTGTCGGGAAGGCCGGCCTCCCGCTCCCGGCAATTGCCGGGGATTATTTTCATGTTTGACGGAATATTCCCCATATTACAGGACTCTAGTAGCAAATCAGTGTTTCAGGGGATGCCCTGCCGTGCCGATAACATAACCAGGATAATTGAGGGTAATACAATGACGCTCAAATCGGGGTATTTTCGCTTCAGGTTGTTGTTTGCTCTCGCCTTTTTTCTCGCCGCTCAGGCGCCCCACGCGGTCGCGGAAGTCTGGGATCAGCTGTTCGCGGAGCAATTGGAGAGCGCCGAGGGCGGTGATCCTGACGCCCAGTACGAAGTCGCTATCATGTATCTGAGCGGGCGCGGTGTTGCCCAGGATTTTGATGCTGCGTTGCACTGGCTGGAACTCGCGGCAGGTAATGGCAGTGATTCGGCCGCTGCAAAACTGAAGAGAATTCAGTCCCAGAAAAAGAAATTCACCGCGACCCTGGCAAAAGCTGAAGCCGGCCAGGCGGCGTCGCAGTACAACCTCGGTATGATGTACCTGAAAGGGCGGGGCGTAAAACAGGATGCCGCCAGTGGCCGCCAGTGGCTTGAGAAGGCGGCGGCCCAGTCCCATGAAAAAGCCGTAACCCGACTCGCCATCCTGTTTCTCAAGGGCGAGGGTGGTGCTCCCGACTATGATCGTGCACGCCAGTTGCTCAGTAGTGTCAGTGAACGCAGCGCGCTGGCCCAGTACTACCTCGGCGAACTTTACGCCGCCGGAAAAGGCGTGCCCCGTGACTATGAAACAGCCATGAGCTGGTACCGCAAAGCAGCTGAAAACGGTTTTAGTATGGCAGGCGGCAAGATTATCAACGTGGAAGAAGAAATACGCATGCAGGCGCGCCGCAAGGCTAACGCCGAAAAGGCGGCTGCTGAACGACAGCGGAAACGCGCCGCAGCGAAACAGAATGATCAACGTGTGGCGGCCGCGAAAGCCGCACGCGCCGAGGTCGCCAGAAAAGCCAGCGCCGCAAAGGACAGGGAGGTGCAGAAGAAGAAAGTCGCCGTGGTTCGCCCGGCACCGGCCGCCAAACCGGCTGTTGTGCTTTCAGGCCTCGAGAAACTGGGTAATGCGCGCTGGACGGCGCACGACAAGCCGATGGAATACCTGCCATCGGCGGTTACCCAATGTGAACTGGATAACGGTGTGCTGGTCTGTTTCAGTGAAGAGTTGAAACGTGAGAGCGGCAACCAGACAGTGCTGTACAAGGTCAAGTCCGAAGTGCGTCAGGACAAGGGAGGGTTCGCCATTGCTTACCGGAACCTAGTGCTTGGTGTAGAGGATATGGACATCGCTGACGGCGATGAAGATGCGTCAGGCTATGATGACGAGGTAGATCAGGGATTTTCCATACAGACAGGCTGGACCCGGGCGCATCAGGTGATCTGTCAGCCCGAAGGTGACGGGGCCATGAACTGTATAAAAGACAAGACGCACCGGGTTCGTGTGGTCGAGGATGTGCAGGTCGCGTCAACCCCGGCGTCGTCGGCCAAACCCGGTCAACAAAACAATGCCGGAGCCAAACAACCATAGCGCCGCAGGCAGCGGTACCTGCGAGAGCTGGTAGTCTATGGTGACTTCCATTTCTCCGAAGACAAACGCACGTACGCCGGGTATACCATCGAAGTTGTTGTCCAGCGTGTACGCTGACACCGGATCGAAGGGGTTGATGAGGTAGTTCCACGCACTGGGCGTAGCCGGGTCAACCAGCGTCGTATAGGTAGCCCCGTACGGGTCAAACTCTTCGTACACGTAGTCGGTCACCAGACCGGTCGAGCCGGTCGCGAACAGGTAGGACTCCACAAACACACTTCCTCCCCAGGTCAGGGCATCGACTTCAATCAGCACATCTTCCCCGCCTTCGCCAGTATCCGTGTCGTACCAGGTACTGTAGGTCAGCGTCCCGGTTGCTGAAAATAGCGGGAAGACATCGCTGTTACCGTTATTGTCGTAGACAGTAGCGGTTCCGGCGAGGTCATAGACCGCCGTGGTTGTCTCGACGGGGTTGACAGGGTCATAGTAGAAGTAACAGTCCGGGTCGCAGGTTAATACGCCTGCGGCCGAAGCCCCCCAGGACGCCAGCATCAACGTTGTGCCGGCAAGCAGCGTCCGTGATTTCACCGATTGATTCTCCTTGTTGTATTTGTAATTCCAGCACAGACCCGGTTCGTTAATCAGGTTGATTTTCATTATTGCGGCCTGCCCCACCGCTTCTGCTAGCAATCCTGGTGCCAATCAAAAAACTGTTTAAGATTTATAGGGTTAATATAAGTGGCTGATTGGCAGGAAGGTGAACTGTAAGGTATCCCGGAAAATCCGGTGACTTTTTCAACACTTCCCGTCGAATTCTTTAACGGGCCGGGAGGGTTCAAGCGGTTTCCCGCGCGTAAGTGCTGTGCATGTGTGCATGGGTAGCGTCGCCTGATCTCGATCAGAACCTCTCAACCATTAATCCCAGCTTAACGCACCCCCGGTCTGATACTCGGTCACCCGTGTTTCAAAGAAGTTTTTCTCTTTACGCAGGTTGGCCTGTTCATCCAGCCACGACAGCGTGCACTTTGCGCCCGGGAAAGGTTCTTCGACACCCAGCTGGTGGGCTCTCCGGTTGGCGATAAAGCGGAACTGCTCGATATGATCCTCCGCACTGTAACCCAGAATAGCGTCTTTCAGAATGTAACGTGCATAGCCGGCCTCGGCGGCTTCGGATTCGTTCCACATGTCACGGATCGCGTTCGGGTCCGGCATAACGTGATTTTCGACAATGATCTGTTTTACGGTCCGTATGCCAAAGCTGCAGTGCATGACCTCGTCGCGCATGATGTACTGGAGCTGTTCGGCGGTGCCCTTCATCAGGCCG
>CAYSRA010000094.1:0-9913 GCA_964433205.1 uncultured Thiohalobacter sp. | reverse complement strand
CGGCCGGCGTAGCCGTCGATGGTTGCCGTGACGACGAGAATGGCGCAGTCGTGGCGTGAACTGATAATCCGGGTGGCTTCGATGCCGTCCATCTTCGGCATGATCAGATCCATGAGTATGATGTCAGGGCAATGCTGGTCGCAGCGTGCGACGGCATCTTCACCGTCGCGGGCGATCCACAGTAACTGGAAGTTTGGTACGCCGCTGACGACACGCCGCAGGCTCTCTACGGCGAGCATGGAGTCGTTGACAATTGCAATTCTGATCATATGTTTCGTTTACTCCGCCGTACCAATAAGGTCCACCACGGCGTCGATCAATGTCTCGTCGTGAAAACTACCCTTGGTCAGATAGTAGTCCGCGCCGGCCTCGAGCCCGCGCTGCCGATCCTCTTCGCGATCCTTGTACGATACGATCATCACCGGCGTGCCATACAGTCGATCGTCCTGTTTTATCAGCCGGACAAATTCGAATCCGTTCATGCGCGGCATGTCGATGTCGCTGATTACCAGGTCATAGTCATTCATGCGCACGGCGTTCCAGCCGTCCATGCCGTCAACAGCGACGTCGACCTGGTAGCCGCGGGTCGCAAGCATATTGCGCTCGACCTCGCGCACGGTGATTGAGTCGTCGACCACCAGTATGCGTTTACCGACGTGCGTGGAACTGGACTCGCTGTCCTTGATGCGGTCGAGCCGGCCGCCGGCGATGAGGATATCAATGGAACGCAGCATGTCGTCGACATCGATGATCAGACAGGGTTCGCCGTTTTCAAGCACACTCGCGGCGCTGATGTCCTGTACCTTGCCCAGTCGCGGGTCGAGTGTGTGAACCACCAGGCTGCGTTCGCCGAGAAAACGATCGACGACAAGTCCTGACCGGTTCAGGCGCTCGCCCAGTACCACGACGGAAAGTTCATCGGTGGCGTTCGGTGTGCTGTTGCAGTCGAGCACCTGGCTGGCGAATACGACGCCGACGTGCTGGTTGTCGATGGTAAAGTATTGCCGGTTTTCCAGCGATTCTATCCGGCTGGTATCGAGTTTAAGGGTACGGTCGATACGTGCGAGCGGAATGCCGTAGGGTTCGTTACAGATTTCCACCAGCAGCACGCGCACGATCGATAAGGTGATAGGCAGCTGCAAGTGGAAACCTGTTCCCTTGCCGGCTTCGGTGGTGGCGCGAACCACACCGCGCATCTGCTGTACGGTGCTGTGAACCACGTCCAGTCCAACGCCACGACCGGATATCTCTGTGACTTCTTCCCGCGTGGAGAAGCCGGGAAGGAACAGGAATTCCAGAAGTTCGGCTTCGGACAGCGCCGCGGCCATGGGCTCTGTCACCATACCGCGGCTGACAATTTTCTTTCTCAAGGATTCTATATCGATGCCACGGCCGTCGTCCTGCACGTGGATAGACAGCATGCCGGCATTGTGTGCAGCGACCAGCGTCAGGGTTGCCTGCTCCGGCTTGCCGGCCGCGCGACGCTCTTCAGGGGTTTCGATGCCATGGTCGAGCGCGTTGCGGATCAGGTGATTTAGCGGCGCGTCGATGCGCTCGAGGATGTCGCGGTCGACCTGGGTATTGAGACCCTCAATTTTCAGTTCCACCTTCTTGTCGAGCTGACGGGCGACGTCGCGCACCAGGCGCGGGTAACCGCGGGTGGCATCCGAGAAAGGCCGCATGCGGCTGGCGATGACCTCGCTGTGCAGGCGGTTGCCGAGACCGTGCAGGCGGCGGTCGAATTCGTCCAGTTCCATCAGGCGGTCGGAAAGCAGGTGCCGGCAGCGGTTTGCCTTGGTGTGAATTTCGCTGGCCAGGGTTCTGCTGTATTCGTCCCCGCTGCCGGAGAGCAGACTCTCGTTAAGGTGGTCGAGCAGTGTAATAAGTTCCGCCTGGCGGTGCTTGACCTGTTGCAGGGCGTCAGAAAACGGATGTAACCAGCGCGACTCCACCTGGACTTCACCCGCCAGTCCGACCAGGCGGTTCAGACTCTCCGCAGAGACACGTACCGTTTCATCGCCGGACGCCGCAGTGCTGTTTTTCGCAGCGGGCTCCGGAGGGGGCGGTTCAACCGCCTCCGAAGCGGCTGGTGTGGCAGCCGGAGAGGGTATTTTGTTGCCGTCGCCGGAGGGCGGCTCGCCGTTTGCGGCTTCCGGTTCCGGTGCTGCGGCGGAGTTGTCTGCGACGGCTTCGAGTTCGTCGATGTGTGCAATGCCATGAGTGATGCGTTCCAGTTGTTCCGGCTCAGCTTCTTCCCGGGATACCGCGATCAGCAGGTCGACGCCTTCGAGTAACAGGTCAATCTGGTTCGGCTGCAGTTCCAGTTCGCCTTTCTGTGCCGCGACGAAGCAGTCCTCCATCGCGTGGGCGAGTTTGACGCCGGCATCGATATCCACCATGCGTGCAGCACCCTTGACGGAGTGGGAAGCGCGCATCAAAGCCTCCAGATGCCTGGCCGGGTCGCTCTGCTGCTCCAGTGACAACAGGCCGTCGTTGAGGATGGCCGCCTGGTTATCAACCTCCAGGCGGAACAGCTCGAGCATGGAGAAGTTGCCGAGATCTTCGCTCATTTCATACCTTTCGACAAAGCGTAAAACAGTAATTCGGTGTCCAGCACGCCGACGTGCCTGTCCTGCCACTTCACGATACCGGCAGTGAAACTGGATTTCGATTTGGATACCGTCGCCGGTGATGCTTCCAGTTCGCGTTCGGTATAGCGGTGGATACCGTGTACTTCGCTGGCGGGGAATACAAAGCTCTGGTCGTTCCAGGTGACGGATATCATGCGCTCATGAATTTCCCGGTCGCTGACGTAGTCCTCACGGGCTTTTTCCAGCTGCAGCAATACGCCCAGGGAGACGCACAGTTTCAGTTCGCCGCGGATGTTGACCAGTCCCTTGACCAGCGTGCCTTCGGTGCGCGGCAAGCTGTGTATGGAGCGTAGCGGGGTGATTTCGTCGATACAGGCACTCTGCAACGCCATCCACTCGTCACCCAGGCGAAACAGCAGGACCGACTGCGCGTCCTGGTGTTCTTCCGCGCGCGGTTCGGCAAAGCGTTCTGTCCACTCGCGGCGATAGTCGTCCGAAGCAGGACGATCCAGCGCCTGGCGACCAGCAGCCGAATAGCGTTCACAGTTTCGGCAGTGCATGACCTGTTCGAGCTGCGGGCAATTTGCCTGTTGCTTGCTCCACACGCCGATGCGATTCCAGCAGTCGTCCAGTTGCTGCCCGCCAGTATTGTCCTGTGAACTCATTCCGTGGCTCCTGTCAGCACGCGTGATTCAGCGCGCGCGGCGCGCTCACGGAAACGGCTTGCGTTGGCGGGGTCGCCGCGCTGTTCGCAGACCATGCCGAGGTGAATCAGCGCTTCGTGGTGGAGCGGATCAAGATAGACGGCCTTGCGCAATAACTGTTCCGCCTCGTACAGGTTGCCCGCGGATTCGCGAATCAGCCCGAGCAGAAAATAGGCGCCGGCCTGCTCGGTTTGTTCAGCCAGCAGGCTTTCACAGTGTTCCGCGGCTTCACCGAGGTGTCCCTCGTCGGCAAGCCGAAAGGCCTGTTTCAGTCGCTCGTCGTGGCGTTCATTGCCATCCCCGGCCGGCACATCGCCGGTCACTTCAACGACGTCGGAAAACGGCCGCAGCGTTGGCTGGTCAGTGGATTGATTGTTGTGCCTGCGGGTGTGGCGGCGTTTGGGTGTGTTCCCGCCTGGCTGCTCGTCGCTCGTGTAAACATTTCCGGGCGTCTTTCCGCTGCGAAAGCCGAAGCAACGCTGGCCAGGCAGCGCGGTGAAGTTACGGCCCAGCAGCAGACCGGTCTCTGAATGGCCGAGAAACAGCAGTCCATCGCTGGTCAGTAACCCCTGCAGGCGGTCGATGGCGGTGTCCTGCGTCGCGCGGTTGAAATAGATCAGCAGGTTGCGGCAGAAAATCACATGGTAGGGCTCTCGATCAACAACGAAACGGTTGTCCAGCAGGTTGGCCTGCCGGAAGTCAACGTACTCCCGGATACTGTCGTTTATGCGATACCGGCCACCGCAGCGTTGAAAATGTCTGTCGCGGTACTCGAGCCGGTTACCGCGAAACGAATTTCTGCCGTATTCGCCCTCATGGGCTTTCTCGATGTTGGCGTGGCTGATATCGATGGCATCGATGTGCGCGTTACGGGGCGAGATGCCGGCGTCCGCCAGGCACATGGCCAGCGTATAGGCTTCTTCACCACTCGAACAAGGTACGCTGAGTATGCGCAGGGTGTGCCCTGATTGCTGCGGCAGCCATTCATTGCGCAACCACTCGGTCAGCATGTTGAATGGATTAATGTCCCGGAAGAACCAGGTTTCCGGAATAATGACAGTATCAATCAGTGCATCCAGTTCGGTGTCGGAATGTAACAGTATCTGCCGGTAATCGGTGATTGCAGTGATGCCGCAGTCGCGCATGCGCTGCTCCACAGCGTGCAGTATGGTGCCCGAACCGACGGTGGAGCTGTGCAGCCCCATCCGTTCTTGCAGTAGCTGTTCGATATCGTCCAGCGGCATGTCAGCCGGCCTCGGAGGGGTATAGTTGCGATTGCACGTCGGCGGGTACCAGTTCGGCGACGGAGAGTTTTTGTACCAGGCCGTGTTCGGTGTGCGCGGCCTGTCCGATAAAGGGGGCGTCGGCGACGCTGATTCCGGTGTCGGTGAACGCCAGATCGTCGAGCTGAAGGGTTTCGGTCACGCGCTCTGCCAGCAGCCCAAGCATGCGCGTTCCGTCCGTGGCAAGCGGGAAGTCGACCAGGATCATGCGTGTGGTGAGGCGGTTGGCGCACGGGTGGCCGTTGAGCATCCTGCACAGGTCCAGCACCGGTACATGGCGGCCGCGGTAGTTAAACAGTCCCGCGACGTAGTCCGGTGTTCTCGGCAACGGTTCCAGTTCTACCATCGAGGCAACTTCCACCACCTCGCGGGCTGGCACCGCGTAGCGACTGTTACCCAGCTGGAATAACAGCATCAGCATCGGCGTGGCCTCAGGAACTCACCCGGAAATGGGACGCGCCTTCCTGGAGTCGCTGGGCGGCCTCGTTGAGTTGCATGATGGCGCCGTTCGACTGACGCAGCGAGTCGGCAGTCTGCTGAGCCGACTCACTGAGCTGAACGATGGCGTCGCGGATCTGGTTGCCGCCCTGGGACTGCGAGATCATGCCTTCGTTGACTTCCTCGAAGCGCGGTATCAGTGTCTCGACCTGTTCTATGATGCTGGCCAGCTGCGAGCCAACCTGACGGACATCGCCGACGCCGCGGCGGACCTCTTCCGAGAATTTCTCCATGCCCATTACGCCGGCGGATACCGCGGACTGCATCTCCTTGACCATCTGCTCGATGTCCCAGGTGGCAACCGCGGTCTGGTCGGCGAGGCGGCGGATCTCGGTGGCGACCACGGCAAATCCTACGCCGTATTCACCGGCTTTTTCTGCTTCGATGGCGGCATTCAGCGACAACAGGTTGGTCTGGTCCGCTACCCGGTTGATGGTGGTGACCACCGTATTGATATTGCCGGCTTTTTCACTGAGTACCGCCAGCTTGGAGCCGATCGATTCCGTGGCGTCCATCATTTGATGCATGGTGGATTCCATGCGTTGCAGTGATGAACGTCCGGCATTGGCGTTTTCCGATGTCTTCCACGCCACCTCGGTGACCTCGTTCATGGTGTTGACCAGCTCTTTCGACGTCGCGGTGATCTCCGTGACGGTCGCCTTGATTTCGTTGGTGGTCGCCGCCTGCTCGGTTACCGTGGCCTCCTGTTGCTTGGCGGTGGCTGCAATTTCGGTTGCGGAGGAAGTGACCTGAACGCCGGACTGCTGGATGCGCGCGACCAGCGAATTGAGGCTGTCGAGCATTTGCTGGATGCCGGCGGCCAGTTCGGAAATGATGTCCTGGTCGCGGTACACCATGATCTGGCCGGTCAGGTCGCCCTCGGCGGCCATCGCGACAACCTCCTGGATCAACTCGACCTTGCCTCTTACATCTTCCGCGGCCTGGCGTTCGCGTTCGATTATGCTCTCCACCTTCCGGTTCATGGCATTGAAGGCATTGGCCAGACGGTGAAACTCCTTTACCCCGCGGCCATCGACCTGGATGCTGGTGTCGCCGTTTGCGACGCGGTTCATGTCGTCGATCATGGTGCCGAGTGGACGGAACAGGAAGCGGTCGAGGAGCAGGATGGCGATAAGCAGCGCCACGCCCACCAGCGCGGCAAACAGGCCGGTCGTGGTGTTACGTTTTTCATGCGAGGCCTGGTAGAGCGCCGACATGTCGTCGAGTGCGGCCAGTTGTGCCAGCGGAGGGCCATCGACAGGTTTTACCAGGTAGTCGACCTCGGGCATGGTTTCGGTCGGTGCTGTCCATTCTGCGCTCTCGTAAAGGTTGTCCCCGTTTATGGCTTTCACGCGCAGCGGCATGCCTGCCAGGGTGGCAACGGACTGCAGTGCATAGACCGGGTCAAAGCGCAGTTCCAGGTAACCCTGTCCGGCGTTCTTGCCGACCTGTCGTATGACCGAATAACGCGGCAGGTCGCCGGCCAGCCAGTATCCCTGCGCAGATTGTGCCGGATCGTCCTGTTCCAGTAGGGGGGAGCCGGCACCGTTATCTTCACCGGCGGACATGAGAAGCTGCTTGCGACTGTTGTACAGGTGCACCGACACCGGGTGAAGCCGGGGCAGGTCAGTCTCCAGCGGGGCATGCAGGAGCTTCGCCAGCACCGGATTTGCCGTGCCGGCCGGCGCTTCGGCGAGGTAACTGGCAAGGCCTGGTTGGCGTGAAAAGGCCCTGACAGCGGCATTGGCCAGCTGGTCGGCATTGGTTTCCATTTGTGACAAGGCGGCTTTGCTGGCAACGTCGAGGATGCGCGTTGTTGTCTCGACCTGTACGTTGACCGCCGTGTCCTGGTATTCGTTCTCTGCCACGAACGAGGTCCCGATATTGATTGTCCCGATGAGTAACAGGACGCCGATAGTCAGTGTTTTGACTGAAATTTTTTCGATTCGCATGATGGGTTCTCGTTGTTTCCTGTCAGTGATCTGCTGCTGGTCCTTTGCGTATCCGGTTGAACTGCAATTTGCTTGCCAGCGTCGGAGGAGCGTCTTTGGGCGCCGGGAAAGTGGTCAGTGGGTGTAATCTGTCCCGCCGCCCGTGTCCCGGGCTTTTGTGGGGCTTTCCGGAAAGCGAGCCGGGATCTGTCGGGAGCGACATGTAACGAGTTGAAAATGTAGTAAAAATTATTTCTCGCGGCGGTGGGGCGGAAACTTCTCCGTGCGGAAAATGATGATCTCACCCGGGTAATGGCGCCGGATCATCAAACTGGTATCAAACTTGCCCCTGATTTGGTGACGACAGAAATTTGTCACTATAGTGGGGTAGTCATGTTTTCAGCACGATCGACAGGCATTTTCGGATTGCTCGGCTTGCTGCTGGTCGGCGCGGCGCTGGCGGAAACATACCGGACGATCCCCATGAACCAGAAGCGTCTTGCGACCTACTATGTGCAGGCCAGCATGCTGGGCAGCGGTGAGGTCGAGTTCATGGTAGACACCGGCGCGGGCTACACCACGATCAACGAGCATACCCTGGAGCAGCTGGTCGAAGCCGAAAACGCTGTCTATGTTGGCGAATTGACCGGCGTGATGGCCGATGGCAGCGAACATCAACTGCCGCTGTACCGGATTAAACAGCTGGTGCTGGGCGACGACTGCGTGCTGTACGATGTCGACGCCGCGGTTTTCCCCCGTAATACCCGTATGTTGCTGGGACTCAGTGCGCTGGAAAAAGCCGCTCCCTTTGTGTTCTCCACCAATCCCCCCCTCCTCAGTCTGAGCAACTGCGGCCGGTTTGCCGGCTGAAACTGTCGTTCCGGCCATTGCGCCAGCGCTGTGTCTGCTGGAAAATGGCACGTGGTTGGCGAATTCCTGTGCCCCGGTGCGGTGAAAGGTTTTCGACCGGCCCGAACCCCGTCAAGTCTGTACACCACCGGAACTGACCGTTGGCGTATCGATGCGGGGGATAACAACAAAGGCAGTGTCTGAGGAAAACGATATGAAACACACAACGTCTGTTCTGCTGGCGGCCGGTCTTGGTCTTGCCAGTGGTTTTGTTTACGCTGGCGAGGGTTATGTCAGCGACAGTTCCAGTTCCATCGTTCGTACCGGCTTTGGTGACTGTGTGCACACCGAGCGCTGGTCCGAACAGGTTGCCGTGGTCGAGTGTGAGCCCGAAGTGGTCGCGGCGCGGGAAGCTGCCGCACTGGCTGCCGTCGAGGTGGTGATGGTCAAGGAACTCAAACCGGTGCGGCTGGAAGCCGAAGCGCTGTTCGGCTTCGACAGCTCTGAGCTCAGCGATGACGGCAAGGCCCGCCTCAATGCCATGCTCGGAAGCCTGACCGCTGCTGACCTTCAGGAAGAGAAAATCCGCATCACCGGGCATACCGACGAGATCGGTGATGACCAGTACAACCTCGTGTTGTCACAGCGGCGCGCGGCTGCCGTACGTGACTACCTGGTGTCGCGGGGCGTGGTGCCCGGTTTTATCGAGACCCGTGGTGTCGGCGAGGCGGGACCGGTAGTGGCTTGTGAAGGCCGGCACGGTGCCGCGCTGGTCGATTGCCTGGCGCCCAACCGGCGCGCCGACGTAGAACTTTCCGCCATGGAACTGGTGGAGGTGGAGAAAAAAGTGCCGGTGAAGCGGTAACTCCGCGGCCGGCGGTGTTTCCGTGCCCAAAGGTAAGGCGGGGAGGTTAGGTTTATGAGCCTGTATGTCCTGATGCGCCTGTTAGAGTCTGCGCCCAGACGCTATGAGCTGGGTATTCGCCTCCTGTCTCTCGGGCGGCTGGAACGGATTTATGATCAGCTGGTGGCCCCGATCCAGCCCGGAGCGCGTGTACTTGACCTCGGCTGTGGCACCGGTCTGTTGACGATTCGTGCCGCACGCCGCGGCGCACGCGTCAAGGGTATCGATATCAATCCGCAGATGCTGGAGATTGCGGAGGAGCATGTCAGGCAGTGTGGCCTGCAGGACCAGGTCACGCTCGCGGAAACGGGTGTTGCGGAACTGGATGCAGAACAGGCAGGGTGCTACGACGTAGTCACCTGTGGCCTGTTGCTATCGGAACTTGGCGATGCGGAACTGCGCTATACACTGCGGCAGATCCACCGTCTACTGAGAGCCGCTGGCCTGCTGCTGATCGTCGATGAGGTCAGGCCAGCCACACGGGTCGGGCGGATCCTGCATGGCCTGATTCGTCTTCCCCTGGCGGTGCTTACAGCACTGCTCGCGCAACAGCCGGTAAGTCGGCCCGTCGCAGATCTGCCCCGGCGCCTGAAGGAGGCCGGCTTCGAAATCGAGGCGTGGCGACCACATTACCCCGGGATACTGGTGCAAATCACGGCGCGCAAGGTGGAAGCGGGTCTGTGATGGAACGGCTGGCTTACTGGCTGACCAATATTGTACTGACACTGGTGCGGGTGTTGCCCGTTCCCTGCCGCACCGGTCTGGTCAGCATCGGCCGGCCCGGTCGTGATGCCCCTGTGTTGTTGACCGGTAACTACCTCCTGACCGTCGAACGGGTGAAACATGCACTCAGGGGCCTGGACGTCTGGCTGCTGGTTGCTAACAGTCGCGGGGTCAACGTGTGGTGCGCGGCAGCCGGGGGACATCTCACAAACCACGATGTCATCGCCGTGCTCAAAACCAGTGGTATCGAACAGCGGGTCGATCATCGCAGGCTGATTCTTCCTCAACTTGCGGCGACCGGCATCGAGGCAGGGACAGTGCGGCAGCGCACGGGCTGGCAGGTCGTCTGGGGGCCGGTGCGTGCCACAGATATCGCGCGCTTTCTCAAGCAGGGCTATAGAAAGACCCGGTCCATGCGCAGTGTAAGCTT
>CAYSRA010000093.1:0-10052 GCA_964433205.1 uncultured Thiohalobacter sp. | reverse complement strand
GTCGGCCATCTCCCACAGCTTGCTCTCGAAGCCCAGGTTGGCGCCGTTATTGGCTTTACTCATCGTTTCCTCCCAGATCGTGTTTAACCTGAATATTTTTGCATGAATGACCTATCGTCTAGGGCTCGATTTGCTGTGTTACGCATTGTGTTTATGGAAACTGCTAAAGTTCGTTCGGATCCACTGTTGTTTATTAACCGCATCGGTTCCGCACCTACGTCATCGCTTGATAGCCCGGCGCAATCTCCAGGTTCTCTACCCCATAAAGTGTCTGCCGGTTCTTCAGCCAAAGATGATACTCTGGACCTTCAAGGCTGTGCTCTTCGGAGCAGTCTACATTCCACCGCCGAAGAACATAGCCAGCCACTGCGGCACGCACATTCACCTTCAACATGCCGTTTTGCATGCCATATTCGTATTCTATGGTCTCGGGATGTTGAAGGCGCGGATGCGGCCCCAGGTGCATTTCGACGATGCGGTTCCACTGAATGTCCGCTTCTTTGGTTTGGTTGTCGGGTATTGCAGATTCACTCAGAAGTTTGGGCTCGGCAATGCGGTTGAGAACGAAGTCTCTGAACTGGCCGTGTACTCGGTCAAATGCGCGGACATGCCAGCGCAGACCGTTATCGACCAGGGCAAAGGGCACAATTTCGCGTGTGGTCAGGCCACTGGATAGTGAGCGGTAGTGAATCTGCAGGGCTTTTTTCTGATAAATGGCCTGAGTGATTTTTGCCAGGATATCAAGCTGGGGGTAGTTGAGCTGAGTGGGCGTCTCGGCAGTAATCAGTGGCTGATGTGTGCCGACATAGTCGTCACCCAAACCGTGGCAAAGAGCCGTCAATACCTGGTTTTGCGAATGCTCAAAAATGGGCTTGAAACGATCCGACTGGATATAGGCCTTGACCTTGGTGTCGTATTCCAGATTCTTGGGGGCCAGTTCCTTATAGAGGGATAGATCCCGGGTGGCGGCTGCCGCTTTGATACCGAAACGGGTGACCAGATCAGCACGGTTCACGGCGCCCAGAAACCGCAGCTTGAAGTCGATGTGGAACAATCGCTCTTGCTGCGCTTGGCTGATGTCATCCAGTAGGGCTGTCCCCATCTGCTCACCTGTCAAACCTGTGGCCTTACGTTGTGCTTAAAATCAGCACGATCATAGTGCCGATGCCTCATGTGCGTCAATACTGGTTGTTGACATCATCAAGATGATGATGATTAGATCTACCGGGTAACAACAACCAATGAGGGTTCACTATGGCGAATGGCGCCACACATCAATTGGTGGGTGCCGTGGCTGGCATCTTCGGCCCGTGCCTGGGTGGATGTCAGGCACAGCAGTAGCACGATCAGGTATGCAGCCGGCAGGGCGTGATGGATCGACGGGCGCTTCATAGCGGCCATCGTTGGGAAAACTGGGCGCTTGGGGAAGGAAAAACCTTATATCCATTTCAATGGAATTTCTGACGGATGAAAGGCTCACCTGAGTGTAAGTCATTGAAAATCCGTGGGGAAGAAACGCTAGGGGTTCTTCAGGCCTGTCCATTTCCCGGGTATAAAGTAGAGTTTTCCCTTCTTTTGGGGGTAATCTTATTGGTATTGAAGGGGAAAATTACCAACGATGGCGGAGCAGAATAGTCTATCAGCAGGCACCCAGGTACGGCTCAGGAACGATCCCGGGCGGTTAGGCGTGTTGACTGGCAAATATAGGGAACGTGCGGGCACAGTGATGTACCAAGTGACGTTTCCAGAAGGGAAGAGTTATCAACCTGAGTATGAGTTAGATGTTGTCACAGACGATAGCTCCGATGTTTACACTTTGCTCGTGGAAGGAAGGTTTGGTCGGGTTTCCGATCTTCGCCGGAACCTGTCGCATATCCAATTGAGTGGACGCTTGGCCAATCTGGTCTACAGCATGGATACCACCAATACTGAGTTTTACGCCTACCAGTTCAAACCAGTTTTGTCTTTTCTCGAATCTCCATCCAATGGGCTCCTAATTGCAGATGAGGTAGGTCTAGGTAAAACGATCGAAGCTGGTCTGATCTGGACCGAGCTGCGTGCTCGCTATGATGCACGCCGCTTGGTTGTCGTATGTCCTGCGATGCTTAGAGAAAAATGGCGGGATGAGCTTAGGGAGCGTTTCGGTGTTGAGGCCGACATAATGGATGTAAGAGATCTGCTTTCTGAGCTTCGCCGCAACAAACACGAAATACAAGATGGAAAAGGAATCGTCTGCAGCCTACAAGGGCTTCGTCCGCCTCGGAGGTGGTGGGATGACGATGATACGTCCAATAACCCACGAAAAATTCTTGCCCGTTTTCTGGAGGAGCAGGCGGACAACGATCCCGTTATCGACTTGCTGATTATTGACGAAGCACATTATCTGCGAAATCCAGAGAGTCAGAGCGCAAAGTTAGGGCAACTGTTGCGCGGCGTGTCCGAAAATGTTCTTCTTCTTTCGGCAACCCCAATAAATTTAAGAGACGAAGATCTATTCCATCTGTTGAATCTTGTCGATCCTGATTCATTCGATGTTAAAGAGGTTTTTCCCCAGGTGCTTGCTGCAAATGAACCCTTACAAAAAGCACGTGAGCTTGCACTGGATATGCGGGCTGGGATAGATGAAATCAAGGAACTTCTGCTGGAAGCCAAAGAACACCACTTATTGGTGAACAGTCTTCAGCTTCAAGATCTCATAGAAACGGAATTCACGCCTGAAGTGATGAATGATAAGTCCGAGCGGATCCGGCTGGCCAACCGGATTGAACGGATCAACCTCCTTCGTCATGCCGTGAACCGTACTAGAAAAATCGAAGTCACTGAATGGAAAGTTGTTAGAGATCCCTATACCGAGTTTATCGATCTTAATGAACAGGAATGGGAATTTTATCAGAATGTGACACAGGCAATCACGCAATATGCGATTAGGGCAGATATAAGCGAAGGGTTTTTGCTGGCTAGTCCACAGCGGCAGGTGTCAAGTTGCATGTATGCGGCGGCAAAAGCATGGGGCTTGAAGCAGGGGTTCGATGCAGAGCAGATCTATGGTGATTTCGGTATCGAACTTGATGAAAGCGATGGTGTATCGCCATTGATAGAGCACCTCACAAGAAGTATTTTGCCTGCCGTTGATCTACAAGCATTACGTAATGGTGATAGCAAGTACGAGAGGTTTCGAAAAGTACTTATCGGCTACCTGAAAAAGAATCCGAATGAGAAAGTTGTTGTTTTCTCATATTTTCGGGGCACCCTATCCTATCTCTCGGAACGACTGAAGGAAGACGGCATAAAAAATCAGATTCTAGTCGGGGGGTTGCAGAGGGCCAAGCAGGACATTATAGATGAATTTCGAGACGACGAGTCTATCCGAGTTCTGTTGTCGTCGGAAGTGGCTAGTGAAGGTGTGGATCTGCAGTTTTGCCGTGTGCTGATAAATTATGATCTTCCATGGAATCCCATGAAAGTGGAGCAACGAATTGGTCGTATTGATCGTATTGGTCAAACGTCAGAAAAGATCAGTATTTGGAACCTTTGCTATGCCAATACAATCGATCATCGTATTCACGAACGTTTGTTTGAACGGTTAGGGATCTTTAAACGCGCGTTGGGAGGTATGGAGGCAATACTAGGAGAACAAATTGAGGCGCTGACAAGTGATCTTCTAAGTACGGAGCTGACTGAAGAGCAGCAGAACAAGCGAATTGAACAGACTGCTTTGGCTATTGAGAGGATTCGGCAGGATCAGGATGAGCTGGAAAGGCAGGTGTCACACCTGATTGCGCATGGCGGATATATTCTGGAACAGGTTCAGGCGGCTCACGAATTCAAGAAACGTATCACTGAGCAAGACCTTGTCGTCTATGTAAAAGACTATTTGGAAAAATATTGCCAGGGACATCACTTTATTCAGGTTACGTCTAATGAATTGATATTTGATATTCGTCTTCCTTCTAAAACTGCCGCAGCGCTTGATGACTTTATACGCAGAAAAAAACTGTATGGGCAGACGCGACTAGCAACAGGGGAGGAAGTCCGTTGTCAATTCATAAACAAAGTACGTCGTTCGACACAGCGTATTGAGCCAATCAGTCAATTTCACCCATTTATCAGATTTATCAGTGAGGATCTTAGGGTTCGTGACGAGGCATTCTATCCGTTGGTCGCAATTAATCTCCCGCATAGATACGCAGGTGGCCTGGCGAAGGGTAGGTATGCATTTGCCGTTAGCTTATGGTGTTTTTCTGGCCTGCGAGTAGAGGAAGAGCTTAGGGCACGTGCTATTCGTCTGGGTGATGATGCTGTGTTGAGTTCAGATATATCGTGGGATCTGATCAATAGCGCTCGTATTGCTGGGGTAGACTGGTTGTCGGTTTCCAATGAGATTGATAGGGCGGAATTGGGGGAAGCAATCGATATATGTGCAGTTGAGCTGGAAAATGACTTTAAACAAATAAGCCGGGAAAAAGATAACGAGAACAAGGATCGTGTGTCTTTCCAGATTCAATCGGCAGAACGGCATAAAGAACGACAGCTGAAAACTCATTATCGAGTGTTAGAGGAACTCAGGGCAACAGGTCACGTGAAATTGATACCTGCCCGAGAAGGTCTTATACGCAAAGTAAAAGAAAGGTTCGATGTTCAGGTTGAAAAACTCAAGACGAAGACAAGGCTTGGCAGTTCTTCATTTGAGGTCTGTTTTGGTGTTATATCTGTAGAGTAATGAGGATTTCGCATGTCATGGAAGAAAATGCTCGGAAGGCTCTGGTCACAAAATGAGCGTAATGTAGAAAATATACCCGGCTATAAAACGCAGTATCCTGGTCGAACAAGCCGAGATCTTCGGCAACAGTTGATTATTGGGCTTGATTTTGGGACGGCCTTTACCAAGGTTGTCATTGGTGAGACCAGAGTGAGCTACGCCGTACCATTCTCGTTTCCCTGTAGTGGGGATGGTGAATATTTGCTTCCGGGTGTATTGTCAGTTGGTCAGGATGGCGAATGTTATTTGGGGGAGAATAGTGGAGCTATCCGGCGCGTGTCTGATCTTAAGATGCGACTATTGCAAGGTGATTTCAGTGTGTCCTGTCAAGCTGAGATTGCCGCATTTTTAGCGCTTGTTTTCCGATATTGTCGAGCATGGCTCCTGAACGAGCATAGAAAGACATATGAAGACCGATATCTCGATTGGTATATCAATGTTGGCCTGCCAACTGATAGTTATCATGACGAAAGGTTGACAAATGTCTATCGAAGTGTTGTTCAGGCCGCGTGGCTTGCAAGCGTTCTTCGTGGTCCTATAACAGTCGAGTTGATGCAATATGTTATTGAGGGGCGATATGGTCTGGATGGGGAGTCTAGTGAAGAAGATGATAATCCTAATTCAAGGATGATACATCCCGATGCTATTGGGCTCTTTCCCGAATTTGTTGCTCAGGTTACGGGCTACGTGCGTTCACCATTGCGTCGCCCAGACTTGCATGCGCTTGTGGATGTTGGGGCGGGCACCGTGGATGTAACAGTCTTTAACGTTCACGAGAGTGATGGAGAAGATCGGTATCCGATCTTTGCAAAGTCGGTCAAACCGCTTGGTGTTCAGTATCTAGTGATGCATCGTCTAAGAGAAAGTCGGTATGACGGGGGATGGCAGCCAGAAGCGCAGGATATTCCTCCGCCGGATTTAGAATTTGCAGTGCGAGTAGGTCTATCTAACGAGGCCATGCGGAAAATAGACTATCCCTTTCGGAAGCAGGTTTACCAACAGATTATCGACCAATTGTCTTATACAAAGAAAAGAAGGTATCCGAAATCAAGAAGATGGGATGATGGGGTTCCGATGTTTTTGTGCGGGGGCGGTGCGAAAGTGAAATTCTATTCGCAAATTATCACCTCAATGGAAGAGGCTGGAAGGCCCTATAAGTTAACAAGGGTACAACTGCCAAAACCGGATCGCTTATTAGCAGAAGGGGTGTCAGATGACGGATATGATCGGTTATCAGTTGCATATGGTTTATCGTTTGACGCTTTTGATATTGGGGAGATTCAGAAGGCGGATGAAGTAGTAGACGTAATCGACGGCGAGCGAACTAAAAGATCATCAATATGTAGTTTGTGCAATGGCACAGGAGGCCCTAGAGGTAATGATTGTTCAAGATGTGGCGGTAGCGGGATGATCTGATATGGAGCTGACAAAAATTAGTCCGTAAATATGCTGTCATCTTGAAGAGATTATTATACTAATTTCGTCCACTTTAAGTTGCTTTTTATCTTGTGAGACGAGAGCTGGTACCGATTTAATGCCGAATCTTTCTGCAAGGCGTCCGTGTTGGTCGAAGTATAACCGAATCTCCCAATCCTTCATAAGCGTGAGAGCCGGGCCATTAGTGAGGATTGGTATTATTTGACCGGAATATTTTCCAAGTATCGTTCGCGCCCATTCAATTTGAAGTGGGTCGTCACCGTCGAAGAACAGGAGTTGCTTCGATAGCGTGATGTAGTCCAGTGGATTCACCGTGGTGCCGGCCGGGTAAATGATACTGCCTTCATGGTCCCTGATGTCGTAGGGAACAGTGAGGCTAGGGTCTACATAGTAGGTCCGATTCTTCTTTGCACGAGGCAGGTGCACGCCTTTCGGGCGTTCCACATAGGCTCTGTAACGGGCCTTGGCGTCTTCTTCGATACGTGCCAGCTCGCCACTTTCCTCCAGTGCCTTGAGGCGCTGCTCGATAACCAGGCTCAGTCCCTGGCGTTGCATCGCCTCGATGGCGGCGTACTCTTCGGCGCGGGTGGAGTAGAGTTTTTCGGCGAAGGGGTCCACCACCAGGCGGCCGACGGTGGTGCCGCCGGGACCCATGACGGCGATCTCCGAGTACTTGCCCTGCTGGGTATCCACGCTGGTCAGCAGGCGGCGCAGGGCCTCGTCCATCATGATGCGGTCGCTGTTCTCGGCGGCCTTGATGGATTCCGGCTTCTGGCGGAGCAGAAATACCCAGTCGGCGTTGTCCAGTGCGGCCTTGGAGGTGCCGGACTTGAAGTAGTCGTCGATGCCCTGGGTGATGGTCATGAACGCCCCGCCGTACTTGCGTGCCGTGCGGTAGCCCTGCTCGATGAACTGGCCGGCGTTGCCCTGTCCCATCAGCCGCCACGCTTCGTCGATGATGCACAGCTTGCGTTGGTTGCGGTCGCCCAGATACATGGCCTCGGTGATGCGCATCATCAGCAGCAGGAGCACTACGGTCTGCAAATCCGGCTTGGTGTCCAGCTCGCCCAATTCCAGCACCACGAAGGGGTTGTCCTGGTCGGTGTTGGAGGCCCCCTCGAAGTAGCGGCCGTAGCTGCCGTCGCGGGTGTAGGGATAGAGCATGCGCCCGACGCGCCGGGCGCTTTCCTCTTCATTCCCGAGCAGGCAGTTGGCCACTTGGGAGATGGTGGCGTGATTGCCGTGCGCGTCCCAGGCTGCCTTGATGGCCTAGAAAGGCCATTTGCAGGCTGTTGAGGCCGTCTTTCGGGGCGGCCATCTGCGCCAGCACCGCCTTGAGCATGGGCGTCTCTTCCGCGATATCACGAATGCCGGTGAAGGGGTTGAGGTTGATGCGCGTGCCTTCCGAGAACTCGAGGTAGGTACCGCCCACCTGGTGGCAGAGTCGCTCGTAGCTGCGCCCCGAGTCGATGACTCAGACCCGGCCGCCGGTTCCGAGCAGGCTGGTGACCATCTCCTGGGTGAAGAAGCTCTTGCCGGCGCCGCTGGCCGCTGCCACGGCGACGTTGAAGTTGCCCTTCTTGTTGTCGAAGGGATCGATGTGCATGATCTGGCCGCGCCGGCCGAGCAGCATCAGCAGGGGCGTGCCCGTGCCTTTCCACTCGGCGATCACCGGCGCGGTGTTGATGCAGGACCAGGTGAGGAAGGTGCGCAGCCGGCCCAGGATGCGCATTTCCTCCACGAAACCGGGGCCGGGCATCAGGGGCAGGCCGGAGAGGAAGGCGTGCAGGGCGGTGAAGCGGTCTTTCTGCAGGGTCCAGCCCCGCGACTCGAACAGGGCGTTGAGCCGCTGTTCGGCGTAGTCGCCCTCGTCCTGGGGCGCGAACAGCACCAGCTGGGAATGGGCCTGCAGCAGCTTGTGTCCATCCTCCACCAGGCGGGTGACGAAGTCCCAGTCCTGCTTGCGCTCCCGCCAGGCGGGCAGGAAGCGGCCCATGGCCGAGTCCGCCATCTGGGTCGCGCGGGCCGCCTTCATCTTCGCGCCGTGGGCGGCCGAGACCTGGTCCGGCATGTGCACCGTGAGGGTGTAGAGAAACGGGCAGGGCAGGCGCAGGGTGTTGCTGAAGAGATCGCAGATGAGGTCGCTCATCCCCCAGCCCGCCCAGGACTGGGGATACTGGCGCACGGAGTAGGGGCGCACCTCGACGACGTGATCGCCGTGGCCCAGCCCCAGGCCGTCGCGGCCGACCAGCAGCAGGGTGTCGCCGTCCACCACCTGTTCCTTGAGCAGGCGGTCGTCCTCCCAGTGCAGCGGTGCGCGCCGGTCCCGTGCCGAGTTCAGGATCGTGTCGAGCAGGTTGATGAACGTATCGGCGTCCACGGGCCGGTTCGGCAGGCCGGCCGAGGAGAGGATGCCCCGGATGGCCTCGCGGGTGCGCGCCAGCCAGTCGTTCTCGGTACGGCACCCCGCGCCTCTCGACAGCGGTCGGACCACCGTGATGAACAGCCGGAAGTCCCGCACCAGCATAGGCTGGTCCGACAGCAGGGAGCGCCAGTTGCCGCGGCGCAGATAGTTGAGGCGTTTGCCCGCCAGAAACCGGAACACCGCGCTTTCGCCGGAATCGCCCTGGCGTGCCGCCGCCCAGTGCTCCAGCAGGGGCAGGATGTCCGGCGAGGCGTACAGCAGGATCTGCACCGAGGTGCCCGGTTTCAGGCCCTGGGTGAGCAGCCCGCTCAGCACCTTGGGCTGATTCTCGCCGAGGCCCACCGCCGGGGTGGCCTCCAGCATGAAGCCCACGCTGTCCTCGTTGAAGAACAGGTGGGTTTCCGGGTCGAACCGCTCGTAGGGGAGCAGGGTGGCGAGCCGGTGGTTGTCGGTGAGTGCCCGCAGGCGCCGAATCGACGGCGGCAGGCCGCCCGCGGCGTAGACCGCGGCGGGCGGCTCCTCCTGGAACCAGCGCCGGATCTCGTGGGTGACGATCTGTTTGACGTCGGTGAGGCTGATCATCGCCCGAGCCGCCAGGTGCCGTTGTCCAGCCGCAGGTAGAGGTAGGTCTCGTCGTGGAGGTCGCCCGCCTTGTCTTCCCAGCGGTTGATCCACACCCGGATGTGCCGCGGGCGGGTGAGCAGCGGATCGCCCGGCTGTACCGTGGCGACGACAGGCGTGTTCGCCGGCTCGGTGAGTGGTGGGCGCTCGGTTGTCTCGAATTCGCCATCTTCGTCTTCGTCGTCCGGTGTGACGCGGCCACGGGCCAACGTGTTTCTGACCAGCGTGCCGGTGATCGAGGCCTCGTAGACCTCCCCGACCGGCTTGCAACCGACACCCTCGGGCACGCCGCAGGCGTATTTGGGGCTGCTGGCGCAGCCGGCGAGCAGGGCGAGAACCAGGGAGCTGAGAAGCGCCTTGTTCATCGGGCCGCCTCCTGCCCGGCTTTGGCGCCTTGCGCCAGCCAGGCCCTGAGCTGGTCCAGGGGCAGGTAGCCGTTGCGCACCCGCCCGTCGGGGGCGACCAGGGTGGGCGTGCCCTGGACCCCGTGGGCGCGTCCGAAGGCCATGGCCTGATCGACGAGTTGCAGCGTTCGTTCGGTGCAGTCCGCGGAGGGCGGCTCGCCCTCCAGCGCCTTGCCGTTCATCTCGGCTTTGGCGTCCTGCGTCGCACTACCGGGTCCATCCATGGACCCGACCCGGGCGAGGGCCTCTGCCGGCCGTGCGTGACAGAGAATGCGCGCCGCCTTGTCGCGGGCCTCCGGATGCAGGGCGGGGACGGGAAACATGATCTCCCACACCTCGATGCCCTCCGCCTGCCGCAAGGCCTTGTTGAGCTTGCGGCACCAGGGGCAGTCGGGATCGGAGAAGA
>CAYSRA010000092.1:3527-10067 GCA_964433205.1 uncultured Thiohalobacter sp. | reverse complement strand
AAAAAAGCCCCTCTTTCGAGGGGCTTACGTCAAGGAGATTGACAAACCCGAAGGCCCGTCAGTAGTTAGACGCTACTTGCCGGCAATATCTTCCAATTGTTTTGCGCGGATGATCTGGCCGTCCAGCGCCGCTTCCTTCGCGGTCTTGCCATAGGCCACGCTCATCAGCGTGCTGTAGTACACCACCGGCATCTTGAACTTGGTGCCGTACTTGGCGTTGATGTGGTCCTGGTACACCTCGGTGTTCATCTGGCATACCGGGCAGGGGGTCACGATCATGTCAGCGCCGTTGTCGTAGGCGGACTCGATAATGTCCTTGATCAGCGCCTGGCTTTTCTCCGGTTCGGAGAAGGCCAGCGCGCCGCCGCAGCAGGACACTTTCTTTTCGTAGTTGTCACAGGCTTCGGCACCCACGGTCTCGATCAGTTTATCGAGGTATTTGGGGTTTTCGAAGGACTCACCGGCGATGCCGAACGGACGGTTGGTCTGGCAGCCGACGTAACCGGCGATCTTGATGCCTTCCAGCGGCTTCTTGACGTGCTTGCCCAGTTCCTCGTAGCCGATGTCCTCGATCAGCACTTCCACCATGTGGCGGACCTTCTTGTCGTTCTTCAGCTTGAGGCCGGCTTCCGCCAGCGCGGTGTTGGTTTCCGCCATCAGTTCGGCGTTGTCGTTGAGGCGTTCCTGGGTCTCGCGGGTGGCGAGCCAGCAGGCGGCGCAGGTGGCGACGATGTCCTGGTCCGGATGGGCTTCTTCCGACAGCGCCATGTTGCGTGCCGACAGAGCCAGGCGCGGCAGTTCGCCGCCGCCGGCATAGCCAATGGAGGCAGAACAGCAGTTCCAGTCTGGGATCTCGTTCAGTTCGATGTCCAGTTCCTTGCACATGGTGTCGACCGACACCTGGTAGTTGGACGAGGATGCGGCTTTCTGCGAAGAACAGCCGGGGTAAAATGAATAGGATTTCTTGGCCATGATGTTTCTCCTCAGCTTCCGCTCTTGCCGATACGCGCGTCTTCAAGTTCCTGCGCTTTCTTCAGCATGGCGTGGAAGCCTTTTGTGTCTTTGCAGCTGTGGCCGCCGATCATTTCCATTGGCGTCAGGCGCTTGGCTTTGAACATGCCCAGTCCGATGTCTTTCATCTTCAGGGACTTCTTGATGCCTTCACTGATGCCATTCATGAAGTACAGCGACAGACCCAGTTTCAGTTCGTTGACGCGGCCCTTTTTGCTCAGGTTGTCCCAGAACAGCTGCGCGAACTTGGCCGTCGGCTGGTTCTGCGGAACCAGCCCAAGGCGCTTCGAGTAGGTCGCCAGACCGTGCATGATGTGGGTGATCGGCAGGCCGCGTGGGCAACGGGCGATGCAGTTGTAGCAGGAGGTACACATCCACATGGAGGTGGATTGCAAAACTTCCTCACGCTTGCCGGCGCGGATCATCATGAAGATTTCCTGCGGCGGGTGTTCCCAGTGCGGACCCAGCGGGCAGGAACCGGAGCACACGCCACACTGCATGCACATCTTCACCCAGTCGCCTTCTTCCACGTTGTCCTGCACTTCCTTGAGGAAGTTGCCGCGGTACTTTTCGATCATTTCCTGGTTGTAGTTACTCATGACTGCTCCTAGAACTTGAAGGGGCTCATGCCGATCCTGTCGATGGTCTCTGCCATGTCGTTGATCAGCTTGGGCGCGCGGTCGATGTCGGTGATGGCGACCTCGTAGGTTTCAACACGATCTTTCTCGAGGTTCAGGGTTTCCAGCGTCTGGTCAACCTTGCTCATACGTACGGCCGCCATTTCAGAACCCTTGACGAAGTGGCACTGGTAGTCGTCGCCCTTCTTGCAACCCATGAGGACTACGCCGTCGTAGCCGGAGTTCAATGCATCCGTGATCCAGATGGTGTTGACCGAACCGAGGCAGCGCACCGGGATGACACGGGCCCACTGGCTGTAGCTGTTGCCCTGCTGGGCGGCCATGTCGAGTGCCGGGTAGGCGTCGTTCTCGCAGGCCAGCACCAGGATGCGTGGCTTCTCGTCCCATTCTTCCGGGATTTCCACGTTCTTGAGCTGCTGGCCGACGGAGTCTACCGAGTAGTTCTCGAAGGAGATGACGCGGACGGGGCAAGCGCCCATGCAGGTACCACAACGGCGGCAACGCGACTCGTTGAACACCGGGAAGCGCTGTTCGTCTTCATCGATAGCGCCGAACGGGCATTCCACCGTGCAGCGCTTGCATTGGGTGCAGCCTTCCTTGCGGAAGATCGGGTACGACAGGTCACCCGAGCGTGGATGTGCGGCGCGGCCGACCTTGGCACCTTCGATGGCCTGGATGGCCTTCAGCGCGGAGCCGGTGGCGTCATCGATCGCCTGCTGGGTGTCCATGGGACGACGCACCGGGCCACAGGTGTAGATGCCGGTACGGCGCGTCTCGTAGGGGAAGCAGATGAAGTGTGAATCCGTGAAGCCGTACTTCAGGTGCGGCAGGTCCTTGCCCTGGCGATAGTTCAGGTTGAGGATGGAGTCCACACTGACTTCCCACTCGCCGGGCTCGTTCTGCGGCACTTCGTCGATGTCGACGCCGGAGTTGGGCACCATGCCGATATCCAGCACCACCAGGTCCACGGCCAGTTCCACGTCCTCGTCGAGGATCTTGTCCTTGAACTTGACCACCGGGCCGTTGCTGCCGGCGACCACTTCGTTGACGATACCCTTGCGGAACGTAACCATTTTGTCCTGGCCGCTGCGGTAGAAGTCTTCGCCCGGGGCTCCCGGGGTACGCAGGTCGTCGAACAGGACCTCGGTTTCGATATCCGGGTTCTGGTCCTTGAAGTACATGGCCTGCTTGATGGAGGTCAGGCAGCAGTCACCGGAGCAGTAGTTCAGGTGGCCTTCCTTGTCGCTGCGCTGGCCGGCGCACTGGATGAAGGTGACCTTCTTCACTTCCTTGCCGTCGGACGGGCGCTTGATCGGACCGCCGTTGGCAGCGATGGCCAACTGTTCCAGTTCCACGCGGTCGATGACGTCCTTGCTCTTGCCGTAACCGAGTTCCGGCAACTGGCTGGCGTCGTAGGGCGTGGCGCCGGAGGCCTGCACGATGGCGCCGAAGTTGATGGTCTCGGTCGAGCCGCTTTCGGTGCTGATGTCGGCAGAGAACCGGCCCGGTGCGCCGGAGGTCTTGGTGATGGTCGAGTTCAGGTGAACGGAAATCTTGTCGTTCGCCTCGATCTCGGCAACCATGTCGGCCACCGCGGTGTCGACCGGGTCAGTGTAGGGGGCGTGACGGGGCACGTCCTTCCACATCTTCGCGACATAGCCGCCCAGTTCGCCGGCCTTCTCGACCAGGTGAACCGGGTAGCCGGCCTTGGCGGCCTCAATGGCGGCCGTCATGCCGGTGATGCCGCCGCCGACCACCAGGATGCCTTCCTCGCAACCCTTTTCCTGCGCGGATGCAGGCGGGGTGGAGTGCTTGGCTTCGGCGCAACCCATGCGGATATAGTCCTCGGCCATTTCCTGCGTGGTTTCACGCAGGTCGTCCTCGTCGGGACGAATCCAGATGACACCTTCGCGCAGGTTGGCGCGCGAAATGGTCACGCCCTCGAAGTTGAAGGCGTCGGTCTTGGCGCGACGCGAGCAGGCACCAATAACGACGCGGTTGACGCCCTCGTTGTCGATGTCGTTCTGGATCATCTTCACGCCTTCGGCGGAACACAGGAAGTCGTGCTGCTGCACGATTTGCGCCTTGCCGTCACGCTGGGCAACGGTGGCGAGCTGATCGCAGTCGAGACGATCCTCCAGACCGCAACCCTTGCAAATGTAAGCTCCAATTTTTAAATCTGACACGGCTTAACCCTCCGCACCGGCAACTTTGTTTATAACCTGGATGGCCCGCAACGCGCTGGCCGTCGCGCTCTGTACCGCGCGGTTCACGTCCAGGGCGTCGGATGAGCAACCGGCAGCGAAGAACGCGCCGTTAGCTTCATCCAGTTCCACGAAACCTTCCTCGTTCAGCACGACTTCGATCGGGAAGCCGTCGGCCGGAACACTGGGCTCCATGCCGATCGCCAGCACCACCAGGTCGTGCGGGTTGCTGTAACGGTGGTAACCCTCGGTATCCACACCGTGCAGGACCGGGTTGCCGGTTTCCCTGTCTTCGGTGATGGACGCGACCTTGGATTTGATGAAAGTCATGTTCGGATCCTGCTTGATCTTCTGGTAGAAGTCGTCGATGCGGTCAATAGCGCGGATATCGATGTAGTAGATCGTGCCTTTGGCATCGTCGCCAAACTGCTCGCGCAGGTAGGTCGACTGTTTGAGGCTGGCCATGCAGCAAATGCGCGAGCAGTGCTTGAGGTGGTTCTTGTCACGCGAACCGGCGCACTGGATGAAGGCGACGTCTTTCGCTTCCTTGCCGTCGGAGGGACGCAGGATCTTGCCGCCGGTCGGACCGTGCGGGTCGAGCATGCGTTCGAACTCGACGGAGGTGATGACGTTGGCGAAGCGATCATAGCCGTAGGGCTGGATCTTGCCGGCGTCGTAGGGTTTCCAGCCGGTGGCCCAGACGATGGCGCCAACGGTGATGGTGGTTTCCTGTTCACCCATGTCCAGGTCGATGGCGTCGTACTTGCAGGCAGCCTTTGCCTTCTCGGCGTCATCGGTGCCGATGATGGCCGGGTCCAGTACGTAGCGTTCCGGGTACGCCTGGTTGTACGGCAGGTAGGCGCCCTTGCGTTTGGCCAGGCCGTAGTTGTATTCGTCGTCAAACTCGGCTTCCACGGCGTCGCCGCAGGCGCCGCAGCTGGTGCAGCTCTCGTTGACGTAGCGCGGCGCGGTTTTCAGCGTGACGCTGTAGTTGCCCGTGTCACCGCTGATCGCAGCCACTTCGGTCATGGTCATGACGCGCACGTTGCGGTTGGCCTTGATCCGGCGGAGGTTGATCTCCAGACCGCACTTCGGGTGGCAGAGTTTGGGGAAATACTTATAGAGCTGGCTGACGCGGCCGCCAATCGATGGATTTTTTTCCACCAGAATGACTTGCTTGCCGCATTCGGCGGCTTCCAGCGCGGCGGTCTGGCCGCTAATGCCGCCACCCACCACCAGAATCGTCTGGTTGGTTGCGATAACCTCTGACATGGATACTCCTCCGTCCAGAGTTGCTGTGACAAATGATTGAATTTTCCAGGCTTCGGGGCTGTCCCGACCCGGCGCGAAAAAGCGAGGGTGAACGATACTCCACCGCCAATGGCGGTGCCAGACTATCTTTATATAAAGAGCATCGAATCTTTCGATAATAAAATAAGGGGCGTATATATCACCTGTGCTTTGTGGGCTTTGTTGCCGTCGCCACGCGGACGCGCTACCGTTGTTTCGATGGGATCAAACGACTCTGACCCCATCGAAACAACAACGGGACGGAACCGGGATGACAGCGCAAGTCGTTAAGCCAGAAGAATATTTTGTTACAGAAGAGCCTTACTACGAGCCCGTCGGCAACGAGATCGAGGTGTTCGGGGCGGCTTACGCCAACCAGCTGCCGGTGTTGCTGAAGGGGCCGACCGGCTGCGGCAAGACCCGCTTCATGGAGCACATGGCGTGGCGGCTGAAGCGGCCCCTGATCACGGTGTCGTGCCACGACGATCTGACGGCATCCGACCTGGTCGGGCGATTTCTGATCAGCGGCGGTGAAACCGTGTGGGTAGACGGCCCGCTGGCGAAGGCAGTGCGCGCTGGCGGCATCTGCTATCTCGACGAAATTGTCGAGGCACGCAAGGACACCACCGTGGTTATCCACCCGCTGGCCGACGACCGGCGTGTTTTACCCATGGAAAAACTCGGTGAATTGCTGGAGGCCAGCGACGATTTCTGCATGGCCATCTCCTATAACCCCGGCTACCAGAGTGTGCTGAAGGATCTCAAGCAGAGTACCCGGCAGCGCTTTGTGGCGCTGGAATTCGATTACCCGGCGGCGGAACTGGAGGCGAAAATCATCACCACCGAGACCGGAATCGCACCGGAAACGGCCGAACAACTGGTGAAGTTCGCGCAGATGACCCGCAACCTGAAGGGCAGCGGGCTGGAGGAAGGCGCCAGCACCCGGTTGCTGGTGCACGCCGCCAAGCTGATGCAAAGCGGCATTCCGCCGGTGGTGGCGTGTCGCGCCAGCATTGCCGAGGCGTTGACGGACGATGCGGAAATGCTCACGGCGGTTAATGAACTGAGCGCCTCGGTGTTTTGACGCGCTCCGTAGTAAACGCCGCTCGCTGTTGTTGCCGCTGAATCATGGTTGAACTTCCCCGTATTCCAGAGTCCGCCTGCCGGGACGCGTGCGTCGCCACGCCACTCGACGACTACGAACTGCTGGATTTCGGCCACAGCCGCAAGCTGGAGCGCTGGGGCGACTATGTCGTTGAAACCCGTGATCCACTGGCGACAGGCGAGCCGGCCGCGACCGGCTGGCAGGCCGACTGGATCTACGTCGATGAAGTCGGGCACGCCGGCCAGTGGGAACCGACCCGCAGCGGTTTGCTGCGCGAATGGTCGGTGACGGT
>CAYSRA010000092.1:0-3427 GCA_964433205.1 uncultured Thiohalobacter sp. | reverse complement strand
GTCATGGACTATGTCGAGGACCTGCTGCGCCGCCAGCAGCGCTTCGACATGGTGGTGTTGCCCGCGCCGGCGTTGGGACACGGACCCAGGGGGCAGTTGTGGGATCGCGAGGTCGATCTGCCGCGGCTGGTTAAATACCTGCCTCGCCTGATCACGGACAATTGCCTGGGGATCTGGTTGTCCACCGACGGGGGGGCTATCACCTGGAAAGCCGAGAGCCTCGGCCAGTTGTTGCAGGAAGTGTTGCCGGGGCGCACCATCGAGCCGGTTATTCCCGGGGTACGGACGGCCGACGGGCGTTGCATGCCGGCGGGTGTGGCGGCGCGCTGGTTCGACGACACCGATTTTCTGCAGAGCGGCGACACGCCGCTCACTGCCGCGCAACTGGAAGAACGTCTCGAAGTGCATATGGTGTCGCTGGGCGCGGCCGAGGCGCCGGCGTGCGCGCTGGCCGAGTTCCCGCGCGCCCAGCAGGACTTTGTGTTGCGTTGCGTGGGTATGGTGGCGCGTACCAGCGCCGGTATGGCATTCAACTTCGTCTCGCACGTGTGCAATGCGTTGCGGTTGATGGACGAAGCCGGTGTCGAAGCCTGGTTGATGGCGTGCATGGATGTTTACGATACGCGCGGCCTGCACCCGGCTGTTACGGCGTTCCGGGATGTCGAGACCTTCGCGTGCGAATACCGGGCGCGCCGCAGCGGGCTGGCACTGGACGAGGTGGTGAACGTGCTGGAAGCCTTTGCCCACGGTCTGAACGGGCGGCGGCTCAAGGTCGAGGCCGGCGAGCACCTCTATACCGACACGGAGACGCTGTTTTTGCCCGCGTCGGTGAACCTGTCCCGCGACCGGGACGAAAACTTCCAGTTGTACAAGGCCATGGTCGTACACCAGTGGGCGCAGACCTGGTACGGCACCTGGCGCGTCGACGTCGGTGCGGCGTTGTCATCGTACCCCGATTACGCGCACGCGCTGGCCTGTTTCCATGCGCTGGAAACGTTGCGGCTGGATGCGCGGATCGCACGGCAGTTGCCCGGCGTGTACCGGCACATGCAGGCGTTTCGTGAAACCGTGGAATCCACACTGACGGACGACTGGTGTGCAGCGAGGCAGCGCCTTGCACAGGGCGGCGCAACCGTTCAGGACAGTCTTGATCTGTTGCCGGCCTTGCTGGATCAGCCGCTGCCGGATGCCACGCCGTACCAGGGCGTGCTGCGTCCCGCCGATGTAGCGCGGGTACTGGAAGCGCGTATCGAAGCGGACCGGCAGGCATTCCGTCTCGGTCTGCTGAAAATGCACAACGACATCGAAAAGGCGCGCGAGCAGGCCGGAGATGAACCTGCGGAAGACGATGCAGCGGAATCCGCCGACGCAGAAAATGAAGACAACGAGACGTCGCCGTTCCGGCTGCGCGAAGTCGAATCACAGGACACCCCCGACGGCTTCAGCTACGAGATCGAACTCGACGGTCGCCCGCTGGATGTGCCCGATAATGTTAAAGGCACCATGGCGTCCATCCTCCAGGACCTCGGCGAGATCCCCGAGGACTATCTGCAGGCGGCAGGCGACGGTGTGTACTACGCCGGCGAAATTGATCAGCCCAGCAGCGACGACGTGTGGAAAGGCACCTATCATGAAGAGGGCGCATTCCTCTATAACGAGTGGGATTACGAACGCCAGAGCTATCGCAAGAACTGGGCGGTGCTGCGCGAGATAGACGTGCACCCCAGTCACGACAGTTTCGTCAGCGACACCCTGCAGAAATACCGTGGCCTGACCATGGACCTGCGCCGCACCTTCGAGGCCCTGCGCGGCGAAGACAAGCTGCTGAAGAAACAGCCCTATGGCGATGATATCGATATCGACGCACTGGTCGAGGCGCTGGCCGACGTGCGCCACGGCGCGGAGATGACCGAACGGCTGTTCACCAAACTGCACAAGATGGAGCGCAACATCGCCGTGATGTTCATGATCGACATGAGCGGTTCGACCAAGGGCTGGATCAATGAAGCCGAGCGCGAAGCCGTGGTGTTGTTATGCGAGGCGCTGGAAACGCTGGGCGACCGCTACGCCATCTATGGTTTCTCCGGCATGACGCGCAAGCGCTGCGAAGTCTACCGGGTGAAACGTTTCGACGAACCCTATGATGACGAAGTGCGCGCGCGCATCAGCGGTATTCAGCCGAAGGACTACACGCGTATGGGCGTGACTATCCGGCACCTCACCAGCCTGCTGAACGAAGTCGAGGCGCGCACCAAGCTGTTGATCACGCTCTCCGACGGCAAGCCCGACGACTACGACACCTACCGTGGCGCCTATGGCATCGAAGACACGCGCATGGCGCTTATCGAGGCCAGGCGCAGCGGCATCCACCCGTTCTGCATCACCATCGACACCGAGGCGCGCGACTACCTGCCGCACATGTACGGCGCCGTGAATTACGCGGTGATCGACGAAGTGCGCAAGCTGCCGTTGAAGGTGTCGGATATTTACCGGCGTTTGACGACCTGAGCGCGCGTCACCCGGTCTACCACAAGCCGAAGACCAGACTCAGGCTGCGTTCGACTGCGCTCATTTCGGAGTTGGTCAGTCGTGTCAGGGGACCCTCACCAAAGCGCGTTCTGTCGAGTGAACGAGGTTGGTCGACAATGACCTGGCAATCCCTGAGCAGACGGTCGCGTGCCGGGATGGCGATGCGCCATTTGTTGAATTTCTGGTAGACGCGGGTTGTCAGCGGCAGGATAACGACCATGGGCGTGCCAGCGGCGGTGAGTTCGTCGTTCTGCATGATCAGCACGGGCCGGATCTTGCTCACTTCCTGGCCGCGGGATGGATTCAGGTTGGCTACCCAGATCTCGCCTCGCCGCACTATTTCCACCATTTTTCTTCCGGAGGGGGATCGAGCGCCTCATTTTCAACAGGGAGGAAGGCATCGGCTATCGTCTGCGCATCCTGGAGGATGGCGGCGTTGCGATAACCGGCCCGCGCCTCGGCCACGAAGTCGCTCAGGAAGCGTTCCTTTTCCTTGCGCACCAGGTAGTCGGCCACCGCTTCGCGTACCAGTTCCGAACGGGACTTGTGTTCGCGTGACGCTTCTTCTTCCAGTCGCCTGTCGAGGTCGTCAGGAATTCTCAAGCTTAGAGTGCTCATCTGCTGTCAGCCAATATGTAGTTTATTTTGTCTTACACACTGTAGTTCAAATTGCAGACAAGCTCAATACCTGGCGCTCTTCTGCGCATTCCTCCAAAGTGATGCTTGACCGGTTTTGCGCGTAAAATCACTATCAAACATAAGGAAATACGGGCGAAGGCTATTCCATGAACAAGACCCAAAGACTCTTTCTATTGCACCGGCTGCTGAGCCAGCGCCGGCGACCTGTAGCTTTACGGATTATCTGTGATGAGCTGGAGTGTTCGGAATCCACCGCGCG
>CAYSRA010000091.1:0-10144 GCA_964433205.1 uncultured Thiohalobacter sp. | reverse complement strand
AACGCCTGTCGGCCGTGGCACAGAGTTTCCATGCGTTTGTGAAGGAAGAGGCCGCAGGAATACTCGATTTGCCGACGCTGGGTTAGCCGTCGATTTCAGGTCTCGTCGGGTGCTGCCGGATCAATCGCCGCCCGCACCCGCTCGGCAATCCGCATCGCCTGTTTCGTATCTTCCGCCAGGCTGGTGAAGTGTCCCATCTTGCGTCCCGGTCGTGCTTCTTCCTTGCCGTACAGGTGCAGGCAGGTGTGGCCTTCGGCCAGCAGGTACTGCCAGCGCGGTGTACCCTTGTTCCACAGGTCACCGAGCACGTTGACCATGACCGCGGCCGACAGCAGCCGTGGTGAGCCGGGAGGCAGACCGCACAGGGTACGTACCTGCTGCTCGAACTGGGAGGTCAGGCAGGCGTCGATGGTGTAGTGGCCGCTATTGTGCGGGCGCGGTGCCATTTCGTTGATCAGCAGGCGGCCGTCGCTGGTGATGAAAAATTCGACCGCGAGCACACCGCAGTAGTCCATGGCGTCCGCCAGCTTCGCGGCCATGTCGCAAGCCTGGCTCGCAACATCCCCGGGTACGCGACCCGGTACGCGGGTGGTGTCCAGGATGCCGTTTACGTGGACATTTTCGCCCACCGGGTAGACTTCGGTGTGGCCGCTGGCGCCGCGCGCCAGGATGACGGACAGTTCCTGTTCCAGCATCACGCATTCTTCCAGCACGCAGGGCGCCTCGTTCAGGTCGGCAAACGCCAGCCGCGCCTGTTCAAGGTTGTCAACGCCGACCTGGCCCTTGCCGTCGTAACCAAACTGCGCCGTCTTCAACAGCGCGGGCATGGTGAGTGATGCGCAGGCCGGTTCGAGGTCTGCGAACGTATTGATCGCGAAGAATGCGGCAGTGGGCAGCCCGAGGTCGCGGATAAAGGTTTTTTCGCGGATGCGGTCGCGGGCGATGGCGACCGCTTTGGAGCCGGGGCGAACCGGCACCCTGGACTCCAGGAATTCCAGTGTGTCGGCCGGCACGTTCTCGAATTCGGTGGTGACGGCGGCGCAGCCGGCGGCCATTTCCTCCAGCGCCGCCGTATCGTCGTAAGCGGCCTGCAGGTGATGATCCGCCATGCTGCCGGCCGGGCTGTCCGGGTCCGGGTCGAGTACCCAGACGCGGTAGCCCATGCTGTGGGCGGCCAGGGTAAACATGCGGCCGAGTTGCCCGCCGCCCAGTACGCCGAGTGTTGCGACAGGTACGATCATGATTCGGGCGGCAGGGTCATATTCAGGGCCATCTCGGTCTGGGCGGTGCGGAAGTCGTCGAGTTGTTTGGCCAGCGCGTCATCGTTCAGGGCCAGCAGGCTGATCGCATACAGGGCCGCGTTGGCGGCGCCGGCTGCGCCGATAGCGAAGGTCGCCACCGGCACGCCCTGCGGCATCTGTACGATCGACAGCAGGGAGTCCATACCTTTCAGGTGCCGCGAGGGCACCGGCACCCCGAGTACCGGCAGCGTGGTCTTGGCGGCCAGCATGCCGGGCAGGTGGGCGGCGCCACCGGCCCCGGCGATAATGCACGCCAGTCCGCGCTCGCGCGCCGTGGAGGCGTATTCAAACAGCAGGTCCGGCGTACGGTGGGCGGACACGACGCGCGTCTCGAAATCGACACCGAACTGTTCCAGCTTGAGGGCGGCCGGCTGCATGACTTCCCAGTCACTGTTGCTGCCCATCACCAGACCGATTTTTGTAGCTGACATATGCTGTCCCGGAAAACGCGAAACGCGCATTGTACCATCGCCACCACCCGCCGCCACCGGTACAATCACCTTTCGCCGGTCCGGTCCGGCGTTTTGCCAGTAATCTGACGGAAACCGCCATGCTTGACGTTTTGTACGAATCCTCGATTTCCAGCCTGCCCCTGGTGGCGCGCGGCAAGGTGCGCGACATCTATGCCGTGGGTGACGACCACCTGCTGATCGTGACGACGGACCGCCTGTCTGCCTTCGATGTGGTGCTGCCCGACCCGATCCCCGGCAAGGGGGCGATACTCACTGCAGTGTCGAACTTCTGGTTCGAGCGCACCCGCTCGCTGGTGCCCAACCATCTGTCCAGTCTGTCGCTGGAAAGCGTGCTGCCGGATGCGGCCGAGCGCGGGCAGGTGAAAGGGCGGGCGATCGTCGTGCGCAAGCTGAAGGCGTTGCCGGTGGAGGCCATCGTGCGCGGCTACCTGATCGGCTCGGGCTGGAAGGACTACCAGGCCAGCGGTTCGGTGTGTGGTATCCGCCTGCCGGAGGGCCTGCGTCTGGCGGAGCAGTTGCCGGAACCCGTCTACACGCCTTCCAGCAAGGCCGAAGTGGGCGATCACGACGAAAATATCGATTACACCGCAACCGAACGGTTGCTCGGCGCCGAACTGGCCGCGCAGGTGCGCGATGTCAGCCTGGCCATCTACCGTCTGGCGGCCGATTATGCCCGCGAGCGCGGCATCATCATCGCCGATACCAAGTTCGAGTTCGGCGTCGATGAGGCAGGTGCGCTGGCACTCATCGACGAGGTGCTGACGCCGGATTCCTCACGCTTCTGGCCCGAGGATCAGTACCGGGTGGGTATCAGTCCGCCCAGTTTCGACAAACAGTTCGTTCGCGACTATCTTGAGACACTGGACTGGGACAAAACGGCGCCCGGCCCGAAGCTGCCGGAAGACATCATTCGGCGTACGGCGGACAAGTATAATGAGGCGCTGCGGCGTCTGACCGGGCAGTCACTGGCCTGAAACGGCCGTAAACTGTGCGGTACGTCCCGGTTTTCGTGCATTGGCAAGTGATCGGGGGGATGAAATCATCAAATTTTTTGCCAGAATGCCGTTATTGCAGGAAGATGAACGAATAACACGGGCGCGTTCCCGGGTAAGCGAATTTTTCAGCACCCTGGCGGTGTTCAATTTGAAGAGGGAAAGGTCATGCGGATGATCCCGAAAAAACTGACAAGTTACATCATGGCGGGTGCGCTGACGGCGGCGTCGCTAAGTCTGCCGATGACGGCCAGCGCCGGCGATTACGCCTTCCAGAATCCCAATGCTGAGCCCACAGGCGGTGAGATGCTGGCTGACGCCTTTATGGTTCGCCCGTTCATGCTGGTCGGTACCGTGCTCAGTACGGCGACTTTTATTGTTACCCTGCCGTTCAGCGCTCTTGGCGGCAACGTGGGTGAAGCGGCCGACAAGCTGGTTGTCGAACCGGTCAAATATACCTTTGCCCGTCCGCTCGGCGATCTGTAGCCGGAAGCGCGCTGTTGCGGGTCCACAGGAACGGAACCTTCGGGTTCCGTTTTTTATTGTGTGAACAGCCAGAAGTAGCCGCTGTTGTAAAACACGTGTAATACGATCGGCGCTGTCAGGCCGCCACTGCGCTCCTTGACCAGCCCGAACAGCAGTGATGGCAGGAATACTGCCGCTGCCCACAGGGGGGGATGGTTGATGAAGTGCAGTGCGGTAAAGACCACGCTGGTCAAAAGGTTCGCATGCGTCAACGGGCCTGCGCGCCAGGGGCTGACGCGGGTCTGGATGAATTCCTGAAGCAGGCCACGAAAGATAATTTCCTCGACAACCGGGTACAGCAGTGCGGGGTAAATAAAACGCATCGGTTCCCGCAGCGGCCAGGCGAGATCGGTCGCAGG
This sequence comes from uncultured Thiohalobacter sp., assembly GCA_964433205.1. Classification (GTDB taxonomy): domain Bacteria; phylum Pseudomonadota; class Gammaproteobacteria; order DSM-19610; family DSM-19610; genus Thiogranum. Next base: position 6,494 of record CAYSRA010000091.1, on the reverse strand, counting down.
TGTTGAAGTTGCCAGCAACAGTCCCCAATAAAGCAAAGCCGCTCCGATGGCGGCGAGGAATACCGGGTCGCGCCAGAATGTGCGATGCGGTGGATTCATTCCTCGAGTCTACCCTGTGAGGGTGTATCCGGTACAATCGTGGTTCCAAGATGAGGAGAGCAGTCATGTATGGATTCAGTATTCAGATGTCCTGTGGTTTCGATGAGGCGATCGAGAAGGTAACCGAAGCGCTCAAGACGGAAGGTTTTGGTGTGCTGACCGAAATCGACGTCAAGGCAACGCTCAAGAAGAAAATCGATGTTGATCGCAAACCCTATACCATTCTCGGCGCCTGCAATCCGAAGCTGGCTAACGAGGCGCTCAATGCCGACCCGGATATCGGTCTGCTGCTGCCGTGTAATGTGGTCGTGCGGGAAGAAGACGACGGCAAGATCACCGTTGCATTCATGGACCCGCAGGCGGTGCTGGGGCTGGTCGAGAAAGAAGGTGTAAAGGAACTTGCCGGGCAGGTGCGTGCCAAACTGGAGAAGGTGCGCGACCTGCTGGCATGATTTTCCGGTGAGTTGTTATGCCGCGTTATCACGCGGCAGTATCACGGCGCAGGCTTCCTCGAACTGGGTGTCCGCCTCGGCGCACACGGCTTCCATGATTTCGACGGACAGGCCGGTTAACTCCCATGCGCCGGGCTCCAGCACCGGTGGCAGGGCGTCGGTCGTGGCGGGATGCACCATGCCGGTAATGATGTCGGCGAGATGTATGATGGCGGTTTCCAGCCGATACCTTTGCGCCGCCGACGGCTGGTGGTGATAGCGGGTCGCGGCCACGAAGCTGTCCGGCAGGTTCCAGCTGTGCATCAGCTCTGCGCCGACGGCGCCATGATCGAAACCGAATACCTCGCGCTCGGCAATGTGCAGCGGAACCTTGCTGTTGCCGGTTATATCGAGTGCCCGCTGCGCTTCATCGGGTTTCTGACGGAACAGGATAAGTGCCCCCACATCGTGCAACAGCCCCATGACAAAACAGCGCTCGGTATTCGGGGCGCGCAGGTGGCGAGCGAGAATCCTGGCGACAACACCGGTGTACAGGCTGTGCTCCCAGAACTGTTGCATATTGATGAGCCGGTTGGGTAACCGCGAAAACACCTGGATAGCACTGGAGCCCAGTATCAGGTCGGTCAGTTCGCGCGTGCCCACGATAGTGATGGCGCGGGGAATGGTGTCAATTTGCGAGGGGAAACCGTAGAAGGCGCTGTTGACGATTTTCAGCAGCTTGATTGACAGTGCCGGGTCCTGGCTGACGATCTCACCGACATCCGACGCCGAGGTGTGCGGATTGTTCAGCATTTCCATTGCGGCCATTACCACAGCAGGCAGGGAAGCCAGTTCAAGGGTTTCGGTGATCAGGTCTTTTGCATCGATGGGCATAGATGTCCTCTTCCGGTTCATGGGGTTGCAGCCGGTCCGTGGCGGCAATGTGCGTTGAACAAAAGCATGCGGCAGCGTACCCGGGTGGTGTCTGAAATGCGTCTGTCGGCGTTCCCGTGTGTTGGCAAGGTTAATAGGAGCTTTCTGTATTCCCCTTCCATATCAGTATATTAGCAGTCATCCTGACTACAGGAAGCCAGTGTGGCGGGGCAAATGTGGGCCCATCTGAAAATGTGCGGCGAGCAAGCCGGGGCAGGGCAATAATAACCCTGAAGATCTTTTTATATGCTTATTAGTATGTTGATGTTACATAATCTGGCTAGTTGATCAAGGTCAATTTACAGGATTGTGAAGGTCTGCCAGAATACGCAATCAGTTTTCTACCACGACAGTGTCCGGAGTAAAATCATGAAGAAGGTGTTAGTAGCAGTTGCGGGAAGTGTCTTGTTGTTCGGCGCCAGTGTCAGCATGGCGGGTGGTGACGCCGCAGCCGGCAAGGCCAAGGCCGCCATGTGTGCCGGGTGCCACGGTGCCAATGGCAAAAGTTCAAACGGCATGTGGCCGAACCTGGCGGGTCAGAAGGAAGCCTACCTGGTCAAACAGCTGAAAGCCTTCCGTGACGGAACGCGCAAGGATCCGACCATGTCCAGCATGGCCAAGCCCCTCAGCGATGCCGACATCGCCAACCTGGCCGCGTATTTCTCGTCGCTCTGATCGGGTTCGTGTCGTGACCGGTTGATATCGCTCACGATGGGAAATATGTACTGGCCCGGCCTTGTGCCGGGCTTTTTTGTGCCCGTGGTCAGGCCCGGTCGCTGTGCAGGCGGAAACGGTGGTTGACGAACAGCAGGATGGTCAGCAGTGTCAGTGCACCGGCCTGGTGCAGCGAGGCCAGTGGCACGGGGACATGGAGCAGCAGGGTAGAGATGCCGAGCGTTACCTGGATGATTGCGATCAACAGCAGCAGGTCGAGGCCGGCACGCGTGGTCCGCGTCCTGATCTGGCGTCGTGTCCGTGACCAGAACAGCACGACACTCAGGAAGGTCAGTGTTGCCAGGACCCGGTGGTCAAACTGGACCGTGGCGATATTTTCGAACAGGTTGCGCCAGCCGGGTTGCAGCGACCAGCCGGCGGGGGGCAGCCACTGGTCGCCCATTTTTGGAAAGGTATTGTAGGCGTGGCCGGCCTTGAGCCCTGCCACGAAGCCGCCGGAGAGTACCGTTGTAGCGGCCAGTGCAAACAGCCACCTCGCGGGCTTCCGGGTCCTGGACGCGACGGCCTTTGCTTCGGGGTCCGGAGACAGCAGGTCGAACAGCAGCCAAAGCAGATAACAGTAGATCACCAGCGCCAGACCAAGGTGGGCCGTCAGCCGGTACTGACTGACGTGCGGACGGTCGACCAGCCCGCTTTTCACCATGTACCAGCCCAGTATTCCCTGCAGGCCACCGAGTACGAAGGCGAACAACAGGCGCGGCACCCACTTGCGGGTGATCATGCCGCGCCACAGAAAATACAGGAACGGGATCAGGAATACCGTGCCGATCGAGCGGCCCAGTACGCGGTGTGAGAACTCGAACCAGTAGATGGACTTGAAGCCATCCAGATCCATATCGACATTGATTTTCCGGTATTCGGGCGATGCCTGGTATTTGGAAAACACCTCTTCCCAGGCCTGCTGGTTCAGCGGCGGAACAAAGCCGAAAATCGGGTCCCATTCCACCATCGACAGGCCCGAGCCGGTGAGTCGTGTGACGCCGCCGAGAATAACCATGGCGAATATCATGAAACAGCACAGCAGCAGCCAGCCGGCAACCTGTTTTCGTGCCGATTCGGTCATCTGTTGGGGAAGTTGCAGCATGTGGCGATACCGTCACGGGTTTAAAAATCGCCGTTATTGTAACGGATGTGGTTGCGCGTTGTCGTATGCTGTTACACCATGGGTCGATGCGTGTAGCGGGTGAAAACGGTGGGAATGGAACGGATGTGGCGTAATCTGGTAATTTTTATTCTGGTCGTGCTGGCCTTCTGGTATGGCTCGGATTACCTGACCGGTCAGCAGTCGCAGACGGCGGTGGTCGACAGGCCGGTCGAGGCGCAACGTTTCGAGCTGGAGCCGATTGTTCCGCCACAGGCCGGCATATTGCCGGACCGTCAGTATGCAGATATCGTTGTGCACACCAGCGAAGCCCTCGAACTGTTGTTCGACCGCGTCGAAGCCTTGCTGGACCGGCCGCGTCGCGAGGGCGAGGCGCCGATTATTTCGCTGGTGCTGCATGGCCCGGAAGTGGAGTTTTTTGCGCTGAAAAACTATGAGCGTTACCGGAGCCTCGTGGATCGTGCCGCCAGGCTTGCGGCATTCGGGGCGGTGGATATCAGTATCTGCCAGACCCAGATGCGGTTGAGGGGCATCGGTACAGACGAGGTGCCCGCGTTCCTGCGCCAGGTGCCTTACGGGCCGGACAAGGTGGAGCGCTTGCGCAAGCAGGGTTATGTTGCGATGTAGCCCTGGCTAGAGCAACTCCGCACTGCAGACTTCACCGTAGTGGTCGAGCGTCAGGCGCAGGCGCCCCTGGCAGGGAACGCGGCTTGTGTGGCTGCCTGAGCCTTCCATGAGAATTTCCTCGAACTGCACCAGGGCAATAACCTGGTGGTCATTCTGTTCGATGATTTCGTAATACAGCGATTTAGTGTCGATCCAGCCGGTTTGCGAGCAGAAAGCGGTCAGTTCCCGGCAGGACATCAGGTAGCGTTCGATATTTTCCATCAGTCGGTGCATGGCAGGTTACGGGTGAAGTTCCATGTTGCTGCGGGGTAACGCAAGCCTGGCACGCCTGTACCGGTGCTATGCGCGCGTACTCCTCCGGCTCGAACTCCGGTAGATCTTTCAAGTATAGATGGCATTCTCAAAGCGACAAGTGTCAAGAAACAGTCGTTTCTGAAGCGTGAGGGCCGGGTCAGACAAACAGTGTCAGGACGCCGGTATAGCCGTACAGACGCTGGTTGGATATCTCGCCATTGGCGAAAAAGCCCACCAGCGGGAAATCACCCAGTGTGCGCCGGATCATCTCCAGCTCGGCGGATTCTTCTCCGAACAACTCCTTGCCGCGACCCAGGCAGGAAAAATACAGTCCGCCCTTGGGGGGCGCAGAAAGGCGTTGCCCGAGTTCGTCGAGCATGCGCTGCATGTCTTCCCAGGCACTCTTGCCATCGCGCCGGCAGAACTGGATCGGTTGGCCGGGCACGACGATGTCGCCAATGGCGATACGGCCGCCGTCGCTGTCCACGCCGACCAGGTTGCGCACCAGGTAGTCCCCGGTATCCGATGCGCGGATCGGCAGACCGGCGAAGATGTAGCCGGCAGCGCGTTTCAGGTCGCGGGCGAGAATCTCGCCGACATCTTCCTTCAGTACCTCCAGCGCCGGGCGGTCATCGATGCGGTTGATAACATTATTGTCGCAGTCGGTAATGACGCGTTTTTCCGCGATCGGTGAACAACCCTGGGTGAGGCCGGTGAGGATTGGCTGGCGGTTGTTGAACACTACGCCGGACAGGCCGCCGTCGAGCACCTCGTCGGCGATCTGGGGGTGGGCGCCGTGTGACGAGCTGAGGCCGCCGACCAGAAAGCCGCCCGGCAGCGAAGCGTCCAGCTGCGCCAGCAGTTGCGGCAGGCTGCCATTGGCGGGGTCGCCGTGCAGTACGGCAACATGCGTGTCGGATTGGGTCAGCCAGACATCCCAGCTGCCCGGCAGGTTGTCCGCGGCACGGTTATAGAACGGCAGGATGCGAAAACTGTCTTCGGGAAGGCAGCCGATCATGACGGCCATGGCGGAAGTCTGTGAGTATTCCTTGCCGGTGGCGCAAATGCCGACGCCGACCGTGCCGACCCAGTGCGGCACGCCGGTCTCCTCACGCAGTTGTTCGACGATAACCTGGATCAGGTCGGCAAACGGATCGGTGACATAAAGAAAGCCGATATTGGCCTGCGGCGGCACATGGCCGATCTGCTGCAGACATTGCTCAGTCGCCTTGTCCCAGTGCGGGGACCGGGCATGGCCGAGCAGAAATGTGCTGGATTCGGACATCTCGATAGCCTGATAAAAAAGGGGGGCGTCAGCCTGCGGCCGTGCGCCCCCCGGAGTTACGGTAGAAAATCGGCCGGTCAGGCAGACTTTTTCTCGTCGATCATGCGCTGGATGATCGGTGCGAGGATGATTTCCATGGCGAAGCCCATCTTGCCGCCGGGCACGACGATAGAGTTGCGGCGCGACATGAAAGAGCCTTCGAGCATGTTCAGCAGATACGGAAAATCCACGTTCAGCTTGACGGGGTCGCGGAAGCGAATGACCACGAAGCTCTCGTCAGGCGTCGGAATGTCGCGGGCGATGAAGGGGTTGGATGTGTCCACCGTCGGTACGCGCTGGAAGTTGATGTCAGTGCGCGAGAACTGCGGTGTGATGTAGTGTACATAATCGTGCATGCGACGCAGGATGGTATCGGTGACCACCTCGGCGGAGTAGCCGCGCTGCGCGCAGTCGCGGTGAATCTTCTGGATCCATTCCAGGTTGACGATCGGTACCACGCCGATCAGCAGGTCGACATATTGCGCGACATTGGTGGTGCCGTCGACGACACCGCCGTGCAGACCTTCATAGAACAGCAGGTCGGTACCGGGCGGGACGGTTTCCCAGGGCGTGAATTCGCCGGGTTTCTGGCCGAACGGTTCGGCTTCTTCCTCGCTATGGAGGTAATAGCGGCGTTCGCAGCTGCCGGTCTTGCCGTACTGCTTGAAGGTTTCCGCGATCTTGTCGAACAGGTTGGCCTCAGGACCAAAATGGCTGAAGTTGCGGTTGCCCTCTTTCTCGGCTTCTTCCATGGCGGCTTTCATGGCGACGCGGTCGTAGCGATGATAGCTGTCGCCCTCGATGACCGCCGGGTTGACGCCCTCACGACGGAAAATATGCTCGAACGCGACCTTCACGGTCGTGGTGCCGGCGCCGGAAGAACCGGTAACCGCGATCACGGGATGCTTCTTGGACATACAACTCTCCTCAAACCTGTTACTGAAAAGCG
>CAYSRA010000090.1:7909-10269 GCA_964433205.1 uncultured Thiohalobacter sp. | reverse complement strand
GTGGGTCGCGGTTTGCCGGGTGTGTGTGCTCGTGTGGCGGTCGCGGTGGTGATCGGTGGCAGCGGGCGGGTGCGGGCGGAAGCGGGGTTGGCGTAGGTCGGTGTCGGTGTTGATCCGACCACCATGAGCTGGGGCAACATGATCAACCGGGCGCGCCTGGAGATGGCGCGCGAACCGATGGTGTGGTGGTCACTGCTGGCTGCCTTCAGTTTCATGTTCACGCTGGTGCTCGCGGCCAACCTGTTTTCCGATGCGGTGCGCGATGCCTTTGATCCCCGACTGCGGCGATAACCCATGACCCACACACTGCTCGATGTCAAAGACCTGAAAGTCCGGCTCGGTGCCGGCGATAATGCCGTGCGCCCGGTGGACGGTATCAGTTTCAGCATTGCGCGCGGCGAGACCTTTGCGCTGCTCGGTGAGTCCGGTTGCGGCAAGTCGATGACCGCGCTGTCGCTGTTGCGCCTGTTGCCGCAGCCGGCCGGCGAGATTACCGGCGGATCGGTGAAGCTCAATGGTGAGGAACTTCTGGCGCTGCCGGAGTCCGGTATGCGCGCCATCCGCGGCGGGCGCATTGCCATGATCTTCCAGGAGCCGCAGACATCGCTCAACCCGGTGATGAATGTCGGCGAGCAGATCAGTGAAAGCCTGGCGTTGCACAAGGCGCTGTTCGGTGACGCCGCACGTAAGGAGGTCATCCGCCTGCTCGACGCTGTCGGTATACCCGACGCGCCGCGCCGCTACGGGGAGTACCCGCACCAGTTGTCCGGCGGTATGAAGCAACGCGTGATGATCGCCATGGCGCTGGCCGGTGACCCGGACCTGCTGATCGCCGACGAACCGACTACCGCGCTGGATGTCACCATCCAGGCGCAGGTGCTGGAACTGATCGCCGACCTGCAACGCGAACGCGGCATGGCGGTATTGCTGATCACCCACGATCTGGCAGTGGTTGCCGGTATCGCCGACCATGTTGCGGTGATGTACGCGGGGCAGATCGTCGAACAGGCGCCGCGCGATGTCTTTTACGACGCGCCACAGCACCCCTACAGTCAGAAGCTGTTTGCGGCCCTGCCCGACAGCAGCAAGCGCGACCAGCGCCTGACAGTTATTCCCGGTACGGTGCCGCCTCTCAATCAGGTGTTTCACGCCTGCCGCTTTGCCGAACGTTGTGAACGCGCCTGGGAGTTGTGCCGGCAGACAGCACCGGACTGGTTTGCGCTGGACGAGCGGCGCGGCGTGCGTTGCCATCTTGCCAACCCGTCGGTCAGCGTGCCGGATACCAGCGAAAGCCCGGAACAGGTCGCTGCGCAACGTGTCGCGGCGCCGAGCGCCGGTGCGGGCAACGAACTGCTAACCGTTACTGACCTGAAAGTGCACTTTCCGATACAGAGGGGTTTCTTCCGTCGCACGGTCGGCTACGTGCGCGCGGTCGATGGTGTCAGCCTGTCCATCCCGCGCGGTGAAACGCTGGCGCTGGTGGGAGAGTCCGGCTGCGGCAAGACCACCGCCGGCAAGGGCATCCTGCAATTGCTGCGGCCGACCGGCGGTTCGGTGTGTTTCGAAGGCACCAATCTGCTGGAGCTGAAGGGCGAGGCGTTGCGCCGGCGTCGTTCGGAATTCCAGATCATCTTCCAGGACCCGTTCTCATCCATGAACCCGCGCATGACCGTTGGCGATATTATCGAGGAAGGCATGATCGCGCAGGGTATCGGCGGCTCCCCCGCTCAGCGTCGCCAGCGCGTCGACCGCCTGCTGGACCAGGTCGGGCTGCGTCCCGAAAACCGCAGCCGCTACCCGCACCAGTTCTCCGGCGGTCAGCGCCAGCGCATCTGTATCGCGCGCGCGCTGGCAGTCGAACCGAAGCTGATCGTCTGCGATGAACCGACCAGCGCGCTGGACGTGTCGGTGCAGGCACAGATCCTGAACCTTTTAAAAGACCTGCAGGGCGAACTGGGGTTGTCCTACCTGTTTATCACCCACGACCTGTCGGTCGTGTCGTATCTCGCCGACCGGGTGGCGGTGATGTACCTTGGCCGTATCGTCGAGGAGGGCAGTGTCGGAGACGTGCTGGACAATGCACAGCACCCCTACACGCAAGCGCTGTTGTCGGCAGTGCCGACGCTGGACAAGGAGACACAGCGCGAGATCATTCGCCTGGAAGGTGACATGCCCTCACCGGCCAACCCGCCGTCAGGTTGTCATTTCCACCCGCGTTGTCCACGGGCGACCGATGTTTGCAGAGAATCTTATCCCGCTCCGGTCCGGTTAGGGGAAGGCCACTCTGCCCGGTGCCATTTACTCGACGGAAATAAAGGGGACGGAGGGATTAAATTTTAATCCCTCCGTCCCCTTTATTT
>CAYSRA010000090.1:0-7809 GCA_964433205.1 uncultured Thiohalobacter sp. | reverse complement strand
GTCCCCTTTATTTCCCGCAAACCCCGCCGGTTGTATGGATAACGCCATTGCGGTTCCCATCTTGACGCATGTTAAACTTCGCGGCTTCAAGTATACGGGACAGGAACAATAACCATGAGCCACCAGTCATTTCACCCGCCGGTTCGTACCCTGATGGGCCCCGGTCCGTCCGACGTCAATCCGCGCATTCTGGAAGCGATGTCGCGCCCGACGATCGGGCACCTCGATCCGATGTTCGTTGCCCTGATGGACGAGATGAAGGAACTGCTGCGCTATGCGTTCCAGACCGAACACGAATTGACCATGCCGGTGTCGGCGCCGGGTTCGGCGGGCATGGAGACCTGTTTCGTGAATCTGGTCGAGCCGGGCGACAAGGTGCTGGTGTGTCAGAATGGTGTGTTCGGCGGTCGCATGAAGGAGAACGTCGAGCGTTGCGGTGCGACGCCGGTAATGGTGGAAGACGAGTGGGGCAAGCCGGTTGATCCCGACAAGGTCGAGGAGGCACTGAAGGCGAACCCGGATATCCGCCTGGTGGCGTTCGTTCACGCCGAGACGTCGACGGGTGCAATTTCCGATGCGAAGACGCTGGCGGAGATCGCCCACCGCCACGACTGCCTGATCATTGCCGACTGCGTCACCTCGCTGGGCGGTTCGCCGCTGAAGGTGTCGGAGTGGTGCCTGGACGCGGTTTATTCCGGTACCCAGAAGTGTTTGTCCTGTACACCGGGCCTGTCGCCGGTGACGTTCAGCGACGCGGCGGTGGAGCGCATCAGGAACCGCAAGACCACGGTGCAGAGCTGGTTCATGGACCTGAACCTGGTGCTCGGCTACTGGGGCGGCGGGGCAAAGCGCGCCTACCACCACACGGCGCCGATCAATGCGCTGTACGGCCTGCACGAATCGCTGGTAATTCTGAAGGAAGAGGGGATCGAGAACGCCTGGGCGCGTCACGACCATAACCACCGGGCATTGCGCGCGGGTATCGAGGCGATGGGTCTGTCGTTCGTGGTGGACGAGGCCAACCGCCTGCCGCAACTGAACTCGGTGACCATTCCCGAGGGTGTCGACGAGGCGCAGGTGCGTTCCCGCTTGCTGAACGAATACAGCCTGGAAATCGGCGCCGGTCTCGGACCGCTGGCGGGCAGGATCTGGCGTATCGGCCTGATGGGTTTCGCAAGCAATCCGAAGAACGTGCTGCTGTGCCTGGGCGCGCTGGACGCGGTGTTGACCGACATGAAGGCATCGATCAGGTCCGGGGTTGCCGTGGAAGCGGCCATGAAGGTATTGGCTTCGTAACAGCGCCCGTGTTGCCGCTTCGGCGGCGGCAAAAAAAAGCCCGCCACCCGTTTCCGGATGGCGGGCTTTTTGCTGCCGGGATTACGGTTTGGCAGTGTCGTCTGCTGTGTTTTCCTCAGCGGCGCTGTCCCCGGAAGCGGTCTTCGCGGCCGGTGTTTCCGCTGCCTGTTCGTCGTGCTCGTGACCGCTGTGGTCATCGGCCTCTGCGGGTGCGGCGAAGGCGCTTTCATCAATCGTGATGTTCGCTTCCTGGCGCAGCTTCTGGATGTAGTCCTGCACACGCTGGTTACGCACCATCATTTCGAGTTGCGGCTTGACCTGCTCGAAGGGCGGTGGCGTGGCGCCACGGGTGTCTTCCAGCTTGATGATGTGCCAGCCGAACTGGGTTTTCACCGGTTCGTGGGTATAGCTGCCTTTCTCCATGCCGGTTACGGCGTCGGCGAACGGCTTGACCATGGACTTCGGCGCAAACCAGCCGAGGTCGCCGCCACTCTTGCCGGAAGGACCGGTGGAGTGCTGTTTGGCGAGTTCGGCAAAATCCGCACCCTTGTCGAGTTCGGCGATCAGCTTCTCGGCCTCTTCCTTGCTCTTTACCAGGATGTGGCGCGCCTTGTACTCGTTGCCGGCTTCAGTTTTTTCATCGTAGAGGGCTTTCAGTTCCTCGTCGGTGATCGGCTGCTTCGCCATCTGTTGCTGGAAGGCGGCTGAGGCGATTACGGCGCGGCGCTGCTGCTCGATCTGCGCATAAACGTCGGGCTGCTTGTCGACACCCTGTTTGATGCCGTCCTGGCTGGCCAGTTCAAGGCTGATCAACTCTTCGAGCAAGGCCTTGCGGTTCTGCGCGGCGCCCGGCATACGACTCTGACGCTGCTGCTGGTAGCGGTCGAGCATATCGGCGGTAATCGGTTTGCCATTCACCGTGGCTACCACCGGGCTGTTATCAACAGGTTTGGCGGCAGCAGTGGTATCGGCGGCCTTGTTAGTCTCATTGCTGATTGGGATCTGCTGGTCGCAGGCGGCGAGCAGGCCGGTAAGCGCCAGCGCGACAGTCAGGTGACGAAGCTTCATGGTCTCTTCCTTGTAGTGGTGTTTTAGCTGTGGGTTGGGGGCGTCGCCTCGGCAGGCGTCGAGGCCTTGATGCTGAGGGCGTGAATTTCGCTGTGCATAATGTCGTCGAGAGCGTCGTAGACGAGGCGGTGACGCTGGATCAGTGACTTGCCCTCGAATACCTCGGAGACGATTTCCACGTCGAAATGGCCGGCGCCGCCGGCACTGGCGTGCCCGGCGTGCTTGTGGCTTTCGTCCTCGATATGAATGTGCTGCGGTGAGAAGGTCTTTTCCAGGCGTTCGTGGATCATGGTGATGCGTTCAGTGGTCATTCAGGGCAGTACCTTTTTAAAGGGTTTGACGACGATGTTCCCGTAGACACCGGCCTCGACATAGGGGTCGGCGTCGGCCCACTCACGTGCGTCCTGCAGGGAATCAAATTCCGCGACCACGAGGCTGCCGGTAAACCCGGCTTCGCCCGGGTCTTCGCCGTCGATGGCAGGGTGCGGGCCGGCGAGGATCAGGCGACCTGCGTCCTTCAGCGACCGCAGGCGTTCGACGTGTGCAGGACGGGCGGCCAGTCGTTTGTCCAGTGTACCCGGCTTGTCCTCGCTGATGAAGGCGTACAGCATCAGGACTTTTCCTCGACCTTCTCGTCGATCACATAGCGGCCGAGATAAAGACCCTGCGCGATCACGAAAGCAAAGGTGATGCCCAGCATGCCGAACAGCTTGAAGTTCACCCAGGTTTCTTCGGAGTAGCTGTAGGCCACGTACAGGTTCAGCAGCCCGACGCTGACGAAGAACACGATCCACATCCAGCTGAGCCGTAACCATATCGGGTGCGGCGCCTGGATCGCGTGGCTCATCATGCGTTCAATAATCGGTTTTTCGCCGATCCAGTGGCTGCCGAGGAATACCGCGGCGAACAGCCAGTTGACCACGCTGGGTTTCCACTTGATGAATACCGGGTCACGCAGCAACAGGGTCAGGCCGCCGAAAAACAGCAGCAGGCCGAAGGTGATCAGGTGCATCTTTTCAAAGCGGCGGTGGCGAATCCAGAACACTGCCGTCTGCAGTGCCGCGGCCGCAATCGCGACGCCGGTCGCCGTGTAGATGCCATCGAGCTTGTAAGCGATAAAAAACAGCAGGATGGGGAAGAAGTCGTACAGGAGCTTCATAATATGTCAGGTGTTCCCGGTTTCTGGCCAGTGGTCCGGCCGTTTAGTGCAACGAGCGGTCGATGCTCCATTTGCGGTAATAGCGATCCATGACCTCACGGACATGGGGCGGGTAGTTTAGCAAGTCCATCTGTTCCATGCCCTCGGAAAAAAAACCGGGCGCATCGTCAGGCATATTATCGACCAGTGCCTGGAAGGCTGTATCCATCACGTCCGGCTGGTGTGTGCGCGTTGCGACAATGGCGCGGTTCAGGTGCAGCACGCGCCAGGGTCTGCCCGGGTTGGTCTTTTCCAGATCCTGGCGGATGACGTCCGCCGTGGTGTTGGCTATCTCGTTCATGGCCTCGTACAAGGTCAGCAGTTCGCCGGATTCACTGGTGGTGTTGGCGAACTGTGCAAGGGCGTCCACGACCGGCTCCAGCCGCTGCACGGCCCCGCCGTGGCGGCCGATCCAGCGTGCCACGCTGACAACGGCGGCCTGTAAATCCTGGTAAATTTCCGGGAGTTCCAGCCGCTTTGCCCAGTCCAGGGCCTGTTCGAGCAGTTCCAGTGCATATTCACCCAGACCAGAGACAGCATCCCCTTCCGGTTGGTTCCCGCTGCGCACGTCGTATTCGGTGCGCCGCATGGCGTCGAACAGTTGCTCAAAGGCTTCGGCCAGCAGCGTCGGGGTGGCGCTGTCCGCGTCGGCGCGATAGTCCGCGGTGCGGTAGCTGTCGAGCAGTTCGGTGAGCGCCAGGGATAACTCCTCGCGGATATTGGCCAGTGTCGGATCAGGCAAATTCATGGGACATATCATACCGGATTGGTGATATTCACGCAGGGGAAGCGCCGCCCGCACACCTCCGGTACAATAGGCGGGATGGACGTTTGTTACGATTTACACAGCCATTCAACGGCTTCAGACGGCACCCTGGCGCCGGCAGCGCTGCTGGAACGCGCACGTGCGGCCGGCGTGGGCGTGCTGGCACTGACCGATCATGACACGCTGGAGGGCATTGCCGACGCCGAGGCGGCGGCGCGCGCGGCCGGTCTTTCCCTGATACCCGGTGTGGAAATATCGGTCAGCTGGCGGCATATGACCATCCACGTGCTGGGGCTGAATGTCAGGCCGGACTACCAGCCGTTACTCGACGGGCTGGCCGAACTGCAGGATTTTCGCGTGTGGCGCGCCGAGGAGATCGCCCGCAAACTGGAAAAGAGCGGCATCGCCGGAGCGCTGGCCGGTGCGCGCCAGCACTGCAAGGGCAGTATTCTCAGCCGCACCCACTTTGCCCACTTCCTGGTCGAGGCCGGCCGTGCGCCGTCGGTGCGTGACGTATTCCGCCACTACCTGGTGCGCGGCAAGCCGGGCTACGTGGGCGGCCAGTGGGCGTCGATGGAAGATGCGCTGGGCTGGATCACCGCCGCCGGCGGCCTGCCGGTGATTGCGCACCCGGCGCGTTACGGCCTGACCCGCACCAAACTCAATCGCCTGGTCAGTGAATTTCGTGAAGCCGGTGGTATGGGGATCGAAGTGGTGTCCGGCAGCCATTCGCGTGACGAGACCCTGCACATGGCGGCGGTATCGCGTTCGTACGAACTGTTCGCCTCCTGCGGTTCCGATTACCACGGCCCGGAAAAGCCGTGGGTGGATCTCGGTCGTCTGCCCGCGTTGCCGGACGGCTGCACGCCGATCTGGCAGGCCGACAACTGGCCGGTGGCGGCATGAGCCAGTTATTCCAGATTCACCCGGACAACCCGCAACCGCGACTGATCCGCCAGGCGGCGCAGATCATCGACGAGGGCGGGGTGGTCGCCGTGCCGACCGACTCCTGTTATGCGCTGGTCTGTCATCTCGACGACAAGGCCGCGGTGGAACGTATCCAGCGTATCCGTCACCTCGACAGCAAACATAACTTCACGCTGCTGTGCCGGGACCTGTCGCAGATCGCCAACTACGCGCGCGTTAGCAACTATGCCTACCGCTTCCTCAAGGCGCATACGCCGGGACCCTACACCTTTATCCTGCGCGCCACGGCGGTGGTGCCGAAGCGCCTGCAACACAAAAAGCGCAAGACTGTCGGCATCCGCGTGCCGGATCATGCTGTGGTCACCGAACTGCTTGCCGAGCACGGTCAGCCGGTGATGAGCGTTACGCTGATCCTGCCCGACAGCGAGTTCCCGGAAACCGACGCGCTGGAGATTCGTGAAAAACTCGAACACCAGCTTGATCTGGTGATCGATGGCGGGCATTGTGGCGTCGAACCGACCACCGTGGTCGACCTGACAGGCGACGTGCCTGAGGTGACCCGCCACGGCAAGGGGCCGGTCGAGGACTTTATCTGAGATGCCGGAATTCATTTTATGCAAGAGCTGACGCTGGTTCAGCAGATCAGTGCCTGGCTGCTTCCCGTATTGCTGGCGATCACCGTGCACGAAGTCGCGCACGGCTGGACGGCGCGCCTGTTCGGTGATCACACCGCGGAAATGCTCGGGCGCCTGTCGCTCAACCCGCTGCGCCACGTCGACCCGGTCGGCACCATCCTGGTGCCCGGACTGATGTTGCTGATGCCGGGGGGGTTCGTGTTCGGCTGGGCCAAACCGGTGCCGGTCGACTGGCGCAACCTGCGTCGACCCAAACAGGACATGGTGTGGGTTGCCGCCGCCGGCCCGGCCGTCAACCTGGTGATGGCGCTCGGTTGGGCGTTGCTGGCGCGTGTCGCGCTGGGGATGTCGGCCGACAGCAGTATTGCGCTGCCGCTGCTGCTGATGGGCGTGGCCGGCATGCTGATCAACACCGTACTGGCGGTACTGAACATGTTGCCGCTGCCGCCGCTGGACGGTGGGCGTGTGCTGACCGGCCTGTTGCCGACGCGCTACGCGATCCCCTTTTCGCGCATCGAGCCCTACGGCTTCTGGATACTGATATTTCTGCTGATGACCGGTTCGCTGGGCTGGCTGATGCGACCGATGATGAACATCATTCTGGATTTT
Organism: uncultured Thiohalobacter sp.; assembly: GCA_964433205.1. GTDB lineage: Bacteria > Pseudomonadota > Gammaproteobacteria > DSM-19610 > DSM-19610 > Thiogranum. The sequence continues at coordinate 1,310 of CAYSRA010000090.1, read as the reverse complement.
CTGGTGTCTGTCGCCGGCATGCGGGTGGGCGCTTTCAATCACCTGCTGGGCGCGTTGATGTCATGACCACCGGCCTTACAAGGAGCTGATCGAACTTGGCAAGTGCAACGAACAACCGGGTACTGTCCGGCATGCGGCCCACCGGCCGCCTGCACCTGGGTCACTATCACGGCGTACTGAAAAACTGGGTGAACCTGCAGCACGAGTATGAATGCTATTTCTTTGTGGCCGACTGGCACGCCCTGACTACCCACTACGAAGATCCGCAGATCATCAGCGAGAGCGTGCTGGACATGGTCATCGACTGGCTGGCTGCCGGCGTTAACCCCGCCAGCGCCAGGCTGTTCGTCCAGTCCGACGTGCCCCAGCACGCCGAACTGCACCTGCTTCTGTCCATGATCACGCCGCTGGGCTGGCTGGAGCGCGTGCCCAGCTACAAGGACCAGCAGGAGAAGCTGCGCGAACGTGACCTGGCGACCTATGGTTTTCTCGGTTACCCGCTGTTGCAGAGTGCCGACATTCTCATCTACAAGGCCGGCTCGGTGCCGGTCGGCGAAGACCAGGTCGCACACGTCGAACTGACGCGCGAAGTGGCGCGTCGTTTCAATCACCTCTACGGCCGCGAGCCGGACTTCGAGGAAAAGGCCAACGCCGCCATCAAAAAGATGGGCAAGAAAAACGCCAGACTGTACCGGGAGCTGCGCAAGCGCTACCAGGAACAGGGCGACACCGAGGCACTGGAGACTGGCCGCGCGTTGCTGGAAGCGCAGGGCAACCTCGCCATGGGCGACCGCGAGCGCCTGTTCGGTTACCTCGAAGGCGGCGGCCGCATCATCCTGCCGGAACCGCAGGCGCTGCTGACACCAGCCTCGAAGATGCCGGGGCTGGACGGGCAGAAAATGTCCAAGTCCTATGGCAACACCATCGCGCTGCGCGACGACCCGGACGAGATCGAAAAGAAACTGCGCACCATGCCCACCGACCCGGCGCGCGTACGCCGCGATGATCCCGGCAATCCCGACAAGTGTCCGGTGTTCCAGTTGCACCGCGTGTACTCGGACGAGAACCGCCAGCAGTGGGTGCGTGAAGGCTGTACGTCGGCCAGCATCGGCTGCCTGGACTGCAAGCAGCCGATCATCGATTCGGTGCGCGGCGAACTGGCGCCGATCCGCGAGCGCGCCCGCGAGTTCGAGGAAGACCCGCAACTGGTGCGCAATATCCTGCGCGAGGGCGGGGAAGCCGCGCGCGACGTCGCAAGTGAGACAATGGATGAAGTAAGATCCGCAATTGGTTTAAATTACTAGTGTTTC
>CAYSRA010000089.1:0-10556 GCA_964433205.1 uncultured Thiohalobacter sp. | reverse complement strand
CCTGATGGAAACATCAGGGTAAAGTGAATCCCTTGGTCCCAGGTTCGAGTCCTGGTGGGCCCACCAGAAAACCGGCGATGCGTCGCATGTGTGCACAATCAGACACCGGTAGGTTGGTGTCACGTACAGACGCAAGATAGACGCGTCGACGATCGATCGCAGAAACTGCGCTAGAATATCGCCCATGAGCGAAAACACACCCTGCCCCTGTGGTTCCGGCACCCCGCTGAACGCATGCTGCAAACCTGTGATCGACGGCACAGCAAAGGCGGCGACCGCCGAAGCGCTGATGCGCTCCCGCTACACTGCCTATACCCTGCAGGACATTCGTTACCTTGCCGATACCCTGGACCCTGCCGAACTGCAAAGCTTTGATAAAGACGCTACCGCAACGTGGGCCCGTGACTCGACCTGGATGGGGCTCGAGATTGTAAAAACTTCCGCGGGTTCTTCGGGCGACAGGGAAGGCACCGTGGAATTCCGGGCGAGCTATAAGCGGGACGGTGTATTACAGGAACACCACGAAGTGTCCCGGTTTCGAAAGATCGATGGCACGTGGCTGTATTGCGGGGGCAAGGATGTTGGTCCCGTGCAATTTCGTCGTGATGCTCCAAAGACCGGCCGAAATGAACCCTGTCCCTGTGGAAGCGGCAGGAAATATAAAAAATGTTGCGGCAAATAACCCGCCAGCTATGGGCTTAGTGGCACAGGGCCGACTGCGAGCTGTTAAAGACTGCGTGTAGCGGCCGAAAAATATTATATTCTTGTGCATAGTCCGGGGTCACGCCGTCAACGCGACATAGCCCTGCGTTCTTCTGACCATAGTAGTGAGGGATAATATGAGCAACGAAGCACCCACAATCAGCGACGACCCGATGTATCGCCTGCTGCGCGAAGGCGCGGTGGAAGAATTCAACAGCCGGCGCGCGGCGGGCGAGACCTGCGACCTGCGCGGCTGCGATTTCCGCACACTGGACTTGCGCAATCTCGACGCCAACGGACTGGACCTCGGCGACGCCTACTTCCGACAGACCGACCTGCGCGGCGTCGATCTGTCGAATGCCAACCTTGAGGGAGCCAGCATCAATGCGGCAAAGATCTCCGGCGCCTACTTCCCGCCCGAACTCAGTGCGGAGGAATTAATGCTGTCACTCACCCACGGGACACGCATGCGTTACCGGAAGGACTAGTTCGCTACCGGTCCAGCCATTCGACATAACTCGCGTACCAGAAAATCGAATCCGACAAGCGCGCGCGTACTTCATTCAGATGTGCCGTCAGGTTCTCGCGGATCTTTTTATCGTTACGCAAATCGTCTGCCGTCGCTGAAACGGAAACAACCATTGCCGTCGCTGACGGCAATGGATTGTCATCCAGCGCCAGCTTGCCATCCAGCATTGGAATGAGCGGGGCGTCCGTTTCCAGCCAGCGTCCGTTTCGATAGAACCGCTTCCAGGCAACCCGCGTCAGCCGACTGGCAAGCCGCGAATATTGAGCGCCACCGCTGGCACGCCCCCAGTCCTGCAGTCCTTTTGCGACCAGCGCATAGTCCTGCAGCGAACCGTCGGCCAGTACCCGGTCACCGTCCAGCGCCCGCACCAGGCGCTTTCCATCCCACAGCCTTGTCGCAAGGTAGCTTGCCAGCCGCTCGCCGTGACGCCGGTAGATATCCCCCCCCTTCGCCTCCACTGCATCAGCGAGCGCGCTCAGCGCAAGACCGTTCCACGCCGCCAGCCCCTTCCCGTCGGCAGGGAGGGATCGCGCCTCGCGGGCCTTCAGCAACTTCCCGCGGATGACGTCGAGTTGCTGCTGCAAGCTCGAAGCCAGTTGCCCGGTGCGTTTCGACAGATCGGCGACACTCATCCGCCAGCGCGGCAACTTGCCCGAAGCCGACGGTGCGGGACCTTCCTCCAGCCATGCCAGTCTTACCAGCCTGAGTTCAGCCGGCGACAGCAGTTTTGCAAGCTCTGCCTCGTTCCACAGGTAATACGCACCTTCCCGCCCCTGCTCGTCCACGGCGGAAAAACTGGCGATGAAATAATCCCCGCGCCACATTTCCCGCAACATGAAATCGAGTGTTTCAAACGCCGTGTCCCGGTAGCGGGGCTCATTAAACGCGGAGGCAGCCTCAAGATACAGCGAAACCAGCTGGGCATTGTCGTAGAGCATCTTCTCGTAGTGGGGCGTCTGCCAGGCGGGATCAACGGCGTAACGGAAGAAACCTCCCCCGACCAGGTCGTGCAACCCCTGTGTCGCCATCTGGTCGAGCGTCAGGCGCAGGAACTCGTCGAGGTGGGCGCGATCGGTGGCAACGCTCCGCACACGCAATAATGTCCGCAACTGCGGCGTCATCGGAAACTTGTTCTGCTGCCCGAAACCGCCCGACATCTCGTCCATCATACGACTGGCCTGGGCAACAAACTTCGGTGCCACGGCAGAGTGCGTCACGACGGGGGGCGCCTCGGGCTTGCGCATGGCCCGCCATTCCTCCAGCGCGTCCCTGGCGACCTTGCGCAACTCATCGGATTCGTTCTGCCAGCGATCCCGCATCTGGGTGAGCAGGGAAACGAACTGGTCTTTTGGCAGGTAGGTGATGCCGACGATCGGGTAGCCTTCCGGTGTCAGGAACACGTTCAACGGCCAGCCGGCACGGCCGCGCGTCAACTGTACAAATTCGATCAGGTGGGCATCGAGTGCGGGATCGAGTTCACGGTCGACCTTTACCGGTACAAAATAGTTATTAAGAAGTTCAGCCACCTGCGGATCCCGGTAGCTTTCACGCTGCATGACGTGACACCAGTGACAGGAGAAATAACCACTGGAAATAAACAACGGCCGGTTCAGCTTGCGCGCCAGTTGCACGGCCTCCTCCCCCCATACCTGCCAGTGCACGGGATCATTGCCATGCATGGCGAGGTAGGGAGAAGGGTGATTTGCCAAACGGTTTTCGAAGGGCGGTGGTGCAGCGTTTGCGGCGGAAACCAGCAGCGCAAAGCAGGCAAACCAGACACGCAGTGTATTCATGGCCATCATCCTTGCATACGGGAACAACAGCCGATGTTACCCGCGGTTACTTTTCGTCGTTCTCCAGACGGTCCAGTTCCTCGTCCATGTCTTCATCGCTCATCGGCGGCTCGTATTCCTCGTGCGAGCGTTCCGGCCCCGGCTTGAAACGTTCCGACATAAATACACCGATTTCGAACAATAACCACATTGGCACTGCCAGCAACGTCTGCGAAATAATATCCGGCGGCGTCAGCAACATTCCGATCACAAACGCCGCAACAATAATATAGGGCCGTTTTTCCCTGAGTCTGGCCGGCGTCACCGCGCCGCTCCAGACCAGCAACACCGTCGCCACCGGCACCTCGAACGCGATTCCGAAGGCAAAGAACAGCGTCAGAACAAAATCCAGGTAACGACTGATGTCGGTCATCACCTCCACGCCTTCCGGCGCGGCCTGGGTCAGAAAACCGAACACCAGCGGGAACACGACAAAATAGGCAAACGCCGCACCGAGATAGAACAGGAAGGTACTCGAAACCATCAGCGGCACGACGCGCTGCTTTTCGTGCCGGTAAAGGCCGGGGGCGATAAACGACCAGGCCTGGTAAAGGATGTAGGGCATGGCTACAAAGATCGACACCACCATGGCCAGCTTGAACGGTGTAAAGAAAGGGGAGGCAACGTCAATGGCGATCAGTGAACTGCCTTCCGGCAGGTGCGCCATCAACGGTCCGGCCAGTTGCGTGAACAGCCAGTTGGCAAAGGGCATGAGCCCGAGGAAGATAACAATTACGGCCAGCACCACCCGCAACAGCCGGTCGCGCAGTTCGATCAGGTGGGCAACGAAGGGCTGTTCGACCTCTTCTTCCGGCGGTTGGGGATTATCCGCTTGCGTCATTCGACTTGTGCGTTACCGCGGCAGGCGCATCGGACTCGACAGCTGTCTTCGCCTCGTCCTGTGCGTCCATAATTGTGTGCCTGGTATCTTCAATCGTTTGCTTGGTCTCTTCGATGATCTCGTAGAGGGATTCGCTGCCAGCCTGTTTGCTGAGTGCTTTTTTCAACTCATCGGCGGCAATTTCGCGATCAATGTCCGCTTTCACACTGGACACAAAGCGCCGCGCACGCCCCACCCACAGGCCGGTGGTGCGCGCCAGCCCGGGCAGGCGTTCCGGCCCAACGACCAGGAGCGCCACCACGCCGATTACTGCAAGTTCCCAGAAGCCGATATCGAACATAGGAGGTCAAGACTGACTCAGACTTTTTCCTGCTTCTTGGAGGTCACTTCACCATCGATGACGTGACCGGACTGCTGGCCTTCGAGCTTCTCACCACCAGCGGGCTTATCCTCTTCCTTCATCGCCTTGCGGAAACCCTTGATCGCACCGCCAAGATCACTGCCGACGCTGCGCAGGCGCTTGGCACCAAACAACACCAACACGATGGCGAGAATAATCAACAATTGCCAAATACTGATACCCATAACGTTCTCCTGGAACCCATTCAGGCCGGGACTGGCCTATTTCTGTTGTCTTGCTGCCTTCTCTTCCAGACCCGACAGACCGAAGCGGCGCTCCAGCTCGTTCAGCACCTGATCAGGGCCAAGCCCCTGGTGCGCCAGCAACACCAGACTATGAAACCACAAATCCGCCATTTCATAAACCAGCTGTTCGGCATTACCGTCTTTTGCGGCAATTACCGTCTCGGTGGCCTCTTCACCGATTTTCTTCAAAATGCTGTCCAGCCCGTTCGCGTAAAGGCTTGCCACATAGGAAGAATCCGGCGCAGCCTGCTTGCGCTGCTCCAGCACTTCCGCCAGTCGGCGAAGGGTGTCATCGGACATGTCAGTGTTTCCCGTAGATGTCTGAGGGATTTTTCAATACCGGCTCGACCGTCTTCCACTCACCGTCTTCCAGACGCTGAAAAAAACAGCTGCGCCGCCCGGTGTGACAGGCAATTCCGCCTTTTTGTTCAATCTGCAGATTGATGACGTCGTTGTCGCAATCGAGCCGGATTTCTTTCACTACCTGCTGATGACCGGATTCCTCGCCCTTGCGCCAGAGACGCTGGCGCGAGCGCGACCAGTACACGGCGCGGCCGGTCTCGGCGGTCAGGCGTAGCGCCTCAGCATTCATCCAGGCAAACATCAGCACCTTGCCGTCTTCGGCATCCTGGGCGATCACCGGCACCAGCCCGTCATCGGTCCATTTGATTGCATCCAGCCATTCATCGGACATGCAATTTACCTGTATCAAGCGTGACGCGGCAGCGGCCGAATCCTTCCCCGCCGCTCAAAGCCGCATCTCGATGCCACGGCTCGCCATGTGGCGCTTGGCCTCGGCAATGCTGTATTCGCCAAAGTGGAAAATACTCGCCGCCAGTACTGCGTCGGCGTGGCCCTGCAGGACGCCCTCGGCGAGGTGGTCAAGGGTGCCGACCCCGCCGGAGGCAATCACAGGCACATCGACAGCATCACTGACCGCCCGCGTCAGCGCCAGATCGAAACCGTTTCTGGTGCCGTCGCGGTCCATACTGGTGAGCAGAATCTCGCCGGCGCCGTAATCTACCATGCGCTCCGCCCATTCGATGGCGTCGATACCGGTCGGCTTGCGGCCGCCGTGGGTGAAGATCTCCCAACGGGGTTTACCGCTTTCGGAACCGTCGTCGACCTGCTTGGCGTCGATGGCCACCACAATACACTGCGAGCCGAACTGGTCCGCGGCCTCGCGCACGAAATCCGGATTGAACACGGCGGCCGTGTTGATGCCCACCTTGTCGGCGCCGGCATTAAGCATGCGCCGGATGTCGGCCGTTTCGCGGATACCACCACCCACCGTGAGCGGAATAAACACTTCACCCGCCACCTGCTCGACCACGTGCGCCATGGTGTCGCGCTGCTCGTGGCTGGCGGTGATGTCCAGGAAGGTGATTTCATCCGCGCCCTCCTGGTCGTAACGCCGGGCGATTTCCACCGGGTCACCGGCGTCGCGGATGTCCACGAACTGCACGCCCTTGACCACGCGGCCATTGTCCACGTCCAGGCAGGGAATAATACGTTTCGCAAGCGACATGCTCAGCGTCCGTCCTGCATCGTAGGAAAAAACACCCGGTTAACCGTCGACCAGCTTCTGCGCTTCGGCCAGATCGACCGTTCCCTCATACAGCGCGCGGCCGATGATGGTACCCATGATGCCTTCGTCCTCGACGTCCAGCAGCGCGCTGATGTCGTCCATCTTGCTGATGCCACCGGAGGCAATGACCGGAATGCTGATCGCGGCGGCCAGCTTCGCCGTCGCTTCGACATTGACGCCCTGCATCATGCCGTCGCGGCTGATATCGGTATAGACTATCGCTTCCACGCCATCGCGCTCGAAGCGCTGTGCCATGTCGATAACATCGTGGTTGGACAGTTTCGACCAGCCGTCGATGGCGACCTTGCCGTCCTTCGCATCCAGCCCGACGATGATGTGGCCGGGAAATTCCAGGCACAGGTCATTGATAAAGTGCGGCGCGCTGACTGCCTTGGTGCCGATGATGACGTACTGCACACCCGCGTCGAGGTACAGCTGCACCGTATCCTCGTCGCGGATACCGCCGCCGACCTGGATCGGCACGTCCGGGAATGCCTCGGCAATCCGGTGCACCACGTCGGCATTGACCGGCTGCCCGGCAAAGGCGCCGTTCAGGTCCACAAGGTGCAGACGCCTGGCGCCGGCATCCACCCAGCGCTGCGCCATGTCCAGCGGATCATCCGCAAATACGGTTTCGTCTTCCATGCGACCCTGACGCAAGCGCACGCACTTGCCGTCTTTCAGGTCGATTGCAGGAATCAGCAACATGCTCCCATCCTCGCGTTGTCTTTGACCTTCAAAGTCTTCAATTTCCCTGTCCATCCCAGCGGCTGAAATTCCGCAACAGCGTCAGTCCGGCGTGCTGGCTCTTCTCGGGGTGAAACTGTACCGCAAACAGGTTGTTACGGGCCAGTGCGCAGCAGAATTCGCCGCCGTAATCCGCCACACCCGCACACTCACCGGCTTCCGCAGGCACCGCGTAATAGCTGTGCACAAAATAGAAACGGCTGTCCTGCTCAATGTCCCGCCACAGCGGATGTGCCTGCTGTCGAACCTGATTCCAGCCCATGTGGGGCACCTTGAGCCTGGCGCCGTCAGCACTCAGCGTGTCACTGAAACGACGCACTTCGCCGCGGAACAACCCCAGGCAGTCCACACCCTCGTTTTCCTCGCTGCGCTCCAGCAACGCCTGCATACCGAGACAGATGCCCAGCAGCGGCTTGCTGGCGGCGACCTCGCGGATCACCTGATCCAGCCCGCGCCGGATCAGCGCCTCCATGCAATGCCCGATGCCGCCGACGCCCGGGAAAATAACCCGGTCTGCCGAAAGAATCTCCTCCGGCACCGACGTCACACGCACCCGGGTATCACCCGCAACGTGTTCCACTGCCTTGGCAATGGAGTGCAGGTTACCCATTTCGTAATCGATGATGGCAATGGAAGACATGACGCACTAACGCTCGCTGACGGTGCAGCAGACTGTTCCCGGCTACAGGCTCCCCTTGGTGGAAGGCATTATACCCGCCATGCGCGGATCCGCCTCGGCTGCCATCCGCAATGCCCGCCCGAAGGCCTTGAACACCGTCTCGGCAATGTGATGCGCATTATCGCCACGCAGGCAGTCGATGTGCAGCGTCGCCCCGGCATGATTCACAAATCCTTGAAAAAACTCATGAAACAGATCTACATCGAAATCACCGATGCGGCCCCGTGCGAAGCTGACATGGTACTCGAGTCCCGGACGACCGGAAAAATCAATCACCACCCGTGACAACGCCTCGTCCAGCGGCACATAGGCGTGCCCGTAGCGACGAATGCCTTTCTTGTCACCCAGCGCCGCGCTGAATGCCTGGCCCAGCGTGATGCCGATGTCTTCCACCGTGTGGTGAGCATCGATATGCAAATCCCCTTTTGCCTGTACGGTAATATTCAGCAGCCCGTGGCGCGCGACCTGGTCCAGCATGTGTTCAAGAAACGGCACGCCGGTGTCAAATTCGGCGCTGCCGGAACCGTCCAGATCAAGCGTCACGCCGATCCGGGTCTCAAGGGTGTCGCGCTGAATCTGCGCTGTTCTGGCGGTCATATCGTGGATATCGATGCAGTTGACAGGAATGACCTGAATCCTATCTGAAATCGCGCAGTTAGAGAACCGTTCTTTCGTCATAATAATGGTTGCCGGCAGCAGGTGATTTTGCTCAAATGGGCCCTGAAAATCTGCGCAGGTCGTGTTATGCCCACCAGAAAGCAGGAAAAGGTTGTTTCCCTGAACGAAATCAAGGTTGCCTGTCAGGAATGCAGCCTTAACGAAATCTGCCTGCCGGTAGGTATCGACGACGAAGACATGGAGCAGCTGGATGCAATCATCGATCGCAAGCGGCCACTGGCACGCGGTGATCACCTGTTCCGGGTCGGCGACCGGTTCCGGTCCATCTACGCGGTGCGTTCGGGGTCGCTGAAAACCTACGCCACTTCGGAAGACGGCCAGGAACAGGTGATGGGATTTCACCTGCCGGGCGAACTGATCGGACTCGACGCCATTGCCAGCGACGCCCATCCGCTGGCCGCCAGGGCACTGGAAACCACCAGCGTCTGCGAAATTCCCTTCGATCAGCTTGAATCCCTGAGTGGCCAGCTACCCGGCCTGCAGCACCAGATGCTGCGTATCATGAGCCAGGAAATACGCGACGACGAACAGAGCATGCTGACGCTGGGCCAGCGCTCCGCCGAAGAACGACTCGCCGCCTTTCTCATCAGCCTGTCGAACCGCTACCGGCGCCGCGGTTTTTCGCCCACCCAGTTCAACCTGACCATGTCCCGGGGCGATATTGGCAACTACCTCGGACTTGCGCTGGAAACCGTCAGCCGGCTGTTCACCCGGTTTCAGAACGAAGGGCTGCTGAAAGTCGAGCGCCGTCACGTCGAGTTGCTGGACCGCCAGCGACTGTGCCACTTCTCCAGCGCCAACTGCTATTCGGACACTTCCTCGCGCGCCGAACCCTGATCACCACCTGTGCTGATCCCGTGAAGGCCATGTGAAGCAGGTTTGACCTGCGTCAATGTCTGCCGGTAAACACTCCCGCAAAGTACGCATCAACCCTGGATGTCTACTAGAGGAGTACTACACACATGGGTATCTTGAAGAAGGCTGTGCTCGGCACAGCACTGGTCAGCACGTTCGCCTCCATGCCGCTCATGGCCTACGAGGCGGGAGATTTCATCGCCCGCGTCGGCTGGGCTCACCTGGCACCGAACGATGACGCCGACGATTTTTCCGGCCTGCCCGGCACCACCGTCAGCGTGGATGATTCCGACACGCTCGGCATCACCTTCACCTACATGTTCACGGACAACGTTGGTCTTGGCGTACTCGGTGTGTGGCCGTTCAACGTCGACATCAAGGGCGACAAGGGCGCGCTGGCCGGTGCCGGCAAGGTCGCGGATACCAAGGCGTTACCGCCAACCATCACCCTTCAGTACCACTTCGACTCCGGTTCAAGCCTGCACCCCTACGTCGGCGCAGGCTTCAACTACACTTATTTCTGGGACGAAAACACCAACGGCGCCCTGAATGGCACGAATCTCGAACTGGACGACAGCTGGGGCCTTGCGGGTGAACTCGGCGTGGACTACGACCTCGGCAACGACACCCTGATCAGCGCCCAGGTCTGGTATGCGCAGATCTCAACCGAAGCCAAATCCTCACTGGCCGGCAAGGCCGATGTCGATATCGACCCGTGGGTCTTCATGCTGGGTGTCGGCAAAAAGTTCTGATGCAAGCGCGGGCGCGGCGGTCCTCGCCGCGCCCGTTTTTTCCGTCCAATACTTCTCGAACAAGCAGGAAACGCTATGGACTCACAGACCACGTACAACTACAAGGTGGTGCGCCAGTTTACCGTGATGACCGTTGTGTGGGGCATCGTCGGCATGCTGGTTGGCGTATTCATCGCCGCGGAACTCGTGTGGCCGCAGCTCAACATGGACATTCCCTGGCTGACCTTCAGCCGGCTGCGCCCGTTGCACACCAATGCCGTGATATTCGCGTTCGGTGGATCAGCATTGTTTGCCACGTCCTACTACGTGGTGCAGAGAACCTGCCAGACGCGCCTGTTCTCCGACAAGCTGGCCGCCTTCACCTTCTGGGGCTGGACGCTGGTCATTATTCTGGCCGCCGTCACCCTGCCGCTGGGCATCACCAGCAGCAAGGAATACGCCGAGCTGGAATGGCCCATCGACATCCTGATCACGATCGTGTGGGTGGCCTATGCCGTCGTGTTCTTCGGCACCATCATGAAACGACGCGTCAAGCACATCTACGTGGCCAACTGGTTCTACGGCGCCTTTATCCTGACCATTGCTGTACTGCACATCATCAACAACCTGGAAATCCCGGTCAGCCTGACCAAGTCCTACTCCATCTACCCGGGCGCCATCGACGCCATGGTGCAGTGGTGGTACGGCCACAACGCGGTGGGCTTCTTC
>CAYSRA010000088.1:7676-10774 GCA_964433205.1 uncultured Thiohalobacter sp. | reverse complement strand
GCCGGACTTCGACACGCCCGACCACATCAAGGAAGCCGCGATCCAGGCGATCCGCAATGGCGCCACCCGCTATACGGCGGTCGACGGTACCGCGGAACTCAAAAGCGCCATTATAAACAAGTTTCAGCGCGATAACGGATTAGCCTACCAACCCGACCAGATTCTGGTGTCGTGCGGCGGCAAACAGAGTTTCTACAACCTGTGCCAGGCGCTGCTCAATGCCGGCGACGAGGTCATCATCCCGGCGCCCTACTGGGTTTCCTACCCGGATATGGTGCGGCTGGCCGATGGCGAGCCGGTGATCGTGCGCGCCGGGCTGGAACAGCGCTTCAAGATCACCCCGGAGCAACTGGAAGCAGCCATCAGCCCGAAAACCCGGCTGTTTGTGTTGAATAGCCCGTCCAACCCGACCGGCGTCGCCTACAGTCGCGCCGAGCTGGAGGCGCTGGCAGCGGTGCTGCGGCGCAACCCGCAGATCCTGGTGGCCACCGACGACATGTACGAACACATCCTGTGGACCGACGAGCCGTTCGTAAATATCGTCAACGCGGCCGAAGACCTGTTTCCACGCACCATCGTGCTGAACGGCGTCTCCAAGGCCTACGCCATGACCGGCTGGCGCATCGGCTATGCCGGCGGCCCGAAGCCGCTGATCCAGGCCATGAAGAAAATCCAGTCCCAGAGCACGTCCAACCCGGCGGCCGTCTCACAGGCCGCAGCCCGGGAAGCGCTGGACGGCGACCAGTCCTGCATTGCCCCCATGCTGGCGGCGTTCCACGAACGGCACGATTACGTGGTTGCCGCCCTGAACGAACTCGACGGTGTACGCTGCGCCGAGGCCGACGGCACCTTTTATGCCTTTCCGGACTTCAGTACCGTCATCGAGCGCCTGGACGGTATCAACGACGACGTCGAACTGGCCGAACACCTGCTGCAGGCCGCCGGCGTGGCGCTGGTACCGGGCTCGGCGTTCGGATCGCCGGGCTACCTGCGGCTCTCCTTCGCCACCGGCATGGACACGCTGAAGGACGCGCTGGGGCGCATTGCAGGCGCGCTGAAAACCTGAGCCGTCATGGTTGACCGGCCATAGGCACTTCCGTATCATTCCCGGCTTCGCGAAACGCGATTCCCCGGTAGCTCAGTCGGTAGAGCGGGTGACTGTTAATCACTAGGTCGGCAGTTCGAGCCTGTCCCGGGGAGCCATAAGCCACACCGATGAAAGCCCCTCTTGCAGGGGCTTTTTTTTCGTCTGGAGTTCGGGAAATGCTTGAAATACAGCGTCTACAAGGTGAATCGTTGCACGGTGAAATGCCAGCCGGTGTGGGTAGTAATCATCCCTTTTCGCCACGGCACTGCACATCAGGACAAAATATATTATACTGTAAATATCTCTACATAAATATAGGATTGCAAGATGTCCGCTACCAAACAAATCTCGGCATTTATTTCCGAAGAGACCCGGGCTCAGGTTGAGACCTATGTGAAACGCCGCGGGGTAAAAAAAGCCTATCTCATTGAGCAGGCCTTGCAACATCACCTGCAGGCCCTGCGCGCTATCCCTGAAGATGTCGTGATCCCGGCCCGACTGGTATTGACGAAAGAGGCCATGTCACAGGTTGCTGAACAGATTACCGGGGACGAGCAGGCAACAGAATCCCTGAAAGCATTGTTCCGCAGTTGAAGCAGTGCGCATGGATATGGACGTTCATGTACGACGACTGCAAGCAAATGACAACCGTACTTCATTCCGCTGCGGTAACATTGAACTGGACCGCTTCTTTCAGCAATATGCCGGACAAAACCAGTTCCGGCATCATATAGGTACAACCTATGTTGCGGTGCTGGATCAACAGATCACCGGCTTTGTGACTGTTTCAATGGGGGAACTGTGCGCTGAAAACATCACCAGGGCACTCCGCAAACGCCTGCCGGCTTACCCGCTGCCGGTCTTACGCATTGCCCGCCTGGGCGTTGATCTGAATTTTCAGAAGCAGGGTATCGGGAAACTGCTACTAAAGGCCATGCTCGAACTCGCATTGAACCTGCGGGACCAGGTCGGGTGCACGGGTGTGGTGGTAGACGCCAAACCGGATAGCGTCGATTTTTACAAGCAATTAGGATTCTCCGGCATTGCAGCAATCACGGGGATGCTTGATGATCGCCCCGAGCCGGCTCCCATGTGGCTACCGATCCAGTTGATTGCCAAAGCGGCATCGTATAGCACTTCATCCTGAGTAAGGTCGCCACGCGCCCGAATACGGTCGATTTTCGCAATAGCACAGACTCCGGTATCGCCTTGGGGGCTATCTTCTGTGTGGACACCGGTCAGCGCCTGGCCAGGCCGGTCTGGCGGTACTTGCGGGTGATCCCCTTGCCATCGACACAGGACACCTGGTCAGGCGCGATCAGCGTGCAACTCATGGAATAATCCTTGATCTGCCATCCGTCGCCATCGGCTGCTGCGGAGTCGTTTTCACCCGCCGCGGCTTCGGAATCCACCAGTTTGACCAGCGTTCGGTATGTCATCTCGAAATGACCTTGCGGGGAAAAACGGCTCAGCGTCGTCTCGACTTTGTAACGTGCCTGACCGTAGCGGGTTTTGATCGTTTGCGGAACGCTCAGACAATTGATCCTGTGCGCCTGCCGGGTACAAAAGGTGGTTGAGGAAGGCAGCAGTGAAGCGGGCTTGCCACCACTACCCCAGCGGCCATCCAGAAGCGTCGAGACTATCTCATCGAGTGTAAATCGCGGTTTTTTTTTGACCGGCGCAGACCTGGCCGGCGTTGTGGCGGGAGTCGTTTCCCGCGTTGGTACAGCAGCCGCCCGCTGTTGAGGTTTCGTTGCAACCGGTTTTTTAACCTTTGCTCTCATCCGCGCCTCATCGGCCAGAAAGCGTTGCCGGGCGGCCTGTTCCAGACGCAAACGCCTGGCTTCAATGGTGGCAGCATCGAGCGTGGCAACCGGGACCGATGCAACCGTTTTCGCCTCCACGGGCTCCACATCGACCGGTTTAGCCTTTACCACCTTTGTCGCCACCGGTGCTGTCTTTACCGGCTCCGTCTTTACCGGCTCCGTCTTTACCGGCTCAACCTTTGCCG
>CAYSRA010000088.1:1518-7576 GCA_964433205.1 uncultured Thiohalobacter sp. | reverse complement strand
GTCTTTACCGGCTCCGTCTTTACCGGCTCCGTCTTTACCGGCTCAACCTTTGCCGGTTCAGCCTCTATCCGCTGCACCTCGGCCGGCTTCGTCCGGGCCTCCCCCGACGCCGGCCCGGGAACGGCCTCACCGTGGTCAACGACGCTGCTGAGTGGCCTGGCCGGCTCCGACTCGTGTGTCGATCTCACGATAATACCGTTGGCATGATTTCCGGCAGCCCCGCCCGCAGCGGCCTGCTCCGGCTTGTTGCCGATCTCCCGCTGCGGTAGCGGCGGGGTCCGGGGTGCCGGGCGAGTAACCTCGGGTTTGGTAATCTGATGAACCGGCCTGTTGATCGGGCTTCGATCGATACCGGGTTCACGCAACAGGTAGGCCGTTCCCGCTCCAGCCAGTAACAGCACCGCGATTACGACACCTTTTGCGCTACTGTTTTTTTTTAACTCAGGTGACAACCCGGGCGCCGGCTCAAGGGGCGCGGTCCGGTCCGCCGCGGCGGCAGGTTCCACTTCAACCCGCGCTGGTGTCTCGTCCCGGCCCGGAGGATTGGACACAGACTCCGGCTCCGCCGGGACAGAGGCGACGTCCGGCTGCGGTTTTGGCGTACCGGGCTCACGCTCCGGGCCCGCTCCAACCGCCGTGTCACCCGCACCGCCGCCCTCAGCGGGAGGCGCGCCAGCACTGGGCTGATCATCGCGCGGCAGACTCCGTGAGCGCCCTGCCCCCCCGGCATCCGGTGCCGGCGGAATGTCTGTGTCTGCAATCGGAGGCTCGGGTGCCAGCAGAAACTCGTCGATCAGACCCTGAATGACACTGCGCGAATCAGCGCGATCAAACCGGTGCTTCTGTTCCGTGCCACCATAGAGAAACAGGCGGTTGGCAATGAGATTAATGCGGCGCGGTATACCACCACTGTATCGATACACTTCGCGCAGTGCACCTTCGTCAATCGCCGGGTCGCCGTTCCAGCCAACTTTCTTCAACCGGTGTTCGATGTAGTCGATGGTCCTGTCGAAGTTCAGCGGCTCCAGCGACGTCGCTGCCACCATGCGCTGCAACAACGGCTCCATCGCCGGCGCATGGATCAACTCCAGCAACTGTTCCTGTCCCACCAGAAAGATCTGCAGCAGAAGTTTGTAATCGTGTTGCAGATTGGCCAGCAAGCGCAATTCTTCCAGGGCGTTCGCAGACAGGCCCTGCGCCTCGTCCACAATCAGAATCGAACGCTTGCCGTTATGAAGCGTGCGCACCAGGAACGACTCGATTTCAACCAGCAGGTTCGCCTTGCTGCTGTCCTCGGGCTGCAGACCCAGCGCACTCGCCACCATGTACAACAGGTCGCGGGATTCGAGCTGGGTACTGGTCAACGTTGCCACCTGAATCCTGTTGCGATCCAGGCCGGCAAGAATTTCGGTGATCAGGGTGGTTTTCCCGGTCCCCGCTGCACCGGTTATGGCGATAAAACCTTCGCCCTGGTAAATGCCATACTCGAGATAATCCTTGGCATTGGCATAACTTTCGTGATGCAGGGAAAAACGGTAATCGGGCCCCAGACGGAAGGGTTCACCGGTCAGTCCGTAATAGTTTTTATACACGTCGAACATTCAGGTGGGCGTAACTCTGGACAAAGGGGTGGCAAAGTATCGCAACCTTTGGACCATTCTTCAAAAGATTCACTTCATCGCTCCCTGTCCCGGCGCTGGAAAGCGCCAGAAACCGCTTGACTTCACCCCTGTCATTCCCGATTCTAGGTCGCTAAGGTGTTTCCCGATGGACAGGCCAGCCAGGGAGCTTGTATAACATGACTAAAAACCCCGTCTTCCAGTTCTTTATCTGGACATTGTTCCTGAGTCACCCGGTTTTTGCCCAGGATGTCATTGAAATCGAAATCGACAGCGCGCCGGTCGAAGTCGAGATCCAGAAGCCATCTGAACCGGCTAAACAACCCCAACCGACGCCACCCAAACAGGCCAAAAAGGTAGAAGACAGTAAAAAGTCAGCCGAAAGCGGGTCGGGTTACGGCGTAGCCATCGGCATCGGCGCACTTGTCGCAGCCGCACTGGCAGCCCTTGGCGGCGGAAGTGGCGGTGGTAGCGGCGGCGGAAGCTCCACACCCCAACACTAGGGGCATGCCCGGCGGCAGGGCCAACGCGGATCAGGCATCACCGGCAACGTCCCCCGTCGCACCGGGTTCCCTTCTCACTGCGTTCAGTATCAACACCAGAATAATCCCGAGTATCAACCCGAGCGTGGTGGACAGTACTACCATCAGCAACACCCTGGGCTTGAAGGGCTCCTCGGGCGCTGTCGCAGGATCAATGACCCGGAAGGCATAATCCTCGTTGATATTGGCGAGAATGATCTTCTTCATTTCCACCTCGATCAGGCGGTGCAGCACCTGCTGCAGTTCAACCACGCTGGTCCGGGCGAGCTGTTCCTTAAGATAGGCAATCGCCTTGTCGGATGTTTCCACGGCTTGCTGACGCAGGGTGGTATTAATGCCGGACACCAGCTCATTGGCCCATTGCGCGGCAATCGCAGGGTCCTTCCACTCGACTGACAGGGTCACCAGGCCGGTACTCCGGTCTTCACGGATGTGCCGGACGCGTTTGTCAAATACGGCGTACGCCTCCTGTAAAGTCGGTGCCCCCTCGTCGCCAGTAACAATCCAGCGCTGCTGTTTCGCGTCCCAGCGGTCGGCAAACAGGACCTTGTCGAGCCCGTTGTCCCTGATAAACCGCTCACCGAACTTGCGCGACTTCAGCGTTGCAAGGGACTCACTCTTTTTATCCTGGCGGTTCAGGTTCACACCGGCCAGCGCGGCGATATTGCCGAAATCCTTGAAGGGCGACAGGTAACCACTGCCCTCATCCGAGGACGTCACCGGCGCCATCAGCACCTCGGCCCGATACGTCGGTGTCATCAACGATCCGGCCAGTAAAGACAGGGTCGCGGCCAGCAACACGATCCCCAGCAACAGAAACCGGTAGCGATCGAGAACGCGCCAGATGTCGTACAGGCTGATCTCATCATCACCGGCATACTGCCCCTCCGGGTCCATGCGCACCGGAACAGGTTCCACCCGGGGCAACTCGCCATTCAGGCTCTTGTTCTTGCCGCGTGGCGCTTTCTGTTTGGCATACATGGCCCCTAGAATACCCCGACAGCGTTGGCGCTGGCAGCAACAATTGCCAGCTGGTAGACGATCTGGCTGATGTTGCTCCACAGGGTGATCGGCCGGACGCGGTCGACGTTCAACGGAACAACAATCGTATCCCCCGGTCTTATGGCATCGCGACCGATGTTGTCAAACCAGCTTTCGCCCGATTCAACACTGCCATCAGCACGGACCACGTAGATTCGCCGTGCGTCAGCCTTGCGGGTCAGACCACCGCTCAGTTTCACGTAGCGGTCGCGGTCGAACCCCCTGGTATACAGGTGTGAGGTGGGATAAAACACCTCACCGGTCACTGTCACTTCCTGGGTGACCGGGGGAATGTACAGCTGGTCGCCATCGGCAAGCGTCACGTCGTAGTCGCTGCGACGTCCGTCGCGGGTTTCTTCCACCAGTTTCGGCAGGTTGACGACCAGTCGCCCGGCGGGCTCGACCGCCCGCAGCTGGTCACCGAGTTCACGGATAATTTCCAGCGAACCGACATTGCCGCTTTTTTCCTGCGCCAGCTTCAACGACAGCGAGGCCAGATCCGACTCCAGTCTGCGACTCATTTCCTCGATACGCCGCCGCTCTCGCTCGCGCAGCTCTTCCCTGAGAAACACAGCACCCTGCGGGAACGCCATGTCGGTAAACCCGCCGGCTCGCTCCAGCAACTTGCTGAGCTGCTCGCCGCGTGAGATCGGGTAAACACCGGGGAAACGCACTTCGCCACGGATTTCCACTGTCTCTGCAGTCGCCCATTCCGGCAGGCGCTTGATGCGCAGATCATCGTGCGGCTGCAGGACGAAATCCGCATCGTCCGCACCTTTCAAAATGCTGGCGAGATCCACATCGACATGGGCAATCTCGCGGTAAGCGCCGTCGACCACGGCATAGCGGGTAAGTTCGGCACCCAGCGCGTACGCCGCTTCGGCCAGCCCGCCACCGGCCCGGATCAGGTCACTCACCTTCATGGAGGCTTCGAGCGGGTAGTTGCCGGGATGGCGCACCACGCCACCGATTTTCACCACCCGGGCGTGCTGCCGGAAACTGGACTGCTGCTCAAGCTGCTCGATCAGTTCATCGACGGCCTCACGGCGATCCGCACTGGCGCCGAACACCATCACTTCATCGCGCGACTGAAGTTCCACATTGTCACTCGATGCCGGGTGCTGCAGCGCCTGGCCCAGGCGAACGGAAAACACCTCGACGCGGTGATCCGGCATCAACTCGCGACGGATCAGCGCATAGTCCAGATCGGGCCTCGGCAACAGATCATCTTCAATAGAGGGAATCAGGTCGGAAAGCCGCATACCGGTACGCCACTGGTAACCCCCCGGGCGCTCAACGTGGCCTGACAGAAGCACGATATCCTCCATCTTTTCCAGAACGGAGTAAACACGCAGCACGTCGCCATCCCGCACTTCGGCATCGAGCGTCGATTGCTGCGCGAGATCCACATCCACCAGCGTACGTTCGCCGCGCGGGCTGATGCGTTCAATCTGCGAGGCCTGCGGATACGCGGTGGGCAACAGTCCACCGCACAACTCGAGTATCTGCCGAAGGTTGTGCTCGCGCTTTAATTCATAGATGGCAGGCCGTCGCACTTCACCGGTTACGCCCACGGTACGCCCGACCGGGGGCACAAAGATCACATCACCGGGCTGCAAACGGACATCGTGAGCGGTGTTGCCGTGTAGCAGCAGATCATACAGGTCCAGGTGGGTAATAATTTTGCCACGTCGTTTCAGCTGGACGTCGCGCAGCGAACCGATCTCGTTCACGCCGCCGCTCACGAACAGCGCGTTGGTCATGGTGGACAGGGCGCTGACCGTATAGGACCCGGGCTGGTTGACGTCACCGAGAATAAACACCCGGATCGAACGCAACGCACCCAGCGTGATGACCGCCTGTTCACCGAGCATCTGTTTTTCTATCCGGGTCTTGAGCATCTCCTGCATCTCCCGGAACGTCAGCCCGGCAACTGAAATCGGGCCGAGTCCGGGAAAATGCAAACGGCCTTCGCGCGACACCACCAGGCTGTAATCGGCGTGCTCCTTGCCAAACAACTGGATTTTTACCGTATCGCCGGGACCCATCACATAATCCACATCGATCGGGATATCGGTCGCAGGCGCAAAGGTACTGGGTACACCGGCGAACAGGTCATAGCCGAAACGCCTGAGCGGCGCCTCGGGCTGCGCGGTTTCGTCACCCGGTATTTTCAGGCGCGCGGGTGCCCGGCTTCCTGCATCAACGGGTTCCGCTGCCGGCCGGTGCACCGGTTCTGCGGGAAGCGGCGCCACCAGCCGCGGCTCGTTGAGCGCCGGTTCCTCGACGCGACGACCTTCCTGATCGCCGATGGCCTGCATGACCCGGGCCTGCTGGTCGGGCGTCAACTGTTCGAAACGCTGCAACTGCTCAGGGGTGGGCGTTTGCGCCACCACCGTCGCAACCAGGCCCAGCATCAGAATAAAACCGACAAACCGGGATATTGTTTTCGATTTTTGCTGATTTCTCATTGGCTTTTCGGTGACACCTTCAGTCATTGTCCCAGACGGCTGGCGACACCGTGGTCGGGGTCGTCCAGCATGAGGGTGCGTTCGGTCATAGTGTACAGATCACCGGGGGAAACCACCATTTGTCCAACGTCACGCGTCCAGGGTGCGAGTGAAAATTCACTGCGCGCGCGGGTATCCCGGGTCAACATGGAATCCAGCGGCACTGACATAAAGATCCCCTTGTCGAAATACGGGTCACCCGGACTGCCCGGTGGAGTGATATCGTTCCCGTCAGTACGGGTGTACCAGGCGCCGAAGGTAATCCCCGACCGGAAGCGGCGCTTGAGCTCGAAACGCACACCCTTGTCCCTGGCCAGAAACCGCCCGATACGCGCAGTCGCGGTCA
>CAYSRA010000088.1:0-1418 GCA_964433205.1 uncultured Thiohalobacter sp. | reverse complement strand
CTGCGACACCTTGCTGACATCTTCATAGAGCGTAAGCTCTGCACTGCTTTCGAAAAAGCGGCCATGGCCAATCTGGCGTGTATAGTTAGCGCGCGCAAAAAAGTTGAACCGCGCAGCCCCGTTCGGGTCGTTGAAAAACATGCCGGCGTTGAACGGGACAATCTGGAAGGTACTCAGGTCCTTGCCCTCAAAACGGTAGCTGAGGATATGGCCTTCATCGTTACGCTGTACGTCCTTGTACAGGTTGGCGTCATCCTGTGGCGGTATTTCGATTTCATTTTCCGCCAGCCGGGTCGTGACCAGCGGGTCCGCATAGGTAATTTGAAGATAGTTATCCAGCTGGCGGCGCGACAACAGGCCTTCGAAATAGCGGCGCAGTTTGCGCGTGTCCGTGAACCTGCAGGTCAGCAGCGGCATTCCCTTTTCCGTATAGGTAATCTCAATCGCCCGGGTACCCGCGGGACCCAGTGACAGCAATACCCGTGCGGCACGACCGACCGCACGACCGACCTGAGAGATGCGCGTATTGGTGAGGCTGACGGCAAGGGTATGTCCGTTAAAAGCCAGCCGGATATTCTTAAAATCCTGCCGGTACAGTTCACGCGCCAGTCGGGCAGCAGAATCCGTATCCGCCCGCCACTGGTCGATGGTGGCTTGCGGTGGTTTAACCGGATAGGGATCGGGCTCGTGAATCTTCGGGACGAACTGCGGCTTCATGAGCGGCACGGACACATGGACGTTGCCACCCACATCGCCACCCTGCGCGGCGAGCTGCATCCCCAACCAGCCTTTTTTATATTCCAGGCCGTAGGTCCAGCCGCCATCACGCCTGTCGGCGCCGGAGATAGCCGCACCGGGGTCACGCGCATAATCGTTGGCGTCGTACTCCACGACGACGGAAATATTTTTGTTCCAGCCCAGGCGGTGACGCAACCCGCCAAACAGGCCATCGATACGGTCGTTACCAAACCCCAGTGTGTAATCGGTATTGCCGACCCTTTTTGACACTACCGCATAACCGGCGTTGAACAAACCCGTACCGATAAAGTCCTGCGCACCGAGGGCAAGATCCGGCCACCACTTGTCTTCCTTCAACAGCAGGACCTTGCCATCAAAGGCCTTGTCCTTGAGATCGCCGAAACCTTTGCCCAGGCCGCTCGGTAACCCTCTTACCACGGTATAGCGGCCCGACAGTTCCAGCCGCGGCAACAGGGAGATACTGGTCCAGACCGGGAGGTATGGACGGAAGTAACCGCTACCGAAACGAAACGT
Organism: uncultured Thiohalobacter sp.; assembly: GCA_964433205.1. Classification (GTDB taxonomy): domain Bacteria; phylum Pseudomonadota; class Gammaproteobacteria; order DSM-19610; family DSM-19610; genus Thiogranum. The sequence goes on along the minus strand of CAYSRA010000088.1, from coordinate 146 downwards.
GCCGTCCTCCTCGAAACGTGCGTCAGGCATATTCCTCAAACCGGTCCGTCCAGTGGTACTGGGCGCGGCCCACCCCGGGCCCTGCAACAGGGCGACGCCTGCCCGCAACAGGCACCACGGGCTCTCGAGCATCTTCGAAAACAATA
>CAYSRA010000087.1:0-11177 GCA_964433205.1 uncultured Thiohalobacter sp. | reverse complement strand
TGCCCAGCATGCGCTGGTAGCGGGAGATCACGTCGCCGATGGTGTAGTTGCGCACATGCCCCATGTGCAGCCGGCCGCTGGGGTAGGGAAACATGGACAGGCAGTAGTATTTTTCCCGGGAATCGTCCTCCCGCGCGCGGAAGGTGGCGTTCTGCTCCCAGCGCTGCTGGATCTGCGCCTCGATATCCTGGGGTTTGTAACATTCGTCCATCCGGTCGGCCTGCCTCAAGGTTCAAAGACGGGAAGAATACCGTACCGGGCAGTTGACGAACAACACGGCCGCACACGCGGCACGGGCGTACTCCGTTGATCCGTGTCATAAACAGGGCGCCAAAGTCGGGCTAGACTTGTATTATTAATCATTCAACCCAGCCACGACGGGAGCCGACCACGATGACCGACAAGACCAGCGACAAACTCATCCAGGGCTACAACCGCATGATGGAACGCGTGCGCGAGGCCATCGAACAGGCCGGGGTCAAGGCGCAGCCGGTGCTGAAGGAAAGCATCGAAAAAGCCCGCCAGACCGCCGTGGAACTGGAAGAACTCAGCCAGGAGGAGGCACAGAAAATCGCCGAATGGCTGAAGCGCGATCTGCAGGACGCCAGCCGCTACCTGGCAGAAACCCGGGAAGAACTGGCCGACTGGCTGCGTTTCGACCTGGATCTGGTTGAAGACTCGCTACTGGACGCACTCAGGCAAGTCGCCGACCCTGCTCTCGTCGAGTTGACGCAACTGCGGGAGGAGCTGAAGCAGGATCCGCCCTACCACACCGGCGAGGTCACCGGCCCCGGTACCCTGTATTGCAGTTACTGCAACGAGGCGCTGCATTTTCACCACACGGCGCGGATCCCGCCCTGCCCCAAATGCCACGGCACCACGTTCCGACGCTGGCCGGTGGAGCCGGCGCCGGCGGACCAGGCTACGGCTGATAGCCAGTGATAGCTAGTCGATCCTGTCCTGCCCGAACGACCGCCTGGACACCACGCGACTGCGCCACACCAGCCCCGCGACCAGCAGCAGCGCCGCCGTCACCACCGGCCAGTTTCCCCAGCGTACGTAGGGGGTGGAACCGTGGCGCGGTTCGATCTCGGCACTGATCGTTTCGGTTTCGAACTGGCGGCTGCGCGCTTTCAGCGTACCATCCGGCGCAATGATGGCAGAGATACCGGTATTGGTCGCGCGCAGGATATAGCGCTCCACTTCGCGCGCGCGCATGCGCGCCATTTCCAGGTGCTGGTGTGGCGCCAGTGAATCACCGAACCAGGCGTCATTACTGACGTTGACCAGGATGGCGGCTTCCGGAAGGGACTTGATAAGCAGTTCGCCAAAGGCGATTTCGTAACAGATGGATACCCCGACCGGGTAGCCGGCGGCCTGCAGCGGGCGCTGGTGCGGGCCGCCGGCCGAGAAATCCGCCTCGGGTACGGGCAGGAAATCGAGCACACCCGCGAGCACCTTGCGCAGCGGGAGATACTCGCCGAACGGCACCAGGTGAACCTTGTAGTAGAAACGGTCCGGCTCATCGAGACTGACCACCGCGTTGTAATAACTCCAGTGTTTGCGATCCAGCACCGGAATACCCGTTATCAGCGAAACATCATTGGCACGCAACTGCGCAGCCAGCGGTTTGATAAAACTATCAGCCACCTGGTCGTAGAATGCCGGCACAGCCGTTTCCGGCCACACCACAAGATCACTGTCATAGTGGCGACGGGTCAGATCGACGTAGGTCTCCAGTGTGGCATCCTGCTGTTCGGGCTTCCACTTCATGTCCTGGGGAATGTTGCCCTGCACCAGCGTCACGCGCAGCGTGTCGGTACCAAGATCCGTCCAGGTGAGTGGACTCAACCCCCAGCCGGCGCCCCACACCAGGGCCAGCATCGGCAGGGTGGCAAGCCGGCTCCAGCCCGGCGCCCGCAACAGAGCCGCCAGCAACCCGGCCGTCAGCGCCACCATCCAGCCCACACCGTAGACACCAAACAACGGTGCAAAGCCCGCCAGTGGACTGTCGATCTGGCTGTAGCCAAGATTCAGCCACGGGAAACCGGTCAACATCCAGGAGCGGACCCATTCGCTCAGTGTCCAGGCGGCAGGAAACAGCCCGGTAAAAAAAAGCAGCGCCGAACGCATACGCACCCGCGCCAGCAGCCACGCCATCACTGCCGGGTACAGCGCCAGGAACGCGACCAGCAACAGCATCACTGCTATCGACAACGGCAGGCTGGCATTGCCGTACAGGTAGATGCTGATATATACCCACGAGACACCGACACCGAACTGCCCCAGCCCGAAACACCAGCCGGCCAACAGGGCATCCTTCGGCCGCAACGGGAACAACAGCACGGCAAACGCCGCCAGTGCCAGTACCGGCACCGCGAACCAGCCAAATGGCGCAAAGCCCAGCGGCACCACCGCCCCGCACAGGAAAGCGAAAACGGCAATACGGAGTTTTGCGGCGATCGCCATCAGTGCGCGGAGTCGTCTGCGCCGGTCGCATTCGGGTTGAGCAACAGCGTCACCTTCAGCAGGTTGATCCGCCGGTTGTCGGCATTGGTGACCTGAAAACTCTGGTTGCCCAGAATGATAGTCTCACCACGTTTTGGCAGGTGACCGAACTCGTGCGTGATCAGCCCGCCGATGGTGTCGAACTCCTCTTCACTGAAATCGGTGCCGAAATATTCGTTGAAGTCCTCGACCGGTGTCAGCGCCTTGACCGTATAACTGACGTCGCTAAGCTTGCGAATGAAAGTCTCCTCGTCGATGTCGTGCTCGTCCTCGATTTCACCGACGATCTGTTCCAGTACGTCCTCGATGGTCACCATGCCGGCGACGCTGCCGTATTCATCGACGACGATGGCGAGATGATTACGGCTGGCGCGGAATTCCTTGAGCAGGACGTTGAGGCGCTTGCTCTCCGGCACGAACACGGCCTTGCGCAGCACATCGCGGATAGAGAACTGCTCGGCCCCGTTCTTCGAACAGTAGCGCAACAGATCCTTGGCGAGCAGCACACCGATAACGTCATCGCGGTCGTCCCCCACCACCGGAAACCGCGAGTGGCCGGATTCGATGGCCACCGGAATAATCTCTTCAGGACTGTCGTTACGGCTGACCACGACCATCTGCGAACGGGGAATGAGGATATCGCGCACCTGCATGTCGGACACCGCCAGCACGCCTTCGATCATGCTCTGTGCATCGGCGTCGAACAGGCCGCGCGCCTGGGCCTCGCGCAACAGCTGGATCAACTGGTCGAGGTTCTTCGGTTCACCGCTCAGAGCCTGCCCGAGACGCTCGAACCACGACAGGTTACCGCCATTCGATGATTTATCGTTCATGACCGCTGCTGCGTCAGCGCCTCGCGCTGACGGTAGGGGTCTTCGATGCCGAGTGTCTGCAACATGGTTTTCTCTCGTGACTCCATCAATTGTGCTTCGTGTTCTGTCTGGTGGTCATAGCCACGCAGGTGCAGCACACCGTGGATGACCAGGTGCGCCCAGTGGTCGCCGACGTACTTGCCCTGTTGCTGCGCCTCGCGCACCACCACCGGCGCACAGATGACCAGGTCACCGAGGTGATTGCTGTCGACACCGGGCGGTGCTTCGAAAGCAAAGGACAGTACGTTGGTCGGCCTGTCCTTGCCGCGGTAGCGCCGGTTCAGTTCCCGTCCTTCGACTTCGTCGACAATACGTATCACCAGCTCGACCGGGTGGTCGACGCCCTCCAGTGCAACCCTGGCCCAGCGCTCGAAATCCGCCGTGTCCGGCAACGACGCCTGCTCACTTGCGCGCTGGACTTCCAGTTCGAATGGCGGTTCACCCATCGTCGTCGTTTTCCGCTTCATAACGGGTATAGGCATTGAGGATCTTCTGCACCAGCGGGTGGCGCACCACGTCGCGGGTATCGAAATGGATAAAACCGATCCCCTCGACACCGTCCAGCACGTCCACGGCGTGGCGCAGACCTGACGTTACATGTTTGGGGAGATCGATCTGCGTCATGTCTCCAGTGACCACCGCGGTGGAACCGAAGCCGATACGTGTCAGGAACATCTTCATCTGCTGGGTGGTGGTATTCTGCGCCTCGTCAAGAATAACGAAGGCGTCATTCAGGGTACGGCCGCGCATGAATGCCAGTGGAGCAATCTCGATAATGTTGCGTTCGATCAGTTTCGCCACCCGTTCAAAACCCAGCATCTCGTACAATGCGTCGTACAGCGGTCGCAGGTACGGGTCGACCTTCTGGGTCAGGTCACCGGGCAGAAAACCCAGCCGCTCACCCGCTTCCACCGCCGGCCGCACCAGCACCAGCCGGCGCACCGACTCGCGCTCCAGCGCCTGCACCGCACAGGCCACGGCAAGGTAGGTCTTGCCGGTGCCGGCCGGGCCGACACCGAAGTTCACGTCCAGTTCAAAGATATTGCGGATGTAGTCCTGCTGGTGCCCGCCGCGCGGCTTGATGGTGCAGCGCCGGGTATGAACCAGCAGGTCCTCGGTGGCGTCGTCGACGGGAACATCGCGCACATCCAGACCGGCCTGTTGCAGGTAGAGGTGCACGCGCTCCGGCGTCAGCGCCATTTCGCGGGTGGCGTCGTAGAGATCCTGCAGCACGTCGCCGGCAAGATGCGGCGCCTGGTCCGCACCAACGATCTGAAAGCGGTTGCCGCGGTTGCTGATCTCGACGTGCAGGCGGCGTTCGAGCTGGCGCAGGTGCTCGTCGAACTGGCCACACAGCGACGCCAGCCGCTGGTTGTCGGCCGGTTCGAGTATGAGCGAATAGGAAGCGGGTTCGGGGTCCAAGAGTCGTCGTGTGTTGCGAGGCTTCAGCCCCAGTTGACCAGTGTATCGGCAGTGAGCGGATCATCCACGGCGATGAACTCCCCGCGCAGGGAATTGGGTAGCGCTTCAACGACACGCACGCGCACGAAACGGCCGACCAGGTCCGGCCCACCGTCGAAGTTGACCACCCGGTTGTTCTCGGTGCGGCCGGCCATCTGCGCAGGGTTCCTGCGCGACGGACCCTCCACCAGGATGCGCTGCTCGCTGCCCACCATGGCAGCGCTGATGTCGGCGGCCATGCCGGCGATGCGCGCCTGCAGGCGCGCCAGCCGCTGCTTCTTGACCCCGTGCGGCACGTCGTCCGGGAATTCGGCGGCCAGCGTGCCGGGGCGGCGGCTGTATATGAAGCTGAATGAATTGTCGAAACCGATCTCCGCGATCAGGTTCATGGTCGCTTTGAAGTCAGCATCGGTCTCGCCGGGGAAACCGATGATGAAATCCGAGGACAAACTGATGTCCGGGCGCACTTCGCGCAGGCGGCGGATCCTCGACTTGTATTCCAGCGCCGTGTGGTTGCGCTTCATGGCGGCGAGAATGCGGTCGGAACCGCTCTGCACCGGCAGGTGCAGGTGGCTGACGAGTTCCGGCACCTCGGCGTAGACGTTGATGAGGCTGTCGCTCATTTCCTGCGGGTGCGAGGTGGTGTAGCGGATGCGGTCAATGCCGTCGATGGCGGCAATGTAGGTAATCAGCAGTGCCAGATCGGCCACCGAGCCATCTGCCATGGCGCCGCGGTAAGCGTTTACGTTCTGGCCCAGCAGGTTGACCTCACGCACGCCCTTCGCGGCCAGCGCGGCGGCCTCGGCAATAATGTCATCGAACGGTCGGCTGACTTCCTCTCCGCGGGTATAGGGCACCACGCAGAAAGTACAGTACTTGCTGCAGCCCTCCATGACCGACAGGAAGGCAGTCGGGCCGTCCACGCGCGGTTCCGGCAGGTTGTCGAATTTCTCGATCTCGGGAAACGACACGTCCACCACCGCGCCGCGGCTGCGACGCACTTCCTCGATCATGGCCGGCAGCCGGTGCAGGGTCTGCGGACCAAACACCAGGTCGACAAACGGCGCGCGCTTGCGGATCGCCTCGCCCTCCTGGCTGGCCACACAACCGCCAACACCGATCAGCAGTTCGGGGCGCTTTTCCTTGAGCTCGCGCCACTGGCCGAGCTGGGAAAACACCTTTTCCTGGGCCTTTTCACGGATCGAGCAGGTATTCAGCAGCAACACGTCGGCTTCTTCCGCCGACGACACCTGGCGCAGCCCATGGGCGTCCGCCAGCACGTCCGCCATTTTCGCGGAGTCGTACTCGTTCATCTGACACCCGTGGGTCTTTATGAAAACTTTTCCGGCCATGTGCTGTGTGCTTCGATCCAACAGGAAACCACGTTACTTCAACAATATAGTAAATTCCACCGGCAAAACGCGGGGGAATATCAAAACAATGAAGCCGGCCTGTAAGCCGGGTTCTGTCGAGGACAACCATTCATCTGGGTCACACGTCACCGTGCGCCTCAAGCGACCTACCCGGGAACGGCGCGGGCCACGCCAATGTTCCCCTATTTGGTCTTGCTCCGGGTGGGGTTTACCCTGCCACACCTGTTACCAGGTGCGCGGTGCGCTCTTACCGCACCTTTTCACCCTTGCCTGTGCCCGAAGGCCATCGGCGGTATGTTTTCTGCGGCACTTTCCGTAGGCTCTCGCCCCCCAGGTGTTACCTGGCACCCTGCCCTGTGGAGCCCGGACTTTCCTCCCTGGCGAAACGCCACAGCGGTTGTCCGGCCGGCTTCAGATCCGATTATAAGGGATATGGGCAAAATACGCAGGAAAAACCGGTCATTTCAACAGGAAAGCCTCCGTGGCTGGCGCAAACCCCCATCACCGCCGCCCACCGCGGGCAAGGGTGTGCCGGTAAGTCAGTCTGCCGATCCACTTGTTGAGAAGGTTGTCACGGTCCAGAAATCCCAGGCAAGGCTGGCGACGCACGCCCATGGACCTGCGTAATTTGAGTAAGCCGCGATGTTTCGGGTCCACCGACAGACCGCGCTGGAGCGTGGCACAGGCACGCTTGCGGTGGCGAAAATGTAGCTCCGCAAGCACCAGATTCTGGAATACGGTGGCGTGAATATTCTCGCTTGCCGCGGCATTGCGGCACAGGTTCAACCCGCACACATCGCCGCTGTAGACCAGCGCGAGTCCATGCCACGAGCGGTACAACGGCAGACAGGCGTCGCCACGGCCGCAGCGGCATTCCGCCTGGGAAAAATGCCGGGCCGCCGTACGCCATTGTTTCTTTTGGAAAAACGCAATTCCCAGGTCATATTCGTCGCGGGCACGACGCTCCCGGCTCACCGGAACTGAAGATATCGCTACCATGACGCCTCCTTGTCATTGTTGCTGTGACGGCGCATCCCTCGCCGTACTGTACGAGTTCGCGTGATTGCGAACGGGCGTCAATCCTGCCCTCGTTTCAGATAAAAATCCAGCAGGCCACGCGTGGAACTGTCGTGGTGTTCGGCGATCCTGCCTTCGTCCAGTTCCTTCTGCACCACCTGCGCCAGTTGTTTACCAAGTTCGACACCCCACTGATCGAAAGAATTGATCTGCCAGACGATGCCCTGTACGAACACCTTGTGTTCATACATGGCGACCAGCATGCCCAGCACCCGCGGTGTCAGCTTCGGATAGATAATCGAGTTGGTGGGCTCATTGCCGGGAAAAACCTTGTGCGGCAGGAGGCGTTTGATCTCGTCTTCGGACAGGCCCTGCGCCTCGAGTTCGGCGCGCGCCTCCTGCTCCGTCCTGCCGCGCATCAACGCCTCGGTCTGGGCGATAAAATTCGAGAACAGGATGCGCTGCTGTTCGCCCAGCGCATGGTGCGCGGACACCCCGGTAAGAAAGTCCGCCGGCACCAGCAGCGTACCCTGGTGCAGCAACTGAAAGAAGGCGTGCTGACCGTTGGTGCCCGGCTCGCCCCAGATGATCGGACCGGTGCGGTAATCGACCACCTCGCCGTCGCGGGTGATGCGCTTGCCGTTACTCTCCATGTCGCACTGCTGCAGGTAGGCGGTGAGCCGGTGCAAGTGTTCGTCGTAGGGGAAAATGGCGTGGCTGTCGGCATTGAAGAAGTTGTGATACCAGATGCCCAGCATGGCCAGTATCACCGGAATGTTTTCCTGCAGCGGCGCGTGGCGGAAGTGCCGGTCCATTTCGTGCGCCCCGTCCAGCATCTGTTCAAAATTATCCATTCCCACGTACAGTGCAATCGACAGGCCGATCGCCGACCACAGTGAATAGCGGCCGCCGACCCAGTCCCAGAACACGAACATATTCTCCGGGTCGATCCCGAATGCGGTCACCTCGCGGGTGTTGGTCGACATGGCGACAAAATGTTTCGCCACCGCCTGCTCGTCGTGCGCGCTGTCCATCAGCCAGCGCCGCGCCTGGCGCGCATTGGTCAGGGTCTCCTGGGTGGTAAAGGTTTTTGACGCCACCAGGAACAACGTGGTCTCGGGGTTCAGATCCGCCAGCGTATCGCTGATCTGGCTGCCATCGATGTTGGAAACGAGGTGAACCTTGAGCGGCCCGCCATAGGGTTTCAGCGCGCCGGTCGCCATCACCGGGCCGAGGTCGGAACCGCCGATACCGATATTCACTATGTCGGTTATCGGCTTGCCGGTATAGCCCCGCCATTCTCCACTACGTACTGCTTCGGTAAAACGCCTCATCTGTGCCAGCACCCGGTTGACTTCGGGCATGACGTCCTTGCCGTCGACGTACACCGGCACACCGGAGCGGTTACGCAACGCCGTGTGCAGCACCGCGCGATTCTCTGTGAAATTGATCCGTTCCCCGCTGAACATGCGTTCGATCCACGCCGGCAGGTCGCTTTCCTCGGCCAGCCGGATCAACAGACGCAGGGTCTCGTCGGTGATGCGGTTCTTGGAGTAATCCACCAGCAATTCGCAGCACTGCAGGGTGTAGCGCTGGAAACGCCCCGGGTCTTCCTCGAACAGGCGACGCATGTGCAGCTCGCCAATATCACCAAAGTGCGCTTGCAGCGCCTTCCATGCAGGTTTCTCGGTCAGTTTTGTCATCAGGATTTCTTTACGTCCGTTGATTCGGGGCATCCGGAAGGCTTGCTCAGCGGTCTTCCCCGCCACTGTCGTCAAGCGTATTGCGCCAGTACTGGTCCTGGCGCAGGAACAGCCGGTCGGCCTCGGGCGGCCCCCAGCTGCCGGCGCTGTATCCGGTTATATACTCACGCTCGACCGACCATACCTTGAGGATGGGGTCGACCACTTTCCATGCCCAGCTCACCTCGTCGTAGCGCAGGAACAGGGAATGGTCGCCTTCGATCACGTCCAGCAGCAACGCCTCGTAGGCGTCCAGCTGGTCGGGATTGATGCCACAGTAACTGGCATCGAGGCGCGTGGTCTCGGTGCGCATTTCCAGGCCGGTCTGTTTCACCTGCATCTCCATGCGGATGCATTCATTCGGCTGCAGGTTCATCAATATCCAGTTGGGTTCCAGCCGCTCGATCCGGGTTTCCCGGAACAACTGCTGCGGCGGGTGCTTGAAACGGATCGCCACCATCGAATTGCCTTTCGCCATACGTTTTCCGGTGCGCAGGAAGAATGGCACGTTGCGCCAGCGCCAGTTGTCGATGAACAGCTTCAGCGCTGCATAGGTCTCCGTCACGCTGTTCTCGGGCACACCCGGCTCGTCGAGATAGCCGGGTACTTTCTCACCATCGATGGTACCAGCGGTATATTGCGCGCGTATTGCGTGCGCATTGACGGCACTCTGCGGAATCGGCCGGATGGAACGTAGTACCTTGACCTTTTCATCGCGCAGCGACTCGGCGTCCAGATTGGCCGGCGGCTCCATGGCCACCAGCGTCAACACCTGTAACAGGTGGCTCTGGATCATGTCGCGCAAGGCGCCGGCCCCGTCGTAGTAACCGGCGCGCCCCTCGACGCCCAGTGACTCGGAGTGGGTAATCTGCACGTGATCGATGTAGTTGCGGTTCCACAACGGTTCCAGCATCAGGTTGGCGAAGCGGAACACCAGCACATTCTGCACCGTGCCCTTGCCCAGATAGTGGTCGATACGGAAGATCTGCGACTCACTGAAATCGCGGTTCAGGCTGTGATTCAGGCTCTCTGCACTTTCGAGGTCGTAACCGAACGGTTTTTCGATCACCAGCCGTCGCCAGCCACCGTTCTCCTTCGCCAGGCCGATCTCGCCGAGACGCCGGCTGACCTTGCCGAACGCCGCCGGACTGATAGCCATATAGAACACGATATTGGGGGAAAAACCACCACCGCCCAGCAACATGTCGTGCAGCGCGGTATAGGCCGATTCGTCGCCCAGGTCACCCTGGCAGAAATAAAAACGCGCCAGGAATCGTTCCAGCACATCCGGCTCGGTATTGCGTTCCGCCAGCCAACTGCGCACCTGGGCCCGCCAGGTACTGTCGTCCCAGTCACGCCGGCCAAAACCGACAACTTTCATTCCATCCGTCAAACGCCCGGCGGCATCGAGGTGATACAGCGCCGGAATCAACTTGATACGCGACAGGTTCCCGGTCGCACCGAATATCACAAAGGTACAGTCTTCCATGTGCTGCAATTCACCTTAAAGTCGGACCCCGTAGCGTCAGGGGTGTGTCCGGGGCGGTGGACCGCCAACACCCGGCCACACCCTGTTACCACACGAAATATATAGTCACACTCGCGGCGACACGTCGCAACTGCCGCCGCGCGCCGCCATGCGCTAGAATACGACGCCCCGGCAATGAGGCCAGCCTCGTATTCATGAACATCCTGTTCGCCAGCAGTGAAGCACACCCGCTGATCAAGACCGGCGGCCTTGCCGACGTGTCCGGCAGTCTGCCGCGCGCCATTCGAAATTCAAAGCAAGAAATACGCCTGATCCTGCCGGCCTACCCGGCGGCGGTTAAAGGTGCGGGACAGCTAAAAGAAGTTGCCGTGCTGGAACTGCCGGGCAGCGACACAGCGGTGCGAGTGCTGCAGGGGTGGCTGCCGCACACCCGGGTGCGTCTGTACCTGGTCGATTGCCCCGAATATTTCGACCGTCCCGGCGGACCCTACAGCGGTCCGGACGGACACGACTGGCCGGATAACGCCGACCGGTTTGCGCTGTTTGCTCGCGCCGTTTGCACCATCGCCATGGACCGTGCCGGCCTCGACTGGCAGCCACAACTGCTGCCTTGCAACGCCTCGCAGGCCGTGCCGGTGCCCGCGCTGCCTTCCCTGGCACCTCAACCACCGGCCACACCAGTCACCCACCGCCACCCCCCCTCACACAGACCTAG
>CAYSRA010000086.1:0-11205 GCA_964433205.1 uncultured Thiohalobacter sp. | reverse complement strand
TGATCACGGCCGCCGACGCCGGTCTGGCGGATGCCGCCGCCACCGCCCTGTTCGTTGCCGGCGCGGAACGCTGGCAGGAAATTGCGGTCAATATGGGCGTCAAAGACGTGCTGCGAATTGACGACAGTAACGTTGCCTGGGTCACGCCGGAGCTGGCACAGCGGCTGGTGTTCGACCCGGACTGGACCTCCATCCGGGTCGTGCCACTGCAGCCATGACCCGGACAACCCCGGTATGATTACTGCATAGCACAACGTATGAGCAACCACAGACCCGCGCCGTGACAGCAACAACCCGAATGCCACTGGAAACACCAACCACCGACCGTCTGGCGTTGACGCTGTTCATCGCCACCGCGTTTCATGCCCTGATCATCCTCGGCATCAGTTTCGACGCGTTTGACCGCGACCCGCCGGACCCCTACCTGCCGACACTGGACATCACGGTCGTCAACCCGGGCAAGGAACTGCCCCCGGAGGACTTCGACTATCTCGCGGAATCCAGCCAGCAGGGTGCCGGCAATACCACCGAAAAGGTCAAGGCACGGCAACAGATGCAGGCGCAGGCAATCGCCAGCGCCAGCGCCGAACAGCGCCCCGACCAGACGCGACTGCTGACCCGCAAGCAAAGTGCCCGCAAAACCAGCAAGGCCGAAGAGCCGCAGGAGAAGCCCGAAAAGCCCAACGCTGCCGACATCATCAACCGCAGCCGGGAAATGCTGTCGCTGAACGAAAGCATCCAGCAAAACGCCCTGGTATATTCGAAACGCCTGACAGGCGCCTATATCACTGCCAGTACCCGGGAAGCACGTTACGCCGCCTACATGCGCGACTGGGTGCACAAGGTGGAGCGGGTCGGACAACTCAACTATCCTGACGCTGCGCGCCGCCAGCGGCTGTCCGGCAAGCTGATGGTGGAAGTGGCCGTCTATCCGGACGGGAGCGTGCGCAATATCACCATTCTCAAACCGTCCGGTCACAAGATCCTCGACGACGCCGCGGTGCGCATCGTCAAGCTGGCGGCGCCCTTTGCACCGTTTCCCGAGAACATTCGCAAGGACAACGATATCCTCTACATCACCCGTACCTGGATCTTTTCCAGTAGCAACCGGCTTACCACCCATCCCTGAGCCATTGGCAAACCAGCCACTCCGTCACTTGTACTCTGTGGTTCGCTACAGGATACTAGGATCATGACGGGATCGTTTCTCACCAACCAGTTCCTGATCGCCATGCCCGGGCTGGAAGACCCGAATTTCTTCCATTCCGTGACCTACATCTGCGAGCACAATGAAGACGGCGCGATGGGACTGATTATCAACCGCCCGCTGGACATGCAGCTCGGCGAGATTTTCGAACACATCGACATTCACGACGCCTCTGTCGAGGCACGCCAGGTCCCCGTACACATCGGCGGGCCGGTACAACAGGAACGCGGCTTCGTGCTGCACAGCCCGCTGGGCGAGTGGGAAGCCACGCTGAAAGTCACCGACCGCATTGGCGTCACCTCGTCGCTGGATATCCTGCAGGCTATCGCCCGCAATGAAGGCCCGGAGCAGACACTGGTTACACTGGGCTACGCCGGCTGGGGCGCCGGCCAGCTGGAGCAGGAACTGGCGGACAACGCCTGGCTGAGCGGCCCGGCAGACCCTGACATCCTGTTCAACAAACCGGATGAGGAGCGCTGGAAGGCTGCGGCGGCTTCGCTGGGCGTGGATCTCGACCTGCTGTCGGGAGACGCCGGTCACGCCTGATGACAGGCACACCGGACAGCCAGACGCTACTCGGCTTTGACTACGGGCGCCGGCGTATCGGGGTTGCCGTGGGCCAGCGACTGACCCGTTCGGCGACACCGCTGACCACGATCCGCGCACGCGACGGCAAGCCCGACTGGCCGGCCGTCAGCCGCCTGATCGATGAATGGAAACCGGGCGCACTGGTAGTCGGAATCCCGTATCATATGGACGGCGCCGAACAGGACATGACCCACGCGGCACGACGCTTCTGCCGCCAGCTCGAGGGACGCTACCGCCTGCCGGTCCACCAGGCGGAGGAGCGCCTCAGCTCCTGGGTGGTGGAAAGCCGGCTCAGCGCCCGCGAACAGGCCGGCACCGACATCGACCCGCTGTCGGCGCAGATCATCCTGCAGGACTGGTTACAACAAGAGCCGAACCATTGAACGACACACACGATATTCCAGCCCTGATCGAACAGATGGCCGGGGCTTTGCGCGAACGCCTGGACATCGACGAGTACACCGCCATGGTCGGCATCCACACCGGCGGCGTGTGGGTGGCGCAACAGCTGCATCCCCTGCTCGGTATCGAGGCGCCGCTCGGCGAACTGGACATTTCCTTCTACCGCGATGACTTCACCCGCATCGGTATGAACCCGCAGGTACGGCCCTCGCAGCTGCCCTTCTCGGTGGATGACCGGCACATCATTCTGGTCGACGACGTACTGCACACCGGCCGCACCATCCGCGCCGCCATGAACGAACTGTTCGACTACGGTCGCCCGGCGTCCATCACGCTCGCCGTACTGGTGGAACGCGATGGCCGCGAACTGCCCATCGAGGCCGCCGTGACCGGGCGGCACATGAAGCTGGGGCAGCACGAACACGTCAAACTGACCGGTCCGGCCCCCCTGCAACTCGAGGTCAAGCGGGTATCATGAGCACCAACCTGCAAATCGGCGAAGATGGCCGGCTGCGCCACTTCCTGTCCATCGAAGGGCTGAACCGCGCCCTGCTCACCGAGATACTCGACACCGCGGAGTCCTTTGCCGGCGTCACCGAACAGTCAGTGAAGAAAGTACCGCTGCTGCGCGGCCGCACCATCGTCAACCTGTTCTTCGAGACCAGCACCCGCACCCGCACCACCTTTGAACTGGCTGCCAAGCGGCTTTCGGCGGACGTACTCAATATCAACGTCAACGCCTCCGCCACTGTCAAGGGCGAGACCCTGCTCGACACCCTGCGCAACCTGGAAGCCATGCACGTCGACATGTTCGTGGTACGCCACGCGGACAGCGGCACCGCACATTTCATTGCCCGCCACGCCCAGTCACACGTAAGCATCATCAACGCCGGCGACGGCCGTCACGCGCACCCGACCCAGGCGATGCTGGACATGTTCACCATCCGCCGCGAAAAGGGCCACGACTTCGGGCGCCTGACGGTCGCCATCGTCGGCGACGTCGCCCACTCGCGGGTAGCGCGCTCGCAGATCCACGCCCTCAACCTGCTCAACGTCGGCGAACTGCGCATCGTGGCACCGCGCACGCTGATTCCCGCGCACGTCGAATCGCTGGGCGTGCGCGTGTTCCACGACCTGCGCGAGGGGCTGCGCGATGCTGACGTCATCATCATGCTGCGCCTGCAGCGCGAACGCATGCAGGGCGCCATGCTGCCCAGCGAACACGAGTACTACCGCCTGTACGGCCTCACCCGCGACCGCCTCGCAGTAGCCAGACCGGACGTGACGGTGATGCACCCGGGCCCCATCAACCGCGGCGTGGAAATGGACTCGCTGGTTGCCGACGGCCCGCAGTCGGTCATTCTGGAACAGGTCACCTACGGCATCGCCACGCGCATGGCGGTTATGTCGATGGCCATGCACCCGACACCCAACCAGGACACCCATGGCTGAGCCAAAAATCCATATCCGCGGCGGTCACCTGGTCGACCCCGCCAACGGCATCAACGCGCCGACCGACCTGTTTATTGGCGGCGGGCGTATTGCCGGCGTCGGCCAGGCACCGGACGGTTTCAGTGCCGACATCACCCTGGACGCCAGCGGTCTGCACGTCATCCCCGGACTGGTGGATCTGTGTGCCCGACTGCGCGAGCCCGGCCATGAACACAAGGCGACCATCGACAGCGAAAGCCGCGCGGCGGCCGCGCGCGGCATCACCACCCTGTGCTGTCCGCCCGATACCTTGCCGGTGATCGACACCCCCGCTGTGGTTGAACTGATTCGCCACCGCGCCGCCGAGTCCGGCGCCGCGCGGGTGGTGGTGCTGGGCGCCCTGACCCGCGATCTCGACGGCGAACACCTGAGTGAAATGGCGGCACTGAAACAGGCCGGCTGCGTCGGCGTCAGCAATGCCCTCAGACCACTGGCCTCCACACAGATCGAACGCCGCGCCTTCGAGTATGCCGCCACCTTCGACCTGACCGTGTTCCTGTACGCGGACGACCCGGCGCTGTCCGATGGAGGCTGCCTGCACGAAGGCCACCTGTCGACGCGCCTGGGGCTGCCGGGCATACCCGAGGCGGCAGAAACCGTGGCCGTAGCCCGTGACCTTGCACTGATCCAGCAGACCGGCGTGCGCGCCCACTTCTGTCGACTCACTACCGAACGCGCGGTGCGCATGGTGGCGCGTGCCCGTTTCGAAGGGCTCCCGGTCAGCGCGGATGTTGCCGTTCCCTACCTGTATCTGACCGATCTGGACGCCTCTGAATTCAACCCCGAATTTCACTTCATTCCGCCGCTGCGCACCCAGGACGACCGCGCCGGGCTGCTCAGCGGGCTGCGTGACGGGACACTCGGCGCACTCTGTTCCGACCATCAGCCGCACGAGGCCGACGCCAAGCTGGCGCCCTTCCCGGCGACTGAACCCGGCGCTTCCGGACTGGACACGCTGCTACCCCTGACACTTAAGCTGGCCCAGGAGAAACAGCTCGCCCTGAGCGACGCCATCGCCCGCGTAACCTGCGGCCCGGCACAGATCCTCAACCTGCCATGTGGCGAACTCGGCACCGGCCGGCTAGCCGACATCTGCATTTTCGACGCCGGCGGACACTGGCAGGTCAACCGCGACAGCCTGCTCAGCCAGGGGAAAAATACACCGTTCAACGGCTGGGAAATGCCCTGCCAGGTGCGCTACACGCTGCGCGATGGCCACATCATTTTTGAACACGAGAGCCGATGAAACATCCATCCCAACGTGAAACCATTGCTCTGGAAGCTGCCGAAATACTGTCTCACCAGGCCTTCGAAGGCGACCAGTACGTACTGCGCGTGCACGCGCCCGAGTGCGCCGGCCTGGCGCAGCCCGGCCAGTTCGCACACCTGACCTGCGATCCGATGCTGGCAATGCGACGCCCGCTGTCGATCATGCGTGCAGATCCCGACAGGGGCTGGGTGGATTTTCTGTACAAGGCAATCGGGCGCGGCACGCGGCTGCTCGCCAAACGCACGCCCGGCGAGGCCATCAGCCTGCTCGGCCCCATCGGCAAGCCATTCGCCGCGGACCCGCAGCGGCCCCGTGCGCTGCTGATGGGTGGCGGCGTGGGCATGCCGCCAATGGTGTTTCTCGCGGAGCATATGAAGCAGGCCGGCAACGTTCAGCCGCTGGTACTGATGGGCTCCGAAGTTCCCTTCCCGTTCACTGAACGCCCTTCGCAGATCATGGTGTCCGGCATGCCCGACGGGGTAATCGCCGCCATGCCACTGCTCGATGACTGGGGCATACCGAGCCGGCTGGCGAGCCTGCAGGGCTATGCGGGTTGCTACGACGGTTACATCACCGACCTGGCACGTTGCTGGCTGGACACGCTGGACACGGCGCAACGCGATGAAGTCAGCGTCTACGCCTGCGGGCCGCACCCCATGCTGGCAGCCGTCGCGGCGCTGGCGAGGGACTACAACCTGCCCTGCCAGGTATCACTGGAAGAATACATGGCCTGCGCCGTCGGGGGTTGCGCGGGCTGCGTGGTCGAGGTGAAGACAGCGGGCGGTACCGCCATGAAACGGGTTTGCGTCGACGGCCCGGTATTCGAGGCCGACACGGTATTCTGAATCCGGACGAGCGGCTAAAAGATTAACGGGCGCAGACGACGCCGCGCCCACGCCCCGTTACCGGGCAGCAAACAGTCAGGGTGTCTCGACCAGCGTCACCCCTTCGAGTGCGCTGGAAGCATCCACATCGCTGTCCTTGAGCTTGATCATCAGGCGCACTTCGTTGGCCGAATCGGCATAGTGAATGGCATCATCCTGGGTGATTTCGCCTTCCCGGTACAACTCGTACAGGGCCTGATCGAAGGTCTTCATCCCCTGCTGGTTGGAACGCTTCATCAGGTCCTTGATCTTGTGCACCTCACCCTTGCGGATCAGATCGGCGGCCAGCGGCGTATTGATCAACACCTCCACAACCACCCGGCGCCCCTTGCCATCGGGCGTGGGTATCAGCTGCTGGGCAAGGATCGCTTTCAGGTTCAGCGACAGATCCATCAACAGCTGGTCGCGACGATCTTCGGGGAAGAAGTTGATAATACGGTCCATCGCCTGGTTGGCGTTGTTGGCGTGCAACGTGGCCAGACACAGGTGACCGGTTTCCGCGAACGCGATGGCGTGATCCATAGTCTCGCGGGTACGGATCTCGCCGATCAGAATGACATCGGGCGCCTGGCGCAGGGTGTTCTTCAGCGCCATGGCGAATGATTCCGTATCGATTCCGACCTCGCGCTGGGTCACGATACAACCATTGTGCTGGTGCACGTACTCGATCGGGTCTTCAATGGTGATGATATGGCCGGTACTGTTGGCATTCCGGTAACCGATCATGGATGCCAGCGAGGTGGACTTGCCCGTGCCGGTCGCCCCGACAAAGATGATCAGGCCACGCTTGGTCATGGCCAGGTTCTTGATGATTGGCGGGAGCGTCAGTTCTTCGAGTGTAGGTATCTTCGTCTCGATGCGACGCAGTACCATGCCACAGTGATTGCGCTGGTAAAACGCGCTGACACGGAAACGCCCCACACCCGGGGCACTGATCGCAAAGTTGCATTCGAGTTTCTCGTCGAACTCCTTGCGCTGCGCCTCGGTCATCACACTCAGCACCACCTCGCGCGACTGATCCGGCGTCAACGAGGACTGGGACACCGGCTTGATACGGCCATTGACCTTCATACTCGGCGGCATACCGGCTGTGATAAACAGGTCGGATGCCTGCTTGTGCACCATAAGCTTGAGCAGTGAATTAAAATCCATCGTATATCCCGTTTAGCGGAAGAGTTCTTTGTTCATGGCCTTGGTCCGTGCGTCGATGCGGCTGACAAGGCCGCGCTGCACCAGTTCCTGGAGGTTCTGATCGAGGGTCTGCATGCCCACCGCCTGGCCGGTCTGGATGGCGGAGTACATCTGCGCCACCTTGTCCTCGCGGATCAGGTTGCGGATGGCCGGCGTGCCGATCATGATTTCGTGGGCGGCGATACGCCCGCCACCGGTCTTTTTCATCAGGGTCTGCGAGATAACCGCGCGCAACGACTCGGACAGCATGGAGCGCACCATGGTTTTTTCGGCGGCCGGGAACACGTCGATGATACGGTCGATGGTCTTGGCCGCGGAACTGGTGTGCAGGGTGCCGAACACCAGGTGTCCGGTTTCGGCCGCCGTCAGTGCCAGGCGAATGGTTTCCAGGTCACGCAACTCGCCCACCAGGATGATATCCGGGTCTTCACGCAACGCCGAACGCAGCGCCTCGTTGAAACCGTGGGTATCGCGGTGAACCTCGCGCTGGTTGACCAGGCATTTTTTACTTTCGTGAACAAACTCGATGGGATCCTCGATGGTGAGGATATGCTCGAAGCGCTCGTTGTTTACGTGGTCGATCATCGCTGCCAGCGTGGTGGACTTGCCCGAGCCAGTAGGCCCCGTCACCAGCACGATGCCGCGCGGCTGGTCGGCGATATCCTTGAAGCTCATCGGCGCGCCCAGCTCTTCCAGGGTCAGGATCGTCGACGGAATAGTACGAAATACCCCGCCGGCACCGCGATTGTGATTGAAGGCGTTGACACGAAAGCGCGCCAGGTTCGGGATCTCGAAGGAAAAGTCCGTTTCCAGGAATTCCTCGAAGTCCTTGCGCTGCCTGTCGTTCATGATGTCGTAGATCAGCCCGTGCACGGTTTTGTGATCCAGTGCCGGTACGTTGATACGGCGAATATCGCCGTCGACGCGAATCATGGGCGGCAAGCCCGCGGAAATGTGCAGATCGGAAGCGTTGTTCTTGACACTAAAGGCGAGTAGTTCAGCAATATCCATGCTCTTCCCCAACGGTGGTTCTGGATTTCCTTATCGTCAGACTGGCCCATAACTTGACCCTGCACTACCACCCGACGGCTTGAAGTATAGCGGCTCGATGCAGTGATCGGAGACATCCGGGTTTTCCGCTTGTATCAGGCATTTGGGGTGCGGTATGGTCTGCGCCATGAAGAAAAACCGACTTGCTTTCATTGGTGCCGGCAACATGGCGCGCAGTCTGATCGGCGGCCTGGTGGCCGACGGCTGGGACCCCGCGTGTATATCGGTGTCCGACCCCGACCCGGACCAGATTGCCGGAATCACCCGATTATTCGCTATCGTCAGCGCGCCCGACAATGTCGCAGCCGCCGAAAACAGCGAAATTGTCGTGCTGGCGGTAAAACCCCAGGTCATGCACCAGGTCGCACAGGAACTCGCATCCGTTGTGCAGGCGCGCCAGCCGCTGGTCATTTCCATTGCCGCGGGCATTCGCAGCAGCGACCTGCAACGCTGGCTGGGCGGTGACTGCGCGCTGGTCCGCTGCATGCCCAACACCCCGGCGCTGGTGCAAAGCGGCGCCACCGCCATGTTTGCCACCCGCGCCGTCAACGACGACCAGAAAGCGCTGGCGGAAAACATCATGCGCGCGGTCGGGCTGGTGCTGTGGGTGGACGATGAATCGAAAATGGATGCGGTTACCGCGCTGTCCGGTAGTGGCCCCGCCTACTTCTTTCTGGTTATCGAGGCATTACAGGAAGCCGGGGAATCGCTCGGGCTGGACAGGGAAACCGCCCGGCTGCTGGCGCTGCAAACCGCTTTCGGTGCAGCCAAGATGGCGCTGGAGAGCTCCGACGACCCCGCGGTGCTGCGGCAACGCGTGACGTCACCGGGCGGCACCACGGAAAAAGCCCTGCAGGTGCTCGAGCAGGGCGGTCTGCGAACGCTATTCAACGATGCGCTGAAAGCTGCCAGCGACCGCTCGCGTGAACTGGCCGAACAGTTCGGAGCGGAATGATGGGCACCAGCTACGTTACCAATCCGCTGGAATTCCTGATCAACACCCTGTTCGGACTGTACATCCTGCTGGTCATGCTGCGCTTCCTGCTGGCTGCTGTGCGCGCGGATTTCTACAACCCGGTCAGCCAGTTCCTGGTCAAGGTCACCAACCCGCCGTTGCTCGTGCTGCGCCGCTTCATTCCCAGTGCCGGGAAAATTGACACCAGTTCACTGGTCCTGATGCTGATCCTGCAACTGCTGTCTTTTACCTTCATCAGCCTGCTGCGCGGAGGCCCGCTGGCGATCTGGCCGATGCTGGTGCTGTCGCTGCGGGAGCTGGTGGAACTGGCGCTCAATGTGTTCCTGTTTTCGATTTTCATTCAGGTCATCATCAGCTGGGTCAATCCCGGTACCTACAACCCCGTGGTGTCGCTGCTGTACAGCATCACCGAACCGGTGCTGCGCCCGTGTCGGCGTCTGATTCCGCCCATCTCCGGACTGGACCTCTCGCCGCTGGTGGCACTGATCGCCATACAGCTCGCCAAGTATCTGATATTACCGCTCTTTTTGCTATTTTTATAAAACACACGCATGACTGAATCCTGTTACCGATGGCAGGACGGCGACCTGATTCTGTCGATCAGGGTGCAGCCCCGCGCCAGCCGGGACGAGATCGCCGGCCTGCACGGCGAGCACCTGAAAATCCGCCTCACCGCACCTCCCGTCGACGGCAAGGCCAACCAGCATTTACTGCGCTTTCTGGCAAAATACTGCCAGGTGCCGCGCGCCCATGTCGAGCTGATCAGCGGCCAGACCGGACGCACAAAAAGGGTGCGCATCAAACAACCCAACCGTCTGCCTGACTTTATCTCGCCACGAAACACTGACAAATAGACCGGAAACTCCGTCCGCTGTCCGCCACAGGCCCGCTAACCTCCTAAAAAAACTGGCTAAAGATACCCCTGCCGACGGCCGTTACCGGGGAAGGTACGCCCAACGCGTAAAAACCGGCCGCGCCTGTCGTACAGGCCTGTCACTCATTGCGGGAAGCTATGCATGCAGCAGGATCAACTTGACCGCCGTCTCAGCGACTACACACGATGGCGGGAAAAACTGATTCACGACATCCAGTCATTCCAGGAATGGCTGGAAACCCATCAGCTGGCGTCGAGCGAACAGGAATTCAGGATTTTTGAAACCCTGGAGGCACTGCGCAAGGACCGTCTGACGATTGCCTTTGTCGCCGAATTTTCGCGCGGAAAAACCGAACTGATCAATGCCCTGTTCTTCGCGCACTTCGGGCGACGCCTGCTGCCGTCCGAAGCCGGACGCACCACGATGTGTCCGACCGAACTTTTCCATGATCAGGACGAAGCCGGACCCTACATCCGCCTGTTGCCGATCGAAACACGCCTTCAGGACAAAAGTATTGCGGATTTCCGGCACGAACCGATCCACTGGAATCACACTCCGCTGAATATCAACGATCCGGACCAGATCGCGCAGGCGCTCCACGAGGTTATCAGGACCCGCCAGGTACCGCTGCAAAAGGCTCGCGAACTCGGCCTCTATGATGAGACGACCGACCCCGGGTTCAAGGCCCGTGGCAAACCGCCCGAGCAGGTCGAAATCCCCTGCTGGCGGCACGCGCTGGTCAGCTTTCCCCACGACCTTCTCAAGCAGGGCCTGGTGATACTGGATACCCCCGGTCTGAACGCCATGGGCAACGAACCCGAACTGACACTGAGCATGTTGCCTGCCGCACAGGCAGTACTGTTCCTGCTTGGCGCCGATACCGGCGTGACACGCAGTGACATGGAGATGTGGGATAACCATGTCTCCACCGTGAACGGAAAATCCGGCCGGAATCTTGTCGTGGTACTGAACAAGATCGATACGCTATGGGACGAACTGAAGGATTCCGCCGCCGTCAGGGCCAGTATCGAAACGCAGCGCGTTGCCAGCGCCGGGCAACTGGGCATTTCGCCCGACCTGGTGTTCCCGCTGTCTGCCCAGAAGGCCTTGCTGGCCAAAGTGCGCGGCGAGAAAAAGCTGCTCAACGACAGCCGCCTTCCCGAACTGGAAGACCATATCGCCAATACCATACTGCCGGACCCACAAAAACTCATTTGCGAGCATCTCACCACACATATCGGCGGCCTGATCGATGAGAACCTCGCAACGCA
>CAYSRA010000085.1:6851-11215 GCA_964433205.1 uncultured Thiohalobacter sp. | reverse complement strand
AGTTGGTAGAGCAGGGGATTGAAAATCCCCGTGTCGGCAGTTCGATTCTGTCCCCGGCCACCATATTTCCCCGTGTCACGCGGTACACCTTGTCTCGGAAGCATCGCGTGGCAACGATGTACTATGCAGCGATATTTTCAACCTTCTTCAGTTCGCTCTGAGCCGCCTTGCGTGCTTCTTCCAGATCGTAATCGGCTTGTAGTCCCATCCAGAACTGCTCAGACGTTCCCAGCGCACGGGCGAGGCGAATGGCGGTATCCGCCGTAACCGCTCGCTTACCATGAACAATCTCGTTGATACGCCGCGGTGGCACCGCCATAGTGCGTGCCAGCCGGTTCTGGCTGATATCGAGCGGCTTGAGGAACTCTTCCAGGAGCACTTCGCCGGGATGTATGTTGGGTAATTTCTTCATAAATCTGCCTTAGTGGTAATCCACGATCTCAACATTGTTTGCGTTACCGTCAGCCCATACAAAACAGATACGCCATTGATCGTTGATCCGGATGCTATGCTGACCTTTACGTTTACCTCTCAACGCTTCAAGTCGATTGGCCGGCGGAATGCGGAGATCGTCCAGGACATGAGCATTGCTCAGCATACGTAATTTTCGCCGTGCGACCGCCTGGATATCGCGTGGCAACTTGCGCGAAAAGTTGCCTTCCCATATCTTTTCGGTCTCTCGATCCTTGAAGCCCGTGATCATGAAGGCAAGTATAACGACATACGTTATATAACGTCAAGCGTCATAGATGGCTTTAGGTTTTTTGCCTGGCTGGTGAACCGAATTTTTGCGGTACACTCACGGAACACTGCCCGGTTTTCACTAACTGCGCCAACCCGTATTAACCTGTTGAATCAACACAATAATTCATAACTGTACCGAACATCCTCTAATCCAGAAATAATCAGTAACTTATTGATTTTACTGGCTTTGAAAATCCCCGTGTCGGCAGTTCGATTCTGTCCCCGGCCACCATAATTTTTAACTTTCGGTTATTCCGTCCCCGTCTCGACAGGCAGCCCGGCCGTTTTCCATTCCGGATAACCGTCTTCCAGGCGCCGTGCCTTCAGCCCCTTTTTTCTCAAGCTTGCGACGGCGTCGAACGCCAGCAGGCAGTGCGGTCCCCGGCAGTAGGCGACAATTTCCTGTTCCGGGTTGAGTTGTTCCAGGTACTTTTCAAGCTCGGAGAGCGGAACATTTATCGCGCCGGACACGTGTCCCGCAGCGTATTCCTCGGGTGGCCGCACGTCCAGCACCGTCACCAGCCCGTCCCGCACGCGTTCGAGGAGTTCCTGTCGGGGTAGCGGCTCCAGTTCGTCCTTTACCGTCAGGTAGGTATTGACCAGTCTTTCCACATCCGCCACGTGCCGTTCGGCGACGCCGCGCAACGCATCGAGCAGACCGATGACATCATCACCGCTAAGCGTGTAATAGACTTTCAGCCCTTCCTTGCGGCAATTCACGAGACCCGCCTGGCGCAACTGCTGAAGGTGTTGCGAAGTATTGGCTACCGTCAGCCCGGATACTTTTGCCAGTTCGTCCACGCTACGCTCGCCCTGGGCAATATATTCCAGTAATTCCAGTCGGTTGGCGTTGCTCAGTGCTTTGCCGACGCGGGCGAACTGGGCAAATAAATCATGTTTGAAGTTGTGGCTTGACATCTCTCTGCAATCTACTAGTATTATATTCAATAGATCGATTGAATACTTTAGTTCCAGAATATAATTATAGCAGGTGGTCGATGGGGGGCAATCTGCGGATCCAAAGGGTAACTATCCATGAACTTGAATGAATTCGTTATGGCCAATGAAATGCCTATCCGGCTGGGGTTTTTCCTGGGCGTTTTCGGCGTGATGGCGGTGTGGGAACGGGTCAGTCCGCGTCGACGCCTGCAGACGTCAAAGGCCATCCGCTGGGTTAACAACCTGGGGCTGGTGTTTTTCAACAGCTTTATCCTGCGACTGGTGTTTCCCGCAGCGGCAGTGGGTATGGCGGCATTCGCCAGCGATCAGGGCTGGGGGTTGTTCAACTATATAGAAGCTCCATTCTGGCTGATGGTACTGGGTTCGGTGCTGGTGATGGATTTTTCCATCTGGCTCCAGCACGTGATGGTCCATGCCGTGCCGGTGTTATGGCGCCTGCACCGTGTGCACCACGCGGATCTGGATTTCGATGTGACCACCGGCGCCCGTTTTCACACTCTCGAGATTCTGTTTTCCATGCTGGTCAAGTTCGCTGTGATTCTGTTGCTGGGGCCGCCGGTGGTGGCTGTGGTGATTTTTGAAGTGCTTCTGAATGCGACCGCCATGTTCAATCACGGTAACGTGCGCCTGCCGGAGTCGCTGGACCGCCTTCTGCGACTCATTGTTGTCACGCCCGATATGCACCGGGTACACCATTCCGTGGAAGACGACGAGACCAACAGTAACTTCGGCTTTAACCTGCCATGGTGGGACCGTCTGTTCGGGACCTATCGTGCGCAACCGCGCGCCGGCCATGAAGGCATGACCATCGGCATCCGCACCTTCCGTGAAGACAAGTGGTGCAGCTGGCTGCCGGGCATGCTGGCGATTCCGTTTGTCGGCAAGGTGCAGGGCTACGCAATTAATCGTCGCCAGTGGGAGGAGGGCAATGAATAACAACCGTGTTATGCGCATTGCCCTGTTCGTGGGGCTGCTGGTCGCCGTCACGCTTGCTGTTGTGTATCGCGACCGGTTCGATGCCGCCGCGCTCGAGGCGTGGGTCCGTGATGCCGGGCCGGTAGCGCCCCTGTTGTTCATACTGGCGTATGCACTGGCCGCTGTGCTGTTTCTGCCCGGCTCCGTGCTTACGCTGGCCGGCGGCGCGCTGTTCGGACCGGTGCTCGGCACGTTGTATAACCTTGCGGGTGCGACGCTGGGTGCCACCCTGGCCTTCCTGATTGCGCGATACCTGGCCTCGGACTGGGTGGCGGCAAAAGCCGGCGGGCGTGTCAAACAGCTCATCAACGGTGTCGAGGGCGAGGGCTGGCGGTTTGTCGCATTTGTGCGTCTGGTGCCGTTGTTCCCGTTCAACCTGCTGAACTATGCCCTTGGACTGACGCGGCTGCGGCTGACGCATTACATCATTGCAACTTTTATATTCATGCTGCCCGGCGCAATCGCCTATACCTACCTGGGGTATGCCGGCCGTGAGGCCGTCGCCGGTGGCGAGGGCATGATCCAGAAAGGTCTCATGGCGCTGGCCCTGCTGGCGGTGGTCGCCTTTCTGCCGCGATTGATCGGCACCCTGCGCCGCGGCCCCATGATGGAGATTGAAGCGTTCAGGCAGAAGAAGGAAACCGACAAGGACCTGTTGGTACTGGATGTGCGCACCGCCGAGGATTTTGTCGGTGAGCAGGGCCACATCGACGGCGCAGTGAATATTCCGGTCGAAGAGCTTCAACAGCGCATGGCCGAACTGGGCGATTACATTGAGCGTCCGGTTGCCATTGTGTGCCGCACCGACAAACGTTCCGCCAGGGCGGCGCTGCTGCTGGCGGAAGAAGGCTTCGCCGACGTGCACGTTGTGCATGGCGGCATGACAAAATGGATAGAGGCTGGCCTGCCGGTGGTGCGATAGCACCTGAGTGTCTGCAGGTCGGGATCTGTCCAGGGAGGTAGTTATGAATACTGATATCAGCATTGCCGACATTGTGGTCCACCTGCACCCGGACGCGACAGCCGAGTGCAAGGGCCGGATCGAGGAAGGGTTGCGGGCAAAGGACGGTGTGGTCTCGGTACATTTTAACGAGGAAGATCACCCGCATGCGCTGGTGGTGGCCTACAACCCCGGGGCAGTTAACTCGGAGACATTGCTCGCGGAAATCAGGAAATGTGACAAGGATGCCGCCATGGCGGGCCTGTAGTTGCATCGGGGCAGATGGCTCTGATACGAACAATGGACAAGAAGTGTTACTGAAGCGGGTGGCGGCGTTGTTGGACCGATTGCCGCCACCCAACTAAACAGAGGGGATTTAGCTTTCATGACAACCGTTACTGTCGTTATTCAGAATTCGCCTTACAGGGAAGACAACAAGGCATGGCATGCGCTGCGCTTTGCCGGTGCGGCGCTGGCGGAAGATATGACTGTCCGTGTACATCTGCTCGATGACGGTGTTGAGCTAGGGCGTCACAGTCACCAGGTGCCGGACGGTGCGGTCGATCTCGAGGCATTGCTCAGCGAACTCATTGAATGCGGACTGGAAGTGCGCGCGTGCGGAATGGCATTGAACGACTGTGATATCGATGAGTCGGCCATGCTGCCGGGAATCGAGCGCGGCTCAATGAAGGCGTTGGCGGGCTGGGTGAAAGACAGCGATCATGTGATGGTGTTCTAGGGGGTT
>CAYSRA010000085.1:0-6751 GCA_964433205.1 uncultured Thiohalobacter sp. | reverse complement strand
GGCGTTGGCGGGCTGGGTGAAAGACAGCGATCATGTGATGGTGTTCTAGGGGGTTCGGGTGCCACAGGAAATACCGGTTCTGGTACATAATCCACGAGTGTCGGACGGCACCCGGCAGGATCTCATGCCGCGTCGTTACAGCATCGCGGTGCAGTTGCTCAGCATGGCGGCCTTCACCCTGGCGTTCGTCGGCTGGCTCAACGAAACCTGGTTGTTCTGGTTCGATAACCCGATCTGGCTCAACCGTTACACCGAGTACGCCATCATTCTGGCATTCGGTGTCTGGCGTATTTTCGCCGAGCGTAATGCCTATACACGCAAACGCCTCATTATCCTGGTTGCCATGGTTACCGTTTTCTGGTGGCTGATTCCCTGGTTGTATCCGGTTTACGAGCCCTACGTGGGTTTCCTGTGGGCACAGCCGGTATTCCCTTCGCTGCACGTGCCCGGCACCGTGACATTTTTCCTGATCCTGGGACTGGTGTTCCTGTTTGGCCGTCGCATTATCTGCGGCTTCAACTGCCCCTGTGTGGGTATCCGCGAGACCGTGGGTTTTCCCTTCCGTGATCGTACCTTGCGTTCAAAATGGGCCTGGCGGCTGCGTCACAGCAAGTGGTTTTTCTTTAGCTACTACGTCGGCATCATGGTGGTCACCCAGTTCCCGCCCAATTCCTGGACGGTAAGTTTTGTGGGGGGTTTCTATCTCATCGTGGCATTGACCTACTTCGGCAGCTTCTTCATTGCGCCGTTGGTGGGCAACCGTTTTTACTGTCGTTACCTGTGTCCCTATGGTGCCACCTTCGGGTTGCTCAACCATGCGGGTTTTTACGGTATCGACATGGACCGGGACAAGTGCATCGACTGTCGGCGCTGCGATCAGGTCTGCGACATGAGTATCCCGGTATGGGAGCAGGGCCGGCAGGCCGGTCGCGTCACCGCGATCGAGGATTGCATGGGGTGTGCCCGCTGCGTGGTGTCCTGTCCCACCGATGCGCTGGAAATCCGCGATGTGCGTAACCTGTTCCGGCCCTCGTTGAAACAAAACGCCAGTCACCTGTTGAAGCAGGGCCGACCCGAACCGCTGCCGCGCCAGGAGCCGCCATCGCGACCCGCTGAAGCACGTGTCGGCGACTGGACGGAAACAACGGCGCTACCTGATCTGGCCCATATCCAGGCGCAGGCGTCGCGCTGCCTCGATTGCGGTGTGCCCGGCTGCAGCAATGCCTGTCCCCTGTCCAATCGCATTCCCGAATGGCTGGAAGCCGTGGCAGCCGGTGAGTTTGAAACCGCTGCAGAACTCTGTCACACCACCAGCAATCTGCCGGAAGTCTGTGGCAGTCTGTGTCCACAGCAGCGTCTGTGTGAAGGTGCCTGCACCAAGGCAAAGGAGCCGGATGGCCCGGTCACCATCGGCGCGATCGAACGCTACCTGACCGATGCCGCATTCCGGCAGGGCTGGCAACCCCGCGACGCGATTCGCCGCAATGGCAGGAAGGTTGCGGTGATCGGTGCCGGGCCCGCCGGCCTGGCGTGTGCGGACCAGCTGAACAAGGCGGGCTGTGAGGTCACAGTGTTTGACAAGCAGCCGGTGATTGGCGGGTTGATTGCCAGTGGCGTGCCGCCGTTCAAGCTGGACAAGGCGTTGCTGGACCGCCGCCATCGCTTGCTGGAACAACAGGGCATTCAGTTCCGGCTGGGGGTGGAGGTCGACAAGACGCTGTTAGCGGAACTGCTGGAAACGCACGATGCACTCTTTATTGGCACAGGTGCACAGACACCACGCAACCTGCACCTTCCCGGCCAGCATCTGGATGGCGTCGTCGATGCGCTGGCGTACCTGCAGCGGGTCAATGGGGACAACGACTATCGGGCAATGGCAGATAAGCGTGTGCTGGTCGTCGGCGGCGGCGACTCCGCCATGGACTGCGCCCGTTCCGCACTCCGCCAGGGTGCGGCCGGGGTGACAGTTGTCTATCGGAAAGACGAGCGGGCCATGCGCGCCGCGCCAAAGGAAAGACAGCTGGCCATCGAGGAAGGCGTGTCGTTCCGTATGGAGTGTTCACCGGTGCAGGTGCTGGGTGATGGTGGCGTTGTCAGCGGGATGCATTTCCGAACGCAGGATAACCGGGAAGAGATCATCCCCTGTGATGTGGTTATCCTTGCCGTAGGCCAGATTGCGCAGCCGCCGCTGTGGCTGCAGCAACTGGGTGTCGACACCGACGCACAGGGTGTCATCCGTGTGAACGAGCAGGGCAGGACCTCACACCCGGCAATCTATGCCGGGGGTGACAATACCAACGGCCCCGACCTGGTGGTGACAGCGATTGCCGCCGGCCGCCGGGCGGCAGATGGCATACTCGACAGCTTCCGGCCCGGGCGGCGCGTTCTGGCGTCGATCGCATCCACCTTCACACCTTCCACGGCAAAGCGGCAACCACAGGTTGCGGTAGCGCGGAGCCAGCCATGAAAACCGTCATGGTGCTGCTCGGCCTGTTGTTCAGTCGCTATGCCGATGCCCACCACACCCGCGATCACATGATGCTTGCCGAAGATGCCGGGCAGGTGATTGCCGCCACCCGCGAGGGCGGTGCCGGGCCACTGGGGTGGGTGCTGTGGGTGGTGCTCGCTGTGGTCCTGTTGTTGGGTCTGGTACGCTGGTGGCAGCGGCGGACATGAACCGGAAACGGGTCCGTTACATCTGGATTCCGCTGCTGATCGCGGCCATCGCCGTGCCAGCCGGGTTTTATTACGTTGAGTGGAGCAAGGGCGGCAGCGGCGCCGGACTCTACTCGCGACTGTGGGAGCCGGATGCGATGTTTGCCTACTGGAATCCGGATGATTTCTACCAGTCGGTCGACACGGTCAGCGGGACGTTCAAAGGGGAAGAGTGTGTGGCCTGTCACGAGGGCGTCACACCCGGGATCGTCAGGGACTGGCGGGCCAGCCGGCATTCCCGGCCCGCCAGCGGCGACACCGTGTATTGCTCTTCCTGTCACGGGAGCAACCACCAGGCGCTGCACTTGCCGACACCCCAGGTCTGTGGTGGCTGCCACGCGACGCAGCATGCGCAGTTCGAGGACGAAAAACGCTTCGGGTTTCCCAGCCACGCGCTGGCCATGGAGCGCGCGCTGGACGCGAAGCACTTCGTCGACAAGCCCAAGGCCGAGGTGACCGCCTGCCTGAACTGCCACTCGGTTGCGACCAAATGCGATTCCTGCCATACCCGGCACCGCTTCAGCGCCGCCGAGGCGCGTCGCCCGGAAGCCTGCATGACCTGCCACAGCGGCCCGCCGCACCCCGACGACGAAAGTTATTTCGCCTCCGCGCATGGCCAGCTCTACCTGGCTGAAGGCGCCGGCTGGGACTGGTCGAAACCGTTGCGCAAGGGAAATTACAAGGCACCCACCTGCGCCTACTGTCATATGGACCGGGGCAAGCACCAGGTGGCGGACAAGTCGATCTGGAAATTCGGTATCAAGCAGGTCAACCCGCTTACCTCCGGTAATGAAGTCAGGCGCCAGCAGTGGGTGGACATGTGCAGCGACTGTCACGACGCGGCCTGGTCCCGGCAACAACTGGCCGGACTGGACCGGGAACGAAAACGCGCCTGGCGAAAGTTGTACGCGGCCGAAGGCATACTGAAAAAACTGCGTTCCGAAGGATTGTTGTACCCTGCGGCGGGGCAGCGTCCGCCATACCCCAATGACCGGCTGGACCGGATCCGGCCACGTGCGCATATCGGGTTTTTCGAGGGGCAGGCGTCGGCGTTCTTCAACGTGTCACCCATCGAGCGCGATTATTTCGAAATGTGGTATTTCGATAACCTGAGTGCCTACAAGGGTGCCGCCCATGGCGACCAGACTCGCGTCGATCGCGCGCACAAGGCACTGGACCGGGACCTGGCCGGCATTGAGAAGGAGGGCGATAGGCTGCGTCGCCTGGATGCGGCGGAACGAGCAGCCGGTGTAGAACGGCCCGACCCGGCGCCGCTCTGGCAGGCCGGCGAATATACGGAATTCAACCGGGAGCATAACTGATGGCCTCCCTGTTGCGGCTCCGCTGCATTCGGCCGCCGGGCAGGCGGTCGGTCTGGCGCATGGTTTTTGCAGGCTTTTTCATGCTCGTGGCAGGCCGTCCCGGCCTTGTGGAGGCCGAACCGCAAATTCCTGCGGGCGAACTCGAAAACAGCGCCTGCCTGGCATGCCATCAGGCCCGCGACCGTGAACTGGTCGCGGCCTGGCGTGGCAGTGCGCACGCGGGCGGGGATGAAGTGGCAAACTGCGTCGCCTGCCACGGCAGCCGCCACCAGGGCGTGGCGCAGCGGGCACGCCGCGACAGTATTTGTATCGACTGTCACGGCGGCGTGGAAGCGCCGGTGGTGCACAGCTATGCCACATCCAAACACGGTATCCTGGTGCGCCTGGCCCGGCACAGCCCGGACCGGCCGCCGGTTTTGGCCAACGTTCGTGCTCCCGGTTGTGCCTACTGTCACATGCACCGCGGTGAGCATGATGTGGGCCGGATGGTGCGCTCTACGGTCTCCGCGGCGGAGACGCCGGCGGCTGAACTGGAACGTGTGCAGGATGCCGCGCGCGAGGTTTGCCAGGAGTGTCATGCGCCGCGCTATGTCAGTCGCCTGTTCGCCAACGGTGAGCGCATGCTTGAGGTAGGGCGCATGAAAGTTCGTGAGGCGGCCGCAGCGATTGCGTCTGCCGGTGACGAATTCAGCGCCGACGAACTGGCGGCCGCCCGCGAACGTCTGGAAACGATGCAGTCACGCCATTTGAAGAACCTGTACCTCGGCATTGGACACCAGTCCCCGGACTACCAGTGGTGGCACGGCCAGCCCGCGCTGGACGGAGACCTGTTACGTATCAAGGGTGCACTGGGCCGCTTGCGGCGCCTGAACACCATCGATGCCGGCCGGCAGGGTGCGGCGGCGCCATGAAGCGCTTGCTGCTGGCGGTGCTGGTTTTGTCGCTGGTGGTGTTCCTGACCTGGCGCTTTATTCGTCCTATGAATATTTTCGTGGTCGATGACCGCTTTGCCTGGCCGGTAGATACCTCGCAAACACCATCAGTGCTGGGCGGGTTGAGTGCCGATGAGTGTGCGGTCTGCCACCGGGCTTTCTATGAGGAATGGCGTACCACCATCCACAGCCAGTCCTGGGTCGACCCCTATTTCCAGGCCGACTGGCAGTTTGATGGTTCCCAGCATATCTGCAGGCTGTGTCATACACCGCTGGATCGCCAGCAACCGCACAAAATACTGGGATACCGTGATAAGGATAAGTGGGACCCGGTCATGCAGGACAATCCGGATTTTGATCGTAAGCTCCAGCACGAAGGCGTGACCTGCGCCGCCTGCCACTACCGCGATGGAAAAATTGTCGGTGTACTTGGCAATATCAACGCTCCGCACCCGGTCAAAAAACTCGAGGACCCGAACCAGATATGCGTGCGTTGTCACATCGTGGAGGGGGAGCGCTGGGATACCTTCTTCCGTTTCCCGCCCTGTGGCACGGTCGCCGAGATTCGTTCCACTCAGTCGGCTGGAACAACCGGTGAGGTGGTGACGCCAGACATGGCTTCCCTGGGTTGTGTACAGTGCCATATGCCGCGGGTTGAACGGGTGCTGGTGAAGGGTGGCAAGGTCCGGCCGACGCGGCGCCATTTATGGCGCGGCGGTCACGATCCTGCGATGGTGAAACAGGGGCTGGATGTGCGGTTTGCCGAAGCTGTCGAACAGAAGCCGGGTGAGCGGAAATTTGTTCTGACCATAACCAATGTCGGTGCGGCGCACTATATACCGACCGGGACGCCAGACCGTTACCTGAGTGTCGATCTGCGCGTGCTGGATAGCGCGGGGCGGATGCTGATGGAACAGACACACACCATAAAGCGTACCATCATGTGGCGACCGTTCATTATCGATTTATGGGATACGCGCCTGCCGCGCTGGCAGCCCCGACGCTACACATTGTCCGTGCCCGAACGCGGTGAGCAGCCGCCGGCAGCCGTGGAAGCCATTGTGCGTTATCACCTGCTGAATGAACGGCGGCGCAAGCGCATCAGTTACGAGAACAGGGAGCCGATTGTCTACGAGGTGTTCCGGCACAAGCTCGCCCTGGGTGTCGATGAGCCAGAAGAGGTGAGGCCATGAAGAAACGCGATCTGGTGATTGTCGGTGGCGGTGCCGGCGGGCTGGTGGTTGCCAGTGTGGCGGCCCAGCTTGGATTAAAGGTCACGCTGATTGAAAAAGCTGCGAAGCTGGGTGGCGATTGCCTGCACTACGGTTGCGTACCCAGTAAAACCCTCATCCACGCGGCCCGGGTTGCGTCGCTGATGCGCCGCGGACCCGAATTCGGCCTGCCGGCCTGCGAACCGGTGGTGGATCTCGGCAAGGTCGCCGATCATGTGCAGTCAGTCATTGAACGTATCCAGGTACACGATGACCCGGAACGCTTTCGCGGCTACGGCTGCGAGGTTGTCTTCGGTGCAGCGACCTTTATCGATGCGCACAGGGTCCAGGTAAACGATCAGGTCATTGAGGGGCGGCGGTTTGTGATTGCCACCGGCTCGCAGCCCTTTATCCCCCCGATCGAAGGTCTGGAACACGCCGGGTACCTGACCAACGAAGACCTGTTTTCCCTGCGCGACCTGCCGGCACGCCTGGTGGTGCTGGGCGGCGGGCCGGTCGGCCTGGAAATGGCGCAGGCGTTTGCGCGGCTGGGAAGCAAGGTGACGGTGGT
>CAYSRA010000084.1:0-11343 GCA_964433205.1 uncultured Thiohalobacter sp. | reverse complement strand
ACGCTTAGGGAGGCTGCGCATGAACTCCAATGTCCTGGCGGACCTTGTTCTGGAAGTTATCAAGACCCGGTCGACGAAAGAACTGAGTCGAGAGGAAAATCATCGCTTCCATAGCGAGTTCGAAGCGGAAATATCGGAAAAAGTCGAAAAGATGCGCGCGGCCAAACGGCGCGCCTACGAAGAATTGAAAAATATTGCTGTCAGGTAGGCACTGAACAATAACGGCCTGGCGGCGGTGACACGAACGGATAATACAGGACCGGCATTGAAGCCGGTCTTTGTTTTTCAGGGGATGAGTTTATGGAGGAACGCTTCTTTGTTCACGCGATTGACCCGACCGACCCGGAGCAACTCAGAACAATAATCGGCGATCGGCTGATCAGCCAGAAAATGCGTACCGGTACGCCGCGGTTCGCCCCCCTCCTGGAAACGATTCAGCATATCGTCGACCTGGGGGTCCGGTGCGTTGTGCACCAGACCAACGTGCAGGACCCGGATTTTCTCGCAGAGCACGCTGCCTATTATTCGAGCTGGTCTGCAGAAGTGTCGCGGTACTGTGATCGCTTTCATTTTTTTCGTCACTCTCCGAAATCCGATCAGCCGCTGGACGTCATTGACCAGATGGCGGCTGAAGCCGATGCCTACCTCGGGTTTCTCACCCTGAGGCCGGTCAGCATGAGCCCGGTTGCTGCCACGATTCTTCGACCGTTACCGCACGAGAGTTCCGGTTTCCTGCTGTCGCGCGATGAGTTCGAGGTTAACCTTGCGGGGCAGGCGTTCGTTGTAAACGGTACGCCTTTTATGCAACAGGATAATGCGGTAGGGGCCTGTGCGCAGGCGTCCATCTGGATGGCGCTGAGAACGCTCCGGCGAAGAGAAGGCAACGCCGCTTTCAGTCCTGCAGAAATTACTTCCGCCGCGACGCGTTTCCTGGTGGACAAACGAACCCTGCCGAACCGGGGTGGGCTGAGATTTGAGCAGATCACGGAAGCGATACGAGCTGCGGGTTATTCTCCGCATACGATTCCGCTGCGGCAAATTGAGGACGAAGCGACCGCCGAAAGCCTTGAGCTGGCGAAACAGGCGCTCTATCCGTATGTTGAGTCCGGCATACCGGTGCTTATCATACTTTTTCCGACGCCATCGGAAGGCCATGCGGTGGTTCTTATCGGGCACGGCTGGAACAGGGAGCCGGATCGGCTAAGCGAACTGGCGACAATCGCCAATGAAAACTGGGCGGCACCAATCAGGCTCGTTGATGCGACAAGCTGGGCGACACCCTTGTTTATCCATAATGATAACAACGGTCCCTACCTGCCACTGCCGGAGTTCGATGCGCAGAATGCCGGGGAAGCGGAGCAGGACAAGCCCTCCTATTCGTTAAACGATGCGGTCATGGCCATCCCGTTCCTGTGCCCGGACGTCTTTATCGATGGAAGCGAGGCGCGGGAGACCTGCATCAAACTGTTTGCCCAGGCGCTGCAGAATGTGACGGTGGAAAATGATGGCGAGGAAAAGCCTTCCCTGCCGGATATCGTGGTTCGCACCTATCTGCAGGACAAGGCATCGTTCAGGAAATATGTCCTGAACAGCAACATGTCCGACGATGTGAAGCATTACTACAGGACAAAGTGGTTACCCAAAAGAATATGGGTGACCGAACTGAACTCCTGTGACCATTACCAGGATTCACCCGACGGCACAGCGATACGGCTGGGTGAAATACTGCTGGACCCTTCCTCGGAGCCTGAAGACAGCTACTTTCTCGCAATCCATATCGAAGGCGAACTGCTTGCGCCAGATTCTGATCTGGGCGGCGTGATAATCGACAGGGATGCGTTCAAGGGTAGCATTCGGGCCTTTCCGGTCGCATCCGGCGAGTACCATCCGCTTGTGAGAGAGATGCTTTAGTAAGCTTTGCCGTGAGTATCGGCAGGACAGCGGCCCTGTTTTGCGATGACAATAGTGGTTTGTTCGGGTAGTTCAGCAGCAACGAACGGATCATTGCGGGTGTTGAGTTGACGTGCCGGGGTCAAGCCGCCGCCAGTTCTCGTCATCCCGGTACACCGCGTGTTTCGCCCAGCGCGCGAACTCCCGGCGGGTGGCGAAGCCGGTGTGGCGCAAGCCGTCGCCGGCGACGGTTTTGAAAATCACCAGATCCTTGTCGGGGTCGTCACTGCGTGATTCGTCGATAATCTGTCGCACCGACCACTCCGGGCCGTACTTGCCGTTGCTGTAGTAACCGCCCAGTGTCAGCTGGTCCGGGTCCATGCCGCGCGATTTCGAACGGTGGGTCGCCAGGTCATAGATAGCCAGCAGGTCCTGTTCGGAAATGTCGATGAAGGAGTTGACCTCGGCCAGCGCGTAGACCAGATCCTCGTGGGCGATCGCCCGCTGGTCTTCTTCCGGCTGCTGGGCCGGGCGCGGCTTCAGTGCCGCCGGGTAGCGCCGCCACGCGAACGGGTAGTTGAAAATAAATGCCACACTGAGTATTACCAGCACGTTCAACGCCACCGGCGTGAGCATGTACTGGTAACCGATATTGTGTATCGCCGGCCCGCCGACCACCGCGGACAGCGCAGTGGCGCCGCCCGGTGGGTGGATGCAGCGCAGGTAGTGCATGGCGCCAATCGCCAGGCCCACGGCGAGTGCCGAGGCCAGCAGCGCGTCGGGAACCAGTTGCGCGCAGCTGATACCCACGGCCGCTGACACCATATGGCCGCCGGCCACTGGCCAGGGCTGTGCCAGCGGCCCGTGCGGCACCGCAAACAGCAGCACCGCGGAAGCGCCCATCGATGCGACGATCAGCAAGGCGTCGTCGAGTGCCATGAAACGGGTACTGACCAGCAGGATGAACAGAATGCCAAGGAATCCGCCCAGCGTGGAGACCAGGCGTTCCGTGTGCGTGACCGGGCTGAGTTCGATGCCGAGTAGCTGGAAAAGGCCCGAAGATTGCCGGCTCATAAAGGTTCCGCAGTGCTGAGATCAGGGTGTCGCCCCTTTATCGGAGCCCTGGCGAATAATGCGGGTTCGCGACCAGGGTTTCAATAACGCGATCTTTACATTCATGGTTATTCCGTTGCGTGAATACAGGCTTCACGCGGTGTCAGCCGGACGAGACGTTTTCCTCCACCCCCTGATCTGAAGGAAATCCGTGCTTATGCCGACTAACTGTTCACGACAGCCGCGGGAACATTGTGCGTAACCCGCGGGCAGGCAGAAATTGTTCTTGTTTCTCTGCCGGTTAGGGAAGCCGGGTTTGTCTATACTAGGGCCATGGAGCCTCCAGGCATGCCAGATTCAAATATTAGCGCCGGTACACAGGGGGAAGCGGGTTTCCGCCGCAAGTTCAACTGGCTGGTGGCTGTTGCCTGGACGATTCCGCCAATTTTCGGTTTCAGCTTTCTGTTGTTCATCGAGATGTTCACACCCGGGCAGATCCTCGGCATACTGACCACGCCGCTGATGCCGGTATTTGCCTCGGCCATGCTGCTGTTCGCGCTGGTTTATTTTGACGTTTACATCCGCCCGCTGAACGCCTGGCTGCAGCGACCGGATGCCGAACTGGCCACACAGGTGCGTCGTCGCCTGCGCTGGTTTCCGCTGCATTTCTGGGGTGTGTTTCTGGGTTATCTGGTGCTGGCGCCGGCCATGACGATTCTGAGCGCCGAACTGTATACCGATTTTCACGCCCTGCCGATCGACTGGTTTCGCATTCACCTGGTCGCGCTGATTGTGTCCATCATTGTCGGCCTGCCGGTTTTTTTCCTGCTGTTCGATCTGTTCGGGCGAAGTTTCGGTCAGCTGCGACTGGCTCGTCCGCTACTGACAATCAAGACCCGGGTGTTCCTGATCGGGGCCCTGGTACCCCTGTTGATCGACACCATGCTGGTCCAGTACTACTGGACCCGCACCGGCTATTTCGGGGTGGATACCTTCGTGGTCTGGGTGGTGCTGGAGCTGCTCGCTATTGCCGGATCACTGTTGTTTCTGCGCAGTTTCGGCCAGTCGCTGCGGCCGGTGCAGGGCCTGCTGGCGCAGGACGACGTGGAAGGGTTCGGGTTCGGTGAAGTCGAATCATTGGCGCCGGCGTCAACGGACGAACTCGGCATCATTTCCGCGAAACTCCACGATTTGCTGGAGGACCTGCATCTCCAGCACGAACGGCTCGATGTGGGCAACCGGATGTTGCGCAAGGACCAGACACTCGAAGAACTGGATATCCATCAGCTGATCGTCGATGTGGTTTGTGAATGTTTCCAGGGGCAGCAGTGTCTGTTGATGCTGCCGGATGCCGGCAGCCAGCAGCTGGTGATTACCCACAGGGCGGGTGCGGATCACGACCCCAACGGGTACCGGCGCCTGTCGCTGGACGAGTCGTTCCTGTTTGCCGACGTGTTTTTCAACGGGCGTGGTTTCTGGCTGGCGGATATCGCGAATAACGACAGCGTTCCGCCGGGGATGTTTGCACAACCCGGCAGTTCCAGCCTGATGGCCGTGCCGTTGATGGGGGACGGCAAGGCCGACGGTGTGCTGGTGGTGATCTCGCGGCGGCCTGAGATCCAGTTCGGTCCTCCCCAACTGAAACGTCTGGAAGCGATCAGCCAGGAAATTGCGCTTGCTGCGCGTCTTGTGGAAGAACGGCGGGCACGCCAGCGAGTCGAGAAGGCGATTTCCGAAATCACCGAGGCGGTCTCCACTCATAGCGGAGAGGAGTTTTTCAAGGTACTGGCGGAGCAACTTGCGCACATCCTTCAGCCTGACGGGGTGGGTATCAGTGTGTTGTCCGAAGGTGAAACGGATGTGGTCGAGACCCTGGTGTTCTGGCTGGATGGTGAAATACAGCCGAATGTGAGTTACCCGCTCGCCGGTACGCCCTGTGAGCAGGTCATTGGCAAAAAGGTCTGTGTTTTCGGAGCGGATGTGCAGAGCCAGTTCCCCGAGGATGACATATTGCGGCAGATGGGCATTGAGGCCTACCTGGGTATTCCCCTGTTTGATTCCACCGGCCGTCCGCTGGGTTTGCAGTTCGCGCTGTTCCGGCGGCCACTGGTCGAGGCGACCTTCGAGGAGTCGGTGATGCGGATCTTTGCGGCCCGGGTCGGCCTGGAGATCGAGCGCCAGAACAGCGAGGAACACATCCGTTACCTGGCCTAT
Source organism: uncultured Thiohalobacter sp. (assembly GCA_964433205.1). Taxonomy (GTDB): domain Bacteria; phylum Pseudomonadota; class Gammaproteobacteria; order DSM-19610; family DSM-19610; genus Thiogranum. The sequence continues at coordinate 6,186 of CAYSRA010000084.1, read as the reverse complement.
TTCGACAACCTGACCGGCTTGCCCAACCGCCAGTTGCTGTTCGATCGCCTGCAGCAGGCCATTGCCCACGCGGAGCGCAATCATTCCGGCCTGGCAGTCATGATGCTGGACCTGGATCATTTCAAGGCCATCAATGATTCGCTGGGTCACAGCATCGGCGACCATCTGCTGCAGGAGGTGGCAAGGCGTTTGACGCAGTGTATCCGCCACGAGGATACTGTGGCCCGTCTCGGCGGCGATGAATTCGTCATCATGTTGCAGGACCTGGCGGTGGACACCGTGCTGCAGCAGGTCACCCGGGTGGCGGTCAAGATACAGGAACAACTGGCCGAGCCGTACCGGCTGGAAGGCCACGAATTGATGGTGACGCCCAGTCTGGGTATCGCACTGTTTCCTGACAATGGACAGAGCACGGAACAACTGCTCAAGCACGCCGATACCGCCCTGTACAAGGTGAAGGCGCAAGGGCGCAACAATTACCGTTTTTTTTCCGCGGCCATGAATACCGAGGCAGTCGAGCGGCTGGAAATGGAGAACTGCCTGCGTCAGGCGCTGGATGAAAACGAGTTCGAACTGGCATTCCAGCCCAAGGTATCGATTGCCAGCGGGATGATCGTGGGCGCCGAAGCGCTGTTACGCTGGCATAACCCGCACATCGGTCAGGTCGGCCCGGACCGCTTTATTCGCATCGCCGAGGAAACCGGTCTGATCCTGCCTATCGGGCAGCGGGTCATCGAACTGGCCTGCGACGCCACCACCCGCTTCTGGTGTTCCCGTGACGATTGTCATGCCTCGCGGCGCCTGTCCATCAATGTCAGTCCGCGCCAGTTCCAGCAACCGGACTTTGTGCCGCAACTGCAAGCAATACTCGCAGCAAGGAATACCCGCCCCGGTTGCATCGAACTGGAAATTACCGAGACTGTGTTGCTCGAGGGCATCGACCAGGTGCGTGACAAGCTGAATCAGCTAAAGGAAATGGGTATTACGATTGCAATCGATGATTTTGGTACCGGCTATTCCTCACTCAGTTACCTGAAACAACTGCCTCTCGACCGCGTCAAGATCGACCGTTCCTTTGTGGACGGGCTTCCCGACGACGCGGACGATGCCGCTATCGTCCAGGCTATTCTCGCCATGACCCGGCACCTGGGTATCGATGTGGTTGCCGAAGGGGTGGAGACGGAGGCGCAGCTGGAGTACCTGCGTGCGCACGGTTGCCAGGATTACCAGGGTTTCTATTACAGCAAGCCTGTCAGTGCAGACGCGTTCGAAGCGCTTCTGCTGAAAGCCCCCGGGGGCAGGATTCCCTCCAGGGTTTGCTAAACGTTTACATGCGCTGCCTGCATGTTAGAGTTGCCGGGAGAGATTTCCAGGCAAAGGAGAGGCGCATGACGTTCGATATCATCAACCCCGCTACCGGCGAGAAAGTCGAAAGCTACCAGGAGATGCCGGCTGACGAAGTCGATGGCATATTGACGAAGTGTCGTGACGCACAGCAGGGCTGGGCCGATACCCCCTTTTCCGAACGCGCCCGCCTGCTGAAGTCGGCAGCCGAGGTGTTGCGCAGCAACAAGGAAGCCTACGCGAAAGTCATGACGCGTGAGATGGGCAAGATCTGGTCGCAGGGTCTGGCCGAAGTCGAGAAGTGCGCCTGGTGCTGTGACTACTATGCCGACAACGGCGAGCGTTTTCTTGCCAACGACGAAGTCGCGACCGAGGCGTACCACAGTTTCGTCACCTACAAGCCGCTCGGTGTGGTGCTGGCGGTGATGCCCTGGAATTTCCCCTTGTGGCAGGTGTTTCGTTTTGCCGCGCCGGCATTGATGGCCGGTAACGGCGCGGTGCTGAAACATGCGCCCAACGTATTCGGCTGTGCGCTGCTGATCGAGGATATCTTCCGCGAGGCCGGTTTCCCGCCGGACCTGTTCCGTTCCCTGATCATCGACATACCGCAAACCACCCAGGTGATCCACGACCTGCGCGTAGCGGCCGTGACCATTACCTCCAGCGTGGCCGCCGGTCGCGCCGTCGCCAGCGAGGCCGGCAAGGTGCTGAAGAAGTGCGTGCTGGAACTCGGCGGTTCCGACCCGTTTATCGTGCTGGAAGACGCGGATATCGACAAGGCAGTCGAGGTCGGCATTGTCGCCCGTTTCCAGAACAGTGGTCAGAGCTGCATTGCCGCCAAGCGTTTCATTATTGTCGACGCGGTATACGACGAGTTTGAACAAAAGTTTGTCGAGGCCGTGAAACAGCTCAAAATGGGCGACCCCGTGGAGGAAGGCATCTATATCGGTCCGCAGGCGCGCCTGGACCTGCGCGACGGGCTGCACGATCAGGTGCAGCGTACCGTGCAGGCCGGGGCCAGGGTGCTGGTCGGCGGCGAGATTCCGGACGGGCCGGGCGCGTTCTACCCGCCCACCGTGCTGGCCGGTGTCGAGGAAGGTATGGCGGCGTGGTCCGAGGAACTGTTCGGCCCGGTCGCGACGCTGATCCGGGTGAGGGACGAGGCCGAGGCCATCGAGGTGGCCAACTGCACCGATTTCGGCCTCGCAGGCGCAGTCTGGACGCAGGACCTGGCGCGTGGCGAGCGCATCGCGGCGGACGAGATCCAGTCCGGCGCGGCCTTTGTCAACGAGATGTCCAAATCCGACCCGCGCATGCCGTTCGGCGGCATCCGTAACTCCGGCTACGGGCGGGAACTGTCGATCCACGGAATCCGCGAGTTTGTGAATGTCCACGCCGTGTGGGTGAATAAGCCTGATTAGGAAAGCCCTGATGCTTCCCGGGGCGTTTACAATCTAAATGCGAATCATTATAATTTAAGGCACCCATTTCCTCGGACTGTCTGTGCACCTCATGAAACGTCTTGCCCTGGTTTTCTCCCTGCTGCTGTTCCCGGCCCTGTCGCATGCCGGTGATATCCAGCAACTCCTCCAGCTCATCGATTACGTCGGTGTCGACTACGGCGAGGCCGTCAGGGACGGCAAGATCATCAATCCCGACGAATACGAGGAAATGAAGGATTTCTCGCAGGGTATCAAGCAGCAGGTGGTGGACCTGCCCGAGGGCGAAACGCGTGTCACGCTGGTCGGGCTCGCCGCCAGGCTGGCCGACGGTGTCGCGGCCGGGGCGGATCCCGCCGAAATCCGGACTCTGACCGGTGAGATGCGCCAGGCCATTATCGATGGTTACAAGGTCACGGTGGTACCGCGCAAGGCGCCGGATCTGGCGCGTGCGGCACAACTCTACAGCGACAACTGTGCCAGTTGCCACGGTGTCAACGGCGCTGGCGACGGCCCGCTGGCAGCGGGTCTGCAGCCGCCCCCGGTCGATTTTACCGACCGCAAGCGCTATGCACAGCGCAACCTGTACGGTCTGTACAACACCATCACCCAGGGCGTGCCGGGCACGTCCATGAAGCCGTTCCACGAGATGTCGGCGGACGACCGCTGGTCGCTGGCGTTCTATGTGGGGCAGTTCGCCGTCAGCGATGCCGAGCGCAGCGGTGCCGAATCCAATTTTTCCGACCCGAAACTCGCTCCCCTGCAGGATATCCGCAAACTCACGGTGCTCACGCCGGCCGAGGCCGAACAGCAGTTCGGGCAGGCCGGTCGCGAACTGATGGCTTACCTGCGCACCCATCCGGATGCGCTGTTCGCCAACCGCTCGCCGCTGCAGTTTTCGTTGCACCGGCTGGACGACGTGGTAACCGCCTACCGGGCCGGTGACCGCGACAAGGCCTACCGCATGGCGGTGGAAGCCTACCTGGAAGGCTTCGAACTGGTTGAGCAGGGGCTGAACGCCGTTGACAGCAAGCTGCGGCTGGACATCGAGCACGACATGACCCTGCTGCGTAATAACATCCGCAAGGGCATGCCGGCTGACGAACTGGAAGCCTCCGTCATTGCCATCAAGGGCAAACTGGAACTGGCCGCCGAGCGACTCAGTGGTCGCAACCTGTCCGGCACGGCGGCATTCGCCAGCGCGTTCTTCATCCTGCTGCGGGAGGGACTGGAGGCGTTGCTGGTGGTGGTCGCGCTGGCGGCGTTCCTGGTCAAGACCGAACACCGCGACAGCATGCGCTACCTGCACTACGGCTGGGTCGGCGCGCTGGGCGCAGGCTTCCTGACCTGGTGGGCGTCGGTGTCGCTGGTACAGATCAGCGGCGCCAGCCGTGAAATCACCGAAGGCGTGGCGGCACTGACCGCCACCGCCGTACTGTTCTACGTCGGTTTCTGGATGCACGACAAGACCAACGCCCTGCAGTGGAAGAAGTTCATCGAGACCAACGTACGCCGTGCACTTGGCGCCGGCACCCTGTGGGGTTTGTCCGGCCTGTCGTTCATCGCCGTGTACCGCGAGGTGTTCGAGACTATCCTGTTTTACCAGGCGTTGTGGGTGCAGACCGACGAGGCCGGCAAGAGCATGGCGCTTAGCGGCTTTGGTACGGCCGTGGGCACGCTGGCGGTACTCGGCTGGGTGGTGATCCGCTACAGCATGCGCCTGCCGCTGCGCCAGTTCTTCAGCGTGACCGGCATCCTGATGTTTGTGCTGGCGGTGGTGTTTGCCGGCAAGGGCGTTGCCGCGTTGCAGGAAGCGGGTTATATCCCGGTCAGTCCGGTCAACTTCCCGCGCTTCGAGTTGTTTGGCATCTACCCCAACCTGCAGGGGCTGGGTCTGCAGCTGGCCCTGCTGCTGCTGGCACTGTTCCTGTGGTACGGATTGCCGTCGAAACGCCGCGCCGCGTCGTCTTCCTGACATGAAGGCATTGTTGATTGTTGCCCACGGCAGTCGCCGTGAGGCATCCAACGATGAAGTACGGGCGCTCGGAGAAGCCGTCGCCACCCTGGCGGATAATCCTTTCGATACGGTCAGTTGCGCGTTTCTGGAACTGGCCGATCCCTCCATTCCCGATGGTTTGACACAGCTCATCGAGGCCGGTGCCAGCGAAATTACCGTCGCCCCCTATTTCCTCTCCGCCGGCCGCCATGTCAGTGAAGATATCCCCGCCGAGGTCGACAAGGTAAAATCGGAATACCCGCATATCGCGATTCGTATCGCGCCGTACCTCGGTGCATCGTCGGCGATGCCAGCCTTGTTGCTGGCGCAGGGCAGTGCGCACTGACGCACCGCCCGGGCAGGGGTTTCAAGGGGGGAATGAGAACGTGGTGGAAACTTTTCTGATCAGCGACCTGATGGAGCGCAGCGGCGTGGCGTTCGGCACCAGCGGCGCGCGTGGCACCGTGGAGGCGATGACGCCGACCGTTTGCTATGCCTACACGCAGGCCTTTATCCAGACCATGCAGGCGGGGGGCGCGATATCGCCGGGGAGCGATATCCTGCTGGCGGGCGACCTTCGTCCCAGTACCCCGCGCATTCTGGCGGCGGTGGCGAAGGCCGTTGAAGATGCGGGTTACCGGCCCGTGTACAGCGGGCGCCTGCCATCGCCGGCCGTGGCGTTTTACGCCATGCAGCACAACAACGCCTCGATCATGGTGACCGGCAGTCATATTCCGGATGACCGTAATGGCATCAAGTTCAACCGGCCGGACGGCGAGATTCTCAAGGACGATGAAGCGGCTATCCGCGCCCGGCAAGTGGCCTGGTCCGAGCCTTTCCCGGTAATTGACGAGAACGGCCTGCCGCCAGCCGACAGTGCCGCGGAGCAGGCTTACCTGGCGCGGTATCGCGATTTCTTCGGCGCGGGCTGCCTGCAGGGACTGCGCGTCGGCGTCTACCAGCATTCCGGGGTGGCCCGTGACCTGCTGGTGGATATCCTGCAAGCGCTGGGCGCCGAGGTCACGCCGCTGGCGCGTTCGGAGACGTTTATCCCCGTCGATACCGAGGCCATTCGGGCAGAAGATATCGAACTGGGCCGCAAATGGGCCGCCGGGCAGGGATTTGATGCCATTGTCTCGACCGATGGCGACGCCGACCGCCCGCTGATTGCGGACGAGAGTGGCGAATGGCTGCGTGGCGACGTGGTCGGGGTGCTGTGCGCGCGCTTCCTCGGCATCGAAACGCTGGTGACACCGGTCAGCAGCAATACCGTGGTGGAAGCCTGCGGCTGGTTCGATACGGTGTACCGCACGCGTATCGGTTCGCCCTATGTGATCGAGCAGATGAACCAGGCACTGGCGGCAGGCGCGGGCAGTGTCGCCGGTTATGAGGCGAACGGCGGCTTTC
>CAYSRA010000083.1:5053-11415 GCA_964433205.1 uncultured Thiohalobacter sp. | reverse complement strand
TTGAAAAGTAGTCAGTCAGGTGTTACGCCGCGCTGCGTGTGGCAACACCACGTCGTCACGGGCTGCCATGCAACCCCAGTTCCCCTGACACCACACCCCGCGTCTGGCGGTATCGCGCGCCTACCGGGATCCCTTCGTGTTCGAAAAGTCACCTGACTACCGGTTCCCGCTGGCAATACCCAACAACGTCCTGCTGTTTGATGCTGGCGATATCGATTCAGAGCGCATCACCTCCTACGAAATCGGCTATGCCGGCAACATCGCCAGAATTCATACCTCGATGGATGCCAAGTATTTCTATGAGAAACTGGACAAACCGATTTCATATGACAATACACCCTTCGCCGCGGGCCTGGATGGAACGGCACTGTTTTTTGATAATTTCAATACGGTCAGGATCAGGGGCGTGGAACTCTCGGCCCAGTACCGACCCGACAAATCCAACCGCTTCAACATCAGCTACACACACCTCGATATCGACAGCGAAGACAAGACCGCCAGCGGCAGATACACGGATGCCGGGCCGGCGAACATGCTGAACCTCCTAGCCATTCACCGCTTCGACGGCGGCTACTCCGCCAGCGCGGGCTATTACTACCTGTCGAAAATGAAAGAACTGGAGTCCAATGACATTCGCTCTGCGCAAAACCGCGTGGACATCCGCCTGGCCCGCACCATTTCCTCCCCGCGGCAGGACATCACGCTCGCTCTGGTTGTGCAGAATCTGTTTAACGACGACGAAGACACGCGACTCAGAAACAACATCGACCGGCGCATATACGGATCCATCGTCATCAACATCAAGTAACGCAACATGTCGCCCTCTCCCGAAGACTGCAGAGCACCCAGGTCGGACGCCAGACGCCCGCTGCCGGTATTAATGACGCTCGCCCGGGTGCTGACCCTGCTGTTTACACTCCCGCTGTTTGCACAGGCCGATGACACAATCGCCATTCTTTTCGTCAGCAACCAGACCACTTCACACTACCTGCGCTTTATTGATGAGGCCAAACAGGCGCTGCGGGCAAACCGCAACCTGCACGTCAACGCGACCTCGATGTCCGCCAACCAGCTACGCAGCGATGGCATGGCCGGTACGGGCCGCCACTACGACATGGTAGTGATCCTGGGAAGCCAGGCCGCGCGGGCGCTACAGCAGTGGCAACCGGAATCACCCGTGCTGTACACCCTGATCCCCAGGCCCACGTACAAAAGCCTGGAAGCATCCGGAAAGCTGGCCTGCCCGGAAAGCCAATGCAGCGCCATCTACATCGACCAGCCGCTGCCGAGACTGTTCCGGGTTCTCGACAGCGCGTTCCGCACAAAACGGGAACTCGGGGTGCTGCTTGGCCCCGTATCCGTGGCGCAGCACGAGCAGCTCGTCGAACTCGCCGCGACAGCGGGTTTCTCACTGCATACCGCGAAAATCAGCGAACAACACGAGTTGCTGCCCGCACTCAACAATCTGCTGAAACAGTCTGAACTGCTGCTCTCGCTGCCCGACCCCCTGGTGTACAACCGTCGCACTGCCAAAGGCATTCTGTTGACCACGTACCGGCACCGGGTGCCGGTCGTCGCCTACTCAAAGGCCTATGCCGATGCCGGTGCCACCCTGTCGGTTTATTCGACACCGGAGCAGATTGCACGCCAGACAGCCCGGGTTATCATCGATTTCTTCACGGATGGTAAATCCGCTCTGCCGGAACCGCAGTACCCGGCGCACTTCAGAATCCGCGTCAACGAGCACGTTGCCGATTCGCTCAATCTGGATTTTGACACCAACCCCGAACTCCGCTCTATCATAGAAGGCGTTAACGATGAATAGTCTGAGCATTCAAGGCAAAGTCTTTCTGGTGACGCTGTTGCCGTTGACAATAACCGGAGTCCTGCTCTCGTCGTTTTTTATATGGAGCCAGATATCCGGTATCGACGCAGCACTGGACGCCAAGGGGCAGTCTATCGCCAACCTGCTGGCGCCGGCCGCCGAGTACGGCGTCCTGTCCGGAAACGAAGCGGCGCTGACAAAACTGATTTATGCGTCCGCGCAGGATCAGGACGTCATGGCCATCATCGTGTCGGACGAACAGGGTCGACCGATCGCGCGCACCAGCCCGTCCGGACTCGCCGAACTGGAAAGCACGGTTAAATCGGGCAATGACGCGCTGTACAAAACATTCAAATCACCGATTTTCTACTCAAGCCTGGTAGTCGACGACTACGAGTCCGGCATTTCAGCGGACAGCTCCCCCGGGCTGATGACGGAACTGATCGGCAATATCCAGGTCATTGTCACCCGTAAACACGCTATCGAGCAGCAGACCGAGGTACTGATCAACGGCTCCCTGATCACTGTCGTCGCGCTACTGATAACTGCTTACTTTGCGGCCCTGATGGCACGCAGCGTAACGTCACCCATCCGGTCTCTTACCTCGGTTACCAACGCCATCAGTAAAGGTGGACTGGAAGAACGTATTGCCGTGGATACGGGTGGCGAAATCGGCGTACTGCAGAAAAGCATCAATGCAATGGCCGAGTCACTGGAGCAGGCGCGCGACAAGGACAGGGAGCGGGCCAATGACGCGTTATTTATAGAGAAGGTCAAGGCGCAGACAACGCTCGAATCGCTGGGTGAAGGCGTAATCACCACCGACGCATCCGGCACCATCACTTACCTGAATCCGGCCGCAGAGAAACTGACAGGCTGGAAATCTGTCAGCGCGCTGCGACGCCCTCTGCACGAGGTCTTCAAGGTAGTGTCGTCGAACACCCACACACCGATCGACTACCCGATCTACGATTGTATCGATGGTGGCAACACCATTCACCACGACTTCCTTCTGACCCTGACGCGGCATGACGGAAAGGAATTTATCATCCAGGATACCGCCACACCGCTGCGCGACAACTACGGCAATATTTTTGGCATGGTCCTGGTGTTTCACGATTTCTCCAAACTTCATCGCATGTCAAAGCGACTTGCCTACCAGGCCTCGCACGATGACCTGACCGGGCTGCTCAACCGGCGTGAGTTTGAAGCGCAACTGACCCAGGCCCTGATCGAGGTCAACGACCAGACCACCGAACATGCCCTCTGTTACATTGATCTCGACCAGTTCAAAATTGTCAATGACACCTGCGGCCACAAGGCGGGGGATGAACTGCTCCGGCAACTGACGTCCCAGATCAACAGGAAAATTCGCAGCCATGACGTGTTTGCACGACTGGGCGGCGACGAGTTCGGCATCATCCTGAAAGACTGTTCACTGGACGGCGCTGAAAAACTCGCCACAGTAATCAAGGATGCCACCAGCGCCTTCCGCTTTACCTGGCAGCAGCACACCTTTGAAATCGGCGCGAGCATTGGCCTGGTCCCTATCACGCACGGTCATGCAACCACCAGCGATCTGATGATGACGGCGGATTCTGCCTGCTACATCGCCAAGGAAAAGGGCAGAAACCGGATACATATCTATAAGCCCACCGACGAAGACATCATCCAGCGCTCCGGGGACATGCAATGGCTGCAAACACTGAACAGGAGCATAGAGCACGACCGTTTCGTGCTGTTCTGCCAACGCATCACCCCGATCAGCAATACGCAGGGCCTGAACAGCCACAACGAAATCCTGCTACGCATGAAAGACGGCGACACCGGACTGGTTCAGCCGGGCCTGTTTATCCCGGCTGCCGAGCGCTACCAGCTGATGCCCGCCATCGACAGATGGGTCATAAGGAATACCTTCTCGGCACTCGCAGACTCCGGACTTGCCCGGAAAGAAGTCGGCCACAACGTTCCCGGCTTCAGCGTCAACCTGTCCGCCCAGTCATTGACCGATAATTCCTTCCTGGATTACGTGATCGAACAGTTTGAACTCAGCAACCTGAACCCGCGCCTGATCACCTTTGAAATCACCGAGACAGCCGCCATCGCCAACCTTGCACGCGCCATCGAGGTCATTGAAAAGCTGAAAAATCTGGGCTGCAGTTTTTCCCTGGACGACTTTGGCAGCGGCCTTAGCTCATTTGCCTACCTGAGTAATCTTCCAGTCGATAACATCAAGATCGACGGCCATTTTGTGCGCGACATTGTCGACAACCCGGTGAGCCGGTCTATCGTTGAATCCATCGCACAAATCGGACGTGTCATGGGGCTCAAAACGATAGCCGAATTCGTGGAAAACGATGCCATCCTCCGGGAAGCCCGGGATTGCGGCATCGACTTTGCCCAGGGCTATGGCATCGAGCGCCCACGCCCGCTTCGGGATGTACTGGCCGGGATCGATTCAAGCAGAACAACCTGAGGTTGCTGAAACCGCAGATATCCCTGCCCACGCCTGACGACCGGGTGTCTCCCTAAATTTTCCCTTCTTCCTGTCGATAGCCAGTGAAAGGCTTCGCCCCGACGCTCACCAGATTGACGTGATGTGCCTGCCGGTGCGGCTATACCAGACATATCGTTTCCCGCGGGAGGGATCACAATGCATTCAACCAGATACACACTGCGGCGATCAGTCGCCACGTTCCTGATGTCCGTAATAATCGTGCTGGGTCTGAGCGCCTGCGGTGGCGGCGGCAGCAGTAGCAACAGCAGCGACGGTTCCGGTTCCATTTCCGGCAGCGCCAGTTAACGACAGGAGATGAGAGCCATGAATACAAAGATTTTTTCGACGATCCGCCATTTTGGCCTGGGTGCACTGGCAGCCGCCGCACTGACCTTTGGCGTTACCACGCCGGCATCTGCGCTGACTGCCGGACAGGACTACACTGTCGTTTTGTCGCGAATCAACAGTGATGGCACTGTCACCAGTGTCAGTTCCACCAGCGCTACGGCTGATACGAACGGCAAACTGGGTTTCTCTTTGAGCAACCTGCCGACCGCGGCCGACACCAACTTCGTTCTGCTGCAGGTGAAGGACGCCAGCGGCACCGTGGTACGCCAGGGCATCGCACCGGCCCCCGCCGACGGCAGCACCAACCTGGTGGGTATCAACCCGCTGTCTGACATCCAGGCCCGCGCACTGATTTCATCGATGCAGGCCAACAACTCGGACGATCCGCTGGGCGTAGCCTTCGGCCTGGTGTTCGTGCGCTCGCCGAATCTGCAGACAAGCGACATTGATGTGCTGGCACAGATGATGGGCACCGCCATCATGGGTAACGACGGCATGGAAGCCTTTCTGCTGAACAATGGCGTCAGCGCCACCGAACTGGCCACCTTCAAGAAGAATCTGGTGTCCAATTCCGCGCCGGGCAGCAAGGACATGTCCGACTACATCGCCTTTTTCAAGAGTGCCGTGGACAGCGCCAACAACGATGATATGGCCAAGGCCGGCGGCATCATGGCAGACATCTTCATCGATGCCGGTGCCGCTGCCGGTGTCGACCCGACCCTGCTGCTGACGTCGTTCAACGCCGCCGGCAATGCGCAAGGTCTGAACGCGCTGATGATGAGTCTGTCAACGGGATTCGGTACCTCGGTGGAACAGGCCGTCTCCGGTTTCTTTACCCGCGTCGCCGCCGTTAAACTGAAACGCGAATACAGCGATGCACTGGCCACGCTCGGCGGCAGCCAGGCTCTGATCGACCGCTTCAACACGGGCGTACAGGCTTTCGTCACCGCCCAGCAGCAAATCGATATCCAGTACCAGGACTTCTTCATGGACCCGGAACAGTTTACCGAGGCGGTGCGCCAGACCAAGAAAAACGAAATCGATCAGGCATTCCAGACCGCTTTCGACCAGTTCAAGTCGACTATCCAGGTGACCAACGCAGAGAGGGACGCCATGCTGGCGACAGTGGCCACTGCGCTCACCACAACCACTGCCTTGCTGCCCCCGGATCTCGGCAGGGAATACGACTTCTCGGGTAATCTGGTCAACTGGTCGATTCCGCAGACCGTCGCTGTCACCTGGGTGGCAAACAACCTGATCGGCGGCGGCGACATGACCTATACCCGCGACAACACCCCCATCCCGGCGCACATGAGCTGGCTGGGCTCGCGCACTGACTTCGTCGCCGACGGTATACCGCCATCGTTCGCGGCGCTGATGGCACTCTCGGAAGACATGGAGATCATCGAGAATGCGCGCTGGGCGATCTACCAGAGCGGCACGCCGACTCCGGCCGACGAGGAACAGGCGCGGCTGACCTATCTGGGTCGGCTGCAGGGCCTGGTAGGCAACATCAGCGGCACAAAGGACGGATCGACAGCCGTCACTGCCGACGAGCGGGAAGCGCTGGTCAAGTTGATGCAGGAACCGAGTCTGCAGTGAGGCAGCGCCAGTGCGCGTCCTGCTTCGGCTCGGCCTGATTCTCATCGGCATCACAGGTCCGGCCAGCCTCTGCGCTGCGCCAGGCCTCGC
>CAYSRA010000083.1:0-4953 GCA_964433205.1 uncultured Thiohalobacter sp. | reverse complement strand
ACCGGCACCTCGATCACGAAGCGATGCACATCGACCAGACAGGCCGGGGTACCGGCTTTTATCCGCCAGATCCCTTCCAGTACCGCATGCCGACCCAGCGTACCGTCGAAGCGCAAAAAACGGATTGCCACGCGGTAATCGGTGTCGATGTCGCCACCCCCCGTCGGGATCACGGTATCGCCACCCAGGCGGTCGGAAAGATTTTCGACCAGCACCTGCTCCACGTTGGCCCGCAGGTCACCCGCCCAGCGGTGGTATTCTGCAAAAATAACCCGGCCCGGTTCCGGCCGGGTGACAATCTGCGGTCGAAGCACAACATCCGGTAACGACAGTGGCCCCAGCAATACGGAAAGCGGGCCTGCGTCGTTTATCGATTCGGCCGGTGTAGCACTGAGCACATGGAATGTCGATGGCGGCGTCCTGCCGCCGAAACTGCATGCGCCCAGCGTCAACACCGTCAACGTCATCCACAGTCTCCACACCCCCTTGCATCGACGTATCACGGCGTTTCATCCTTTCCACTGAGCAGGGATTCCGGGTGACGTTCCAGGTACTCCGCCATCAGGCGCACGGCGCGTGCCGCCTGACGCAGTTCACGTACCGCATCATAAAATTCCGTACCCAGCGCACCTTCCTCGGAGACCAGTGCGTCCACGCCACGCATGGCCTCGTCGGTGGCATCGATGGCCACACGGGTTTCCTTGACCAGTGTCGGCAGCGCCTGGTCAGCCGCCTTCGCCAGCCTGTCGATCGATTGCATCATCCGGTCGGCGTTGTGCACCACACGATCCAGCGGCCGTTTTTCGAGCTTTGCCAGTATGCGGGTCAATGACTCGCTCATCTGTTCCAGCTCACCACTGGTCGAAGGCAACTGCGGGTAACCGTCCTGGTACACCAGTTTCACCGGCCTGGCATCCGCCATCAGATCCAGCGCAATGAATTTCTGGCCGGTTATCAGACTGGTGGTCTGGAGACGGGCGCGCAACCCGCGACCGAGCAGTTCGGTAACGCGGCTTTCGACCGCCTTTTGCAGCGCCTCACCCGCCAGGTCGGCACGCTCATCCGGACGCAACACACCCGCCGGCTCAAGTTCAATAAAGACTGTACGCTTCACCGGCTTTGCATCCATATCAAGGTAGGGATCGATCTCCATGACGGTACCGATGCGCACCCCCATCAGTTCCACCGGCGCACCCACGGCAAGCCCTCTTACATCACCCGGCAGGTCAACGCGATAGCGGTATCCACGCGGCACCGGGTGCTCACGGGTGCGTGCATAATTCGGGTAAAGACGGAACACGGCGTCTTCCGGCGCCTGTTCGGTATCGAGCAGGACGGGCGGTGTCTCGAACGCGATGCCACCCGAGAGCAGCGAGGCCAGCGAGGCCATTTCAACCGTCACACCTTCAGGATCAAGCGAGACATCGACACCACCGACATTCCAGAACCGTGAACCCCGGCGCACGTAGCGATCGTGCGGTGCTTCGATAAAGACATCGACATCAACAAAAGTGTAGTCGTCCGCCAGGCGGTAGCCGGTCACCTGGCCAACCGGTATCTGCCGGAAATAAACCGGCGCGCCAACCGACAGCGACGTCGCCTTCTCCGCGCGCAGGTGGTACACCGTGCCACGCTCGTTGGACCGGATGAGCGGGGGTGTTTCCAGCCCGACAAATTCCCGTGTCTCTTCCCCCGTTTTGCCCGGATCCATGGCAACGTAGGCCCCGCTGATCAAGGTCCCCAGACCGCTGATCTCGTCGTAGCCGACCCGTGGCCGCACCACCCAGAAGCGTGTCGACTCGATAAGGTGGCGCTCCATACCCGGCACCATCTCTACCGTGACCAGCACGTGAGAAAGGTCGTAGGCAAACCGCACCGTTTTTACCTTGCCGATCACCACGTCACGGTACTTGACCAGCGTCTTGCCTTCCTCAATACCTTCGGCTGTCTGGAACTGGATCACGACTTCCGGTCCCTGCTCGACAATCGCCTTGACGACCAGCCAGCCGCCGATCAGCAGTGCGACCAGCGGCAGTGCCCATACAATGGGGAACCCCTTGCCCCATTCTTCAACGACCGCTTCCGGAATCGAGTCCGGGATATCGGGCTTGTCTGTTTCGCTCATCGGCAATCTTCCTCGTGATCCCAGATCAGGCGGGGATCGAAACTCATCGCTGCCAGCATGGTCAGTATGACCACGGCGGCAAACGCGCGCGCGCCCGGCCCCGGCGCAATGTCCGCCAGCACGCCGATATGTACCAGCGCCGCCAGCAGTGCCACCACGAAGACGTCCACCATCGACCAGCGCCCCACCAGCTCGGTCAGACGGTACAGTCGCGTGCGTTCACGACGCCGCCAGCCCGACTTGCGGTGAACGGACAATAGCAGGTACACCAGCACGATCATCTTCAGCAGTGGAACCAGTATGCTGGCAACAAAGACCACCAGTGCAATCGGCCAGTCACCGTGCATCATCAGGCGGACAATGCCACTCATGATGGTGTCGGGCTGTCCGGAACCAAAATACACGACGGTCATGATCGGCAACAGATTGGCCGGGAAGTACATGATGATGGACGCCAGCAACAACGCCCAGCAGGTAGACAGGCTGCCCGGCTTGCGGAAGTACACCCGTGATCCACAGCGCGGGCAGCGGCCGCCTCCGCGGCCCGGTAATCGCAGCAATAAATTGCAGATGTGACAACTGGCAAGCCCGAGACAACTAGCGCGCACGGTGTAATCTTCCCAGGTATTCGATGCGGGGCCAGATTGAGCGCGGCTCGAACAGCGACAGGGCCGCCGTCGATACCACGATAAGCGCAGCGAAGGCATACAGGGCGGGACCAACCACCAGTTCGGCCATATCCGAGAGCTTTACCGCCGCCACCAGCACCCCGACCATAAAGACGTCCAGCATCCCCCACGGCAGCAGGTGGCCGATCCCTACCATAATGCGACGCAGGCCCGGCAACGGGCGGCACAGCTTCACACCCAGCAGGACATACAGGGAGGCGAGCACCAGCAATACGGGACCGGCGACGGTAGTCAGGAACACCACCGCGCCCACCTCACCCATGCCGGCATCCCAGAGGGCGCGTGCCGTGCCCGGCAGCGTGGTCTGTTCCATACGCCCCTGTATCTCCAGCGTAAGGAAAGGCAGAAAGTAGGCAAGCAACATCAATATCAGCGCGCCCATATTCAGCAGGATGGGCAGCGACAGACCGCCGACGGGGTTACGCGCCAGCAACGCACCGCAGCGCCAGCAACGTGCCGACTGCCCTCGTGCCAGGGAACTGATACGCTGCAGCTCGTCACACTGCAGACAGGCCACCAGTTCCCCCGAACCACTAACGCTTATACCGCAATCAGACATCGCTGTACCGCCGCTGGCCGACGTGTCCGCCACTTTGCCGGACAACTGTTATCGTGTCACCGATACTATAGCGCCGGCAACAGGCCGGCAAGCCGATCCACGCAGGGAAGGAAACGGCAACACAGGACAAAAAAAAACGGCAGCCCGAAAGCCGCCGTTCCTTCACAACACCTGCGCCGGGCAAATCAGGCGGCGAGGCGTTCCTTTATGGCATTGATCACGTCTTCGCTGCTGGTAGCGCTGACGGTGATGCACAGGCCTTCCTTTTCGTAAAAGCCGATCAGCGGCGCGGTCTTCTCCTGGTAGGTTTCCAGGCGATGGGTGATGGCTTCTTCGGTTTCGTCCTCGCGCTGGATCACCGGGCTGCCACACTTGTCGCAGATACCTTCAACCTTGGGCGGGTTGCTCTTGACGTTATAGATGGCCTGACACTCGGGGTTGGAGCAGGTACGACGGGTGGTCAGACGGTCCAGGATCACGTCACGCGGCACATCGATGTTGACGGCCATATCGAGCTTGATACCGAGCTTGTCGAGCAGAACTTTCAGGGCTTCGGCCTGGGGAATGGTGCGCGGGAAACCGTCGAGCAGGAAACCCTTCTCGCAATCCGGCTCCTGCAGGCGCTTTTCCATAATGCCCATGATCAGTTCGTCGGGCACCAGGTCACCGGCATTCATGTAGGCCTGGGCCTGCTTGCCCAGCTCGGTGCCGGCCTGTACAGCGCCACGCAGGATGTCGCCGGTGGAAATCTGTACGGAGCCATCCATCTCGGTCAGCATCTTGGCCACGGTACCCTTGCCGGCACCCGGCGCACCTAAAAGAATCAGTTTCATTGCGTGTTCCTCTCGAACGGTAGAATAAAAGTCGGGGTTTTCGGCAGCAGGTCTGCCCGGGCCGAAAATGCAGGTGCGCATTGTGCTTGCGAAGCAGCGTGCAATCAATAGCCGGCGCCGTTTAAGGCACGGGTTTCCGCGTCAGCCCATGACATTAACGTACATTTAACAGGGTTTCTTGTTTCAGAGGTGGGAAACGAGCCGTGCATCGGGAATCGACGAACGCAGCGCCTCGGTAATTTCAAAACGGATGCCGGCCACGGGCCGAATCGATACCCACAACAGATTCAGCTTCAGGTTCAGTTCCGCGAACACCACGGTATCGCCGAAGCGGGCCAGAATGCAGTGAATATCCTTCATGGTTTGCTGAATACGCGCCTGGGATTTCTTGCGTAACCCGGGGATCAGCACCATGAAATCCGACAGCGGTCTGCCGTTCTCGTCCAGCACTGGTGCCCGTTTGCGTAAAGGCTCCGACGCATCCAGAAGGGGCAACAGTGTCACGCGTGGCAGGTTCATAAACTGACTATAGACCCCGATTCCGGGGCTGACAATACCGCAACCGGGCACGTTCCTGGCAGTAAGTCCAGGTGGCTGATGGGACAGCACAAACCGGAAAACCGTGACTGGCTGGCGCCGGGCGGCTTTGTTAACATGCCGCGATACGTCCCGGTAGCTCAGCTGGATAGAGCAAGCGCCTCCTAAGCGCTAGGTCGGAGGTTCGACTCCTCTCCGGGACGCCAAAAT
>CAYSRA010000082.1:0-11471 GCA_964433205.1 uncultured Thiohalobacter sp. | reverse complement strand
CGGGGGGCGGTAGGCCCCAACGTTCCCCACCCCGGGGTGCTTGGGGGAAAGACTTCGGGGCCGGTTGGGGAAAGGGGTCGGGGGGGGCCGGGCGGATGGCGACCAGGGTCACCAATGCCCATCCCGCAAGCAACGCTGAGGAATGAAGAAATACCGGTGAAAAGCAAATAATGGACAATTCATCATAGACAGGCGAATCCGGAATAATGGAAATTCTGAATTAATCAGGGATTCCCCGGTATTAGTCAACTAATAGCCGCTATCTTAGGCGCCAGGCGGGCGGTCCTGTCTTTGATTCAGGTCAAAAGGCATCGATGCGCGGGACGAGCCGGTGCAATAAACTCATGACTCAGAACAGTGAACGGATCTGCCGGAACTGGTCAGCGATGATAGCGGGGTCATGGGGTGGGGAAAAGGCGGCCAGCAGGCGCCCGTGCGGATCGACCAGGAAAACCGAACTGGTGTGGCTGACAAGGTATTCGCCGGATGCCGTTTCCGGCTCTTTCATATAACCGGCACCGAACTGGTGGGTCAGCACGTCGACGTCCCGCTGTGCGCCGGTGACACCCACGAAGGATTCATTGAAATACTTCAGGTAATCCTTCAGAACTTCCGGCGTGTCACGCTGTGGATCCACGGACACGAAAACGACCTGTATGTTTGACCCACCCTGCGGATCCGCTTGCAGCCGCTTCATCACCCCGGTCAGGGTCGAGAGCGTTGTCGGACAGATGTCAGGGCAATAGGTGTAACCGAAAAAAACAAAACTCCACTTTCCCTTCAGGCGTTCGAGATTAAAAGGTTGCCGGTACTGATCGGTCAGTTCGAATGCCTGCAGCGGTTTCGGCGCGGGACGGAGCACTGCCTGCAATTCCGGGGGAACAACCGTCTTGCCCGGGAGCATCCAGAAGTACACTGCAGCAAGCAACAGCCCCCAGAAGAGAAAAAGCAGAAGTGTCCCGTAAGGTCTGGATGTTTTTTCAGACATTGGTTTTCCTCAGCCTCTATTTCTTCGTTTTACGCCACTGCCCGACGGCCCAGACCAGGAAGACTGTCACCAAGAGTACATCAACGACCACGCCGATAGAAAAGAAAACTGATAAATCTTCGCGTCCGCCCGCAGCTGCTGCAGTGGTCTCTGCGCCTGCATCGGAGGAGGTCGACACGGTGCTCCCGGAACCTGCGGCCGGAATTTCTGCAACAGCCCGGCTGTTTTCCTTCGCGGCTACCGCCTGCGTCAGCGAAACACCCGGGGATTGTAATGGTGATATCAAGCCGTATCCTTCCGCAGCCGGGAACCCTTGCTCATGGCCGTCAATACGATCACCAGGAACATCAGTCCGCCGATGATAGCAATCAGCCCCCCGAAGCCCATCAATCCCATTGCCGCGATTTTCTCCACGCCATCCAGACCCTGTTCAGCGCCGGCCACCTTGCGTTGTACACCGTAACCACCGGACCACACCAGTCCCAGCACGTGCAACAGCTGACCGCCACCGTATACATAGGGCTGTATGGTGGCCAGCCTGATGTTCGGCCGCGCATACCCCAGACGTGGCAGCAAATCATAGGTCATGCCCATAAAAGCCAGCGTGACGCCCACGATGGATCCATGATAATGCGCAGGGATGGTGACGTTACTGCCCTGGATCAGGAAACCGATAGCGCCGCCGATGCCGAACAGGATCATGGAGGTCCACAGGGCTGAACGTAAAGGCGCTTGCGCGGCGGGTGCCGGGGGACTACGCAACAGACCGTAAAAAACCGCCAGTCCCAGCGGCACAGGCGCCAGGCTGCCACCGTAGGCCATGAGCCAGGTAAAAAACAGGATGTGCTCACCGGAAACCACAGCGTGGGAGTAATAGATCAATGGTGCCATAAACACCGCAACCAGCCCGAACAGAAACAGAATCGATACCACGCGCGGGCTCAGCGGCAGGCGCACGCCGGAAACAGACGCGAGCCAGAGCCACGCCACCAGCATCAGCAGCGTGTAGGTGAACTGCAGCATATGGCCGCCACCCCAGAAAAGCAGTTCGTAATAAGCTTTTCCCGTCATGGAGTCGGGTATCGCCAGGTATGACCAGGTAAAGGCGAAAACGGCCATGGCAGCCGACACGACAGCCGTGTTCAAACCAAAGCGTAGCGCCCCCGCGCCTTCCATATACAATCCGACCGGCGCGTTGGCGGTCATGCCCCGCACGACAAGCAGGATGATGCCCAGGCCAAAAGCCAGCAGCGCCCCGATAAACAAGGGTGTCTGCAATACCGGGATATAGTTGCTCATCAGCGGATTGCCCGGCCCCAGAAACGGCACCACAATCATCAGCGCAGCGCCCAGCCCGGCAAACACCAGCGCTGCCCAGCCGAGATAAATAAAGCGTGGGGTGGAGTTCAGACTCCACAGCACACCACCAAAAGCCAGAAACCAGACCAGCACCGACAGATCCACGTGGACAACCAGCGCCGTGTGAAAAAAGTCAATCCAGGGGATGACATCCTGGATGTACGGAGTTCGGGAAAGCACCAGCAGCACGGAAAACACACCCGAGCCCAGTAGCGCCATTATCCCCAGCCACAACCAACCCACGCCCAGCTGACGACGCGCGTCAGTGGGAACGACCAGTACGTACTCTTCATGCATAACGGTAAACGACTCGCTCGATGGAAAAACGGCAGCTGCAAAACGCTGCCTTGCATATTAGTAAGAGACTATAGCGATTCGAAAATAAAACCACCAGCGTGCTTTTGACATTTCCATCCGGCCTGTGTATTACGGACTCCATGACAGACACAACAAAATCAGGCAGCCTTTTTACCTCTCTTGTTTTTTTCGCCCTGATACTGACGCTGGCCGCTGTCGTATTGAGTGCTTACCTGCGCCTCGAAAGTATCGGTCTCGGTTGCGAGGACTGGCCGCGCTGTTTTGGACAGTTGCCGGCAACGCAGGATCATGGTCTGGTACCGGGCAGCATGGCCGGTGCGGTACACCGGTTCACGGCAAGCCTGCTGGGGCTGATTGTTGTTGCCATCACTTACCTGGCCCTGCGTGGACGACGCCCGGACACTGTGGGCCTCAGCGCACCACTGTCAGTCTTTGCACTAACTGTATTCCTGTCAGTACTGGGATACAGCACACCGTCACCGGATGTGCCCGCTGTCACGTTTGGCAACCTTCTCGGCGGCATGACGATGCTCGCACTGCTGTGGTGGATGGGCCAGCGCTCGGTGGAAAGCGTAGGACCCCGTGACGATACGACGGGGAACATAAGACCCTGGGCCCTGCTGGGCCTGCTTGTCGTGACGATCCAGATTGCGTTGGGCGCCGTGACCAGCGCCAACTTTGCCGGACCGTCCTGCACGGCACTGCCCGGCTGCAACGGTGACTGGGCGTCCCTCGCCAGCCTCTTGCAGGGTTTTGACCTGTTTGGCACGCTTGCTGTGGATGAGCAGGGCAGGATCATTACCGGCAACGTCCAGAAATCCGTACACATGCTGCACCGACTGGGTGCCGTGTTGACGTTCCTGTACCTGGGATGGCTGGCCCTCAGGGCCTTGAATCAGGCTGCCCGGTTGCGTAACACCGCGATCAGCATCATCGTCTTTCTGGTGATACAGGCAGCTCTGGGTGTTACCGCGGTACTCACCGACCTGCCCCTGCTGCTGGTGACGGCGCACAACGCTACAGCAGCCATGTTGTTACTGGCGGTCGTCAATCTTAACCATCTGGTGACGCCGACCGGAAGCCCGGCACCGGCCTAACCGGCGTGCCGGATAACCCGGGTTTCAAGCGCCATGGCCTCCGGCTTGTCGGCCGCATAATCCGCCTCGCAGAAGCCCAGTTCATCATCATCCAGGTAACAGGCGGGGTCTTCCCACCAGGGATCACCGGTCAGCTGAAACGCCCGTACCCGCGTATTGCCACCGCACACATCCTGGTAACTGCACACCCGGCAGCGCCCTTTCAGGGGACGGGGCGAGGCTTTCATGCCCGCCATCAACGGGTCACTGTCATCCATCCAGATTTCGGAGAACGGCCGTTCCTTCACATTGCCGAGGTTGTAGTTCCACCAGAAAGTATCCGGGTGGACATTACCCAGATTATCGATGTTGGCGATATTCACACCGGATGAATTACCACCCCACTGTGTCAGGCGTTTGCGCATGTACTCATACTGTTCGGGCATATTGCGTTTCACCCACTGCAACAGGTAAACACCGTCCGCATCGTTATTACCTGTCACGAATTCGCGCCGACGGCCGGCCTGGACATCGGACCAGCAGGCGTCGAACAACAGATCCATGACCCAGCGACTGGTTCGGTGCACAACATCCGAGCGGCGGTTGCGGTTACCGCGACCGGCGTAATTCAGGTGCGACACGTATAGCTTGTCGACGCCTTCTTCCTCCATGATATCCAGCAGGAGCGGGAGTTCGCGGGCGTTGTCCTGGGTGGGCGTGAAGCGCATGCCCACCTTGATACCGGCATTCCGGCACAGCCTGATAGCGTGCATGGAAGCATCAAATGCGCCCTGTTTCTGACGAAAACGGTCGTGGGTTTCACGCACCCCGTCAATACTGATTCCGACATAGTCGTAACCCACCGCCGCGATCCGGTCGATGTTCTGTTCATTGATGAGGGTGCCGTTGGTGGACAGCCCGACGTAGAAACCCGCTTCCTTTGCGCGCTGTGAGATATCATAGATATCGCGCCTCAACAGCGGCTCGCCGCCAGACAGTATCAGTACCGGCACCCCGAACGCGCGAAGATCGTCCATAACATCGAACACTTCCCGCGTATTCAACTCCCCCGGGAAATCGATATCGGCGGAAATGGAATAGCAATGCTTGCAGGTCAGGTTGCAGCGACGGACCAGGTTCCAGATAACCACCGGCCCGGGCGGAATACGCCGCTGCGGATTGGCCAGCGGTGCCTTCAGCTCCTGCATATATTGTGATATCCGGAACATTGTCAGTCCGTCAGCCTCCGATTCTCAGCCCTGTCTTTTTCAGTATGCGGGTACTGAACAATACTTCATGCCGGCGCGCCTTGTCGCCGAGCAGTTGCGCAATCCGGTCGACCTTCTGGCATACCTCTTCGCGGCTGTGTCCATGCACCATGGCGAAAAGGTTGTAGGGCCAGTCCGGCAGGTGCCTCGGTCGATGGTAACAATGGCTGACGATTTCCAGCTCACCGACCTGCTTGCCGATCGCCCTGATATCTTCATCCGGCACGTCCCAGACTGACATACCGTTGGCCGAATACCCCAACCGGTAGTGGTTCGGCACCACGCCGATACGACGAATGCGCCCTTCATCCAGCATGACGCGGAAACGCTCCATCAGCACATCGCGCGCCACGCCCAGTTCGGAGGCCAGCCAGTCGTAGGGCCGGGCATCCAGTGGCAACCCGGCCTGTGTCGCCAGAACAATGCGCCTGTCCAGCCGGGCGAGATCATCGGCCTCGTCACTCATGTGCTACACCCTGAAGTGTAACCCGACATAGAACTCTTCCTTCTTCGGAAGGTTGAACACCGGTATACCGGTGGTCTGCTCGATCCTGTTGAGGCACTCATCCAGCTGTTGCGGGGTTTCTGTCGCCAGCACAAACCACATGTTCATTTCGTGGTCACGCTGGTAATTATGCGCAACCTCCGGGAATGCATTGACCTGCTCTACCACTTCATCAAAGCGCTCTGCAGGCACTTTCATGGCACACAGACTGAGGGCCCCGCCCATGTTCCCGGCATGATACAGGGGGCCAAAACGCGTCAGCAATCCATCGTCAAGCATGCACCGTATTCGTGTTATCAGTTCGCTTTCCGTAGTATCCAGTTTGTCCGCCACTTCCTGAAACGGGCGCTCACAGACCGGGAAACCTCCCTGCAACCGGTTTATGATCCGGCGGTCGAGTTCATCCATTGAGGCGTCCCCGGTAGCGGGCGCCACGCTGTTTGAAACGCTTGCCACTGAACAGCACCGTGTGCGGCATCGCATCCAGCCCCAGCCCTTCCACCATGCGTGCGATACATTCCAGAACATCATCACGGTCGCGGCCGTGCACCATGCAGAACAGGTTATACCGCCAGTCCGGCAGACGCCGCGGCCGTTGATAGCACAGGGTCACGCAGTCCTGGCGCCCCAGCCGGTGTCCCAGTTCATCGACCTGCTCATCGGGTACGTCCCACACCACCATGGCGTTGGCGTGATAACCCAGCTCATGATGGCGCACCACAACCCCGAGCCGCTTGATGATGCCGACGTCGATCATATTGCGCAGCTTGTCGATCACCACCTGTTCGGAACAGCCCAGGCGATTTGCAATAGCCTGGTACGGCCGCGCAACCAGCGGCAAACCGCCCTGGATCACTTCAATGAGGTCCTCTGCGTCGCCAAACAGTGTTTCACGTTCATAATGTCCTGCGGGCTCACCGTAATCTGCCGGTTCTTCGACAATATCGTGCTGGTGATCCAGGTTCATACGAAAACCCAGATCGATGTGATAGTCCTTGACCAGCGGTAACGAAAGCACCCGGTACCCGCTTTCCAGCTGAATCTGCCTGAGCGTTTCATTCAGCGCCGGGGTATTTTCAGCAGTCACCACAAACCACAGATTGTAATGGTGTTCGCGCTCGTAATTATGATTGACCTGGGGAAACTGATTTATGATAGCGGCAACGCTATCCAGCCTCGCCGCCGGCACAGACATGGCTGCCAGGGTGCTGGCACCCACGGTATTGGGCCGGAATACGGGGCCTACCCGGCTCACCGCCCCCCTCGCCTTCAAGTCCTTCAGTGTCTGCAGAACCCGCTCGGGGCTGGTGTTCAGGCGACGGGCGATCTGTTCAAACGGCAGCGGTTCCAGCGGGAAATTCCGCTGGAAGTCATTGAGCAGTTTTTCAATCATTGCTTCCATGATTACAGGCCGATTTTGTGTGCGCGGTCGGTAAAGAAGATGCCACTCGGTTTGCTTGCCGGGAGCGACTTCACCCGCTCCAGGGTACTGGTGTCATAAACGTCGATACGGTTTTCGTCGCGCACCGACAGCCACACCTTCTCCCCTCGCGGCGTAAATTCCATGTGCAGCACCGCCTTGCCGGGTTTCAGGGTTTTTATAATGCGACAGGATTCAACATCGATGACCTGAACGGTGTCATTGTCCGGATAAGCGAAATTCACCCACACCTGGCGGCCATCCGGGCGCGCTATGACAAAGACCGGCTGACCATGGACATCAATCTCCGCTTCCTGCCGCCAGCTGCCGGCGTTCATCACCAGCACCTTGTGCTGCCCTACCGCCGGCACGAAGGCCTGTTCACCCGCCATCGCCCAGCCTTCGAGGTGCGGCATTTTATAGACCGGCAGCTTCTCATCGTGCCTGGCATAACCCTTCAGTATTTTCCGCACACCCTTTTCCGGGTGCCACAGATCCAGCAGTGCCATGCTGTCTTCTCCGAACAGGCCGGCGATATAGTAACGCCCGTTCGGCGTGATCAGGGCATCGTAGGGCGCCCTGCCAATGTTCTCGAAGCATTTGATACGGGGTTTGCGCGGAACCGACATGTCCACCAGCCAGATCTGGTCACCGTCGTACAGGCTGAACACGAAGCGGTTGCCGGGCGCATCCACCAGGCCCACGGTTTTGGACAGCTTGCCCGGCGCATACTCGGCGGGAATATCTGCGACCATCTCCAGGGTGACCGCGTCGAACACCCGAACCCCACCTGGCTCGTAGTTGGAAACGGCGATCAACTTTCCGTCCTGCGAGATAGCGCCGCCAATGCTGTTACCGGACTGCATCACCCGCTTTACGATGCGACCCTTCAATATATCCACTTTGGTCAGACCGCCATCGCGGCCGAATACATAGGCGTACCGCTCATCACGTGAAAACACCACGGAGGCATGAGACAGGTCACCAAGCCCCGTGACCTCGGCCAGGCGGCTGTTACCGCTGTGCTCCACCACCAGCAGCTTGCCGTCGGCGCGCTCCACCACGACACCCAGGTCGCCCGTGCCGCGCAGTTCCGTCGCTGCGACTCCGCTAACAAGGACAAACGCGAGGATGGTGGCGAACAGAGACTTCATGGGTTTGGCTCCGGCGTCTTCAGGTAGTCGACGATCCAGTTGATCTCCGGGTCGGTGAGCAGTGGCTGCCAGGGTGGCATGGGTGTGCCGGGCCGTCCTTCGCGTATCGTCGCAAACCGGAACCGGTGATTTTTGCCCTTCATTGCCTGTGCCGTCCACGCGGGCCCCAGTCCGCCGGTCCGCTGCTTGCCGTGACAGGCACCGCAGTCCTGGTGGACAAGGTCGCGCAACTCGGCCTGGCGCTCCGCGGTAACCGCCTGCGCCGTGGCAGACGCCACAAACGCACTCATGGCGAGAAACACAAGCGCCCTAGGCATATTTGAGTTCCATGGTCTGCGCCCAGGGCATGAACCACTCCAGCTCCTCCGCCAGAGAAACAACCGCACCGATAATCAGCATCGCCGGCGATGCAATCTCGTGGTGTTCGACCGCCTGTTGCAACTCGCCGAGGGTGGTAATGACGTTCCGCTGCCGCGAGGTGGTACCACGCTCAACGACTGCTGCCGGCGTATCCTCATGCCTGCCGGCTTCGACAAGCGCACGAAGGATCTGCGGCAGGTTGGCGAGCCCCATATAGATGACCAGTGTCTGCCCCGGGTCCGACAGTGCCGCCCGGTCGAGCACCAGCGGCTCGTTTTCCTTGCAATGCCCGGTTATGAAGTGCACGCCCCGGGCGAGACCACGATGGGTCAGCGGTATACCCGCATAGGCGGCACAGGCCTGCGCCGCGGTGATTCCCGGCACCACCTCGAACGGGATATCGTTGCGCGCCAGCGCCAGCGCCTCTTCGCCGCCACGGCCGAAAATAAAGGGGTCGCCCCCTTTCAGTCGCACGACCCGCTGATGTTTGCGGGCCAGGTCCACCAGCAGCGCGTTGATTTCCTTCTGGCTGAGCGTGTGGCGGCCGGTCGCCTTGCCGACATACACGCGCGAAACCGAATCGGGTATGAGGTTGAGTATTTCGCGCGATACCAGCCGGTCATAGACAACGATGTCTGCCGACCGGATCAAACGCTGCGCCTTTACCGTCAGCAGGTCCGGATCACCGGGTCCCGCACCAACCAGATAGAGCTTTGCCTGTATACCCAACCGATGTCCCCCTGTGTCCGGCTGCCGCGACGCGTAGCCACAGCATTGTGGACTCATAGTGGGGGCAGCTTTTTGTGCTGTCCTTGACATGGGTCAAGGGTTTACCTCTCATCCCTGCACCTCGATACGCCGTACGCGGGCGGACTCGGCAATCGGCAGGCGAACCGTCAACACACCACGCCGGTAGCGGGCTTTAACGCCGGAGACATCGACCGCACGCGGTAGTGGAATGGTACGCTCAAAATTTCCGTAGGCGCACTCCATAATATGGTACTTGCCGCGTTTCTGCTCACGTTCCATGCGCTTCTCACCGCGCACGAGCAGCAGATCGTCCACGACGTTGATATCGAAATCACCCGGTTCCAGACCAGGCGCTTCCAGACGCACGATAATCTCGTCATCGCGCTCCTCCAGCTCGGCAGCAACCACACCCCAGTGCAGCGCCTGCTGCATCAATTCGTCCTCCGCACTTCCGACCTCACCACGGCCCTTGCGGAACGGCTGAAAGCGGGTAATCGCCTGCGATGCGCGCTGACGCAACTGGTGCCAGCCCTCTGCCAGCGACTCCCACGCACGATCCAGACCCTGTCCCAGATAAGCCAGTGTGCTCATGGTATTGCCTCCTGATCGAATTAACCTGTCCACATTCGCTAAATGGGGTTTCGCGACAGAAATTGCAATGCAACACGCTGTATCATCTCACTCAGCCCGCGCTTGCCACGCCCGAACTTATCCGCTATCTTGTGCTCAAGCTCCAGCACAGACACAACATGTAGTGTCTGCTGCAACAGGGAACCCGGTGAGAATCCGGGACTGTCGCGCAGCGGTATGGGGGAGCGAAAGCCACAGGCGCAATGCGCCGGGCACTGTCCGGAAGGACGGGAAGCCGTGGCCACAGGCGATCCGCACGGGTCGTGCCCCCGAGTCCGAATACCTGGGAGCCGGGAATCCGCACGGATTCCGCAACCCGGGTCTCGCGTCAAGACCGCCGGGTGGAGAACCGCCTTGCCGGCAGCCCGCTGCCCGTTCCCCACTCCGTCTGCGCCGTCCCGGTCACCAACAAGAAGGGACGACGAGGAGCGCAGATGCACACAGAGATCCAGGCCGACACGCCAGCCACCCCCACCCCGGTCATCACCGACACCGCACTGCCGGAAGCACCGGTCGCGCGCTACGACGACCGCTACAAGGTCATCCGCCGCAACGGCAAAATCACCCGCTTCGACGCCACCAAGATCAGCGTCGCCCTGACCAAGGCCTTCCTCGCCGTGGAGGGCGGCCAGGCGGCCGCCTCGCGCCGCATCCACGAGACCGTGGCGCGGCTCACCGAGGGCGTGTGCGAAGCCCTGTTCCGGCGTTCGCCGGAGGGCGGCGTAGTGCACATCGAGGACATCCAGGACCAGGTGGAACTGGAACTGATGCGCAGCGGCGAGCACAAGATCGCCCGCGCCTATGTGCTGTACCGCGAGCAACAGGCCGCCCGGCGCGCCGAACGCCAGGCGCAGGAGACCCCGGTCGACGACACACCGACCCTGCACATCACCCTCGCCTCGGGCGAGCGCGGACCGCTCGACACCGACGCCCTGCGCCGTCAGATTGCCGAGGCCTGCGAGGGACTGGACGACGTGGACGCGAACCGCCTGATGGAAGCCAGTCTGCGCAGCCTGTTCGACGGCATCACCGAGAAGGATCTGGGCGCGGCGCTGGTGATGAGCGCGCGCAGCCTGATCGACAGCGAACCGAACTACTCGCAGGTTGCCGCACGCCTGCTGCTGAACAACATGCGCCGCGAGGCCATGCAGTTCGTGGAACTGGATCTCGCGCACGACAGCCAGGCGGCCATGGCCGAAAACTACCCGGCCTATTTTTCCGCCTATATCCGCCGCGGCGCCGAACTGGAACTGCTGGACCGGGAGCTGACCCTGTACGACCTCGACACGCTGGGCGCCGCGCTGCAGGCCGACCGCGACCGCCAGTTCGCCTACCTGGGCCTGCAGACGCTGTACGACCGCTATTTCATCCACAGCGCCGACGGCGTGCGTTTCGAGTTGCCGCAGGCCTTCTTCATGCGCGTGGCAATGGGCCTGGCGATCAATGAAATCGACCGCGAGGCGCGCGCCATCGAGTTCTACGACCTGCTGTCGAGCTTCGCTTTCATGAGCTCCACGCCGACGCTGTTCAATGCCGGCACGCTGCGCCCGCAATTGTCGTCCTGTTACCTGACTACCATCCCCGACGAACTGGACGGCATCTACAGCGCCATCCGCGACAACGCCCTGCTGTCCAAGTTCGCC
>CAYSRA010000081.1:0-11573 GCA_964433205.1 uncultured Thiohalobacter sp. | reverse complement strand
TGGTGTTCGACGGCGTGTCGTTTGTCCTCGATCGTCACGCCGCGACGGCGGTGAGGGCGCCGGCCTGCGAGGAAGGTCTGCACCCCGTGGATTTCTGCAAACAGGCCGGCGGCGTTATCGATGTGTTGCCGGGCGAAATCACCCCCCGTTACGGCGAACTGGAAAGCATCTACCGGGTACTGCTGCTCGGGGTGCGTGATTACGTCGAAAAGAACAGCTTTCCGGGCGTCGTGATTGGTTTGTCCGGCGGCATCGATTCGGCGCTGACACTGGCGATCGCTGTCGACGCCCTCGGTGCCGAACGGGTGCACACGGTGATGATGCCGTCACGCTATACCGCCGATATAAGCCGGGAAGATGCACGCGCCGAAGCCGCGACGCTGGGCGTGAGTTATCGGGAAATCTCCATCGAGCCGCCCTTCAACTGTTTCCTCGATGCGTTGTCGGATGCCTTCGCCGGGACGCAACCGGACGCCACCGAGGAAAACATCCAGGCACGTTGTCGCGGTGTGATCCTGATGGCGCTGTCCAACAAGCAGGGGCTGATGGTGCTGACGACAGGCAACAAGAGTGAGATGTCGGTCGGTTACGCGACACTTTACGGTGACATGGCCGGCGGTTTTGCACCGATCAAGGATGTGCCCAAGTTGATGGTGTACCGCCTGGCGGAGTACCGCAATTCGCTGCGGCCGGTGATCCCGCAACGGGTACTGGAGCGAGCGCCGTCGGCGGAACTGGCGCCGGACCAGAAGGATGAAGACACACTGCCGCCCTACGAGTTGCTCGACCCGATTCTCGAGGGCTACATTGAACGTGATATGAGTGTTCGCGAGCTGGTGGCGCTGGGGTTTGATGCTGACATGGTAAGTCGTATCGCCAGGATGGTGGACCGTAACGAATACAAGCGTCGCCAGGCACCGCCGGGTGTGCGCATCAGTAATCGCGCCTTCGGGCGTGACCGCCGCTACCCGATCACGTCCGGTTTTATCGATGCGCAACTGGCGCGTTACGGGAAATGATTCATAAATGTTCGATTCCTGACGGTTCTTTTAGTATTGTTGGCAGTCGGAACACGTAAAAACCAAGGGAACGACCCAATGAAAAAAGTCGAAGCCATTATCAAACCGTTCAAGCTCGACGACGTGCGCGAAGCGTTGTCAGAGATTGGCATAACCGGTATGACCGCGACCGAGGTCAAGGGTTTTGGGCGCCAGAAGGGTCACACCGAGCTGTATCGCGGCGCCGAGTACGTCGTCGATTTCCTGCCCAAGGTGAAACTGGAAGTGGTCGTGAAGGAAGAAGACCTGGATCGCTGTATCGAAACGATCACCCACGCGGCGCGCACCGGCAAGATCGGTGACGGCAAGATTTTCGTTACGTCGGTCGAGCGTGTGTTGCGTATCCGCACCGGTGAGACCGACGCTGACGCCATCTAGCAGCCCCTTGCTTCCCTGAGGAGGCCTGCGCAGTCATCCCGCGCGGGCCTTTTTTATGGTGTGATGCTGGTGGCGGCGGGCAGCGTGTTTTGATCCAGTACCCGCTGGGCGTCTCTGGCCAGATCGTCGAGGCCCATACGGGTGTAGGCGACCACCAGTACCTGCAGCGCCTCGCGGGCTGCCGGCGTGCGCTGGTAGTTTTCGATGACATACTTCGCCCGGTTGGCCGCGGCGACCCAGGCTTCGCGGCGCATGTAATAGCGCGCCACATTGATTTCGTATTCCGCCAGCTGGTTGTGCAGGTAGACCAGGCGCTTTTTGGCGTCTTCTGCATAGCGGCTGTTGGGGAACTTTTGCACCAGCGTTGTGAAATCGCTGAAAGCCTCGCGCAGTGCGCGGGTATCGCGTTCGGATGGCTCACGATTTGCCAGCCGGTCGACAACGCTCATGCCGCGTGTGTAGTTGGCCAGGCCTTTGAGATAATAGGCATAGTCCAGGTGTTCGTTGCCGGGGTTGTTGCTGATGAAGCGGTCGGCAGCGGCGATGGCCGAGTCGGGCTCGTCGAATTTGTAATAGGCGTAGGCGATTTCCAGCTGGGCCTGCTGCGCGTATTTACCGAACGGGTAGCGGGCTTCCAGCTTTTCGAAGGTGTTGATGGCGGTCTCGAAATCCGAGGCGGCCAGCGCATCCTTGGCGCGTTTGTACAACTCGTTGGCCGATAGATTGGCCAGCTCGTCATCGCCGGTCGTTGCGCAGCCGAGGGTGAATAAAACCGCCAGAAGCGGTATAAGGCGTAACCAGTGCATCTGCCATTTTTTTCCATTTTGAAAATCGAGCCCAATTGTAAGGCCGCAGCACCGCTGTTGGCCACCTGAATCCATGTCTGAAACCATTTATCTCAGCGGTCGTATCCCGGAGCAGGCCGCCGGCAAGCGTCTAGACCAGGTGCTGGCGGGGCTGTTTTCGCAGTATTCCCGCAGCCGTCTCCAGCAGTGGACGAAACGGGGCTGGGTGTTGATCGACGGTGCGCCAGCCACGGTTCGTCAGCGTGTGCTGGGCGGGGAATCGGTGGAGATCCGTGCCGAACTCCAGGAAGAGGGGGCCGTCGAGCCGCAGGCCATGGCGCTGGATATTGTCTACCAGGACGATCAGTTGCTGGTGATCAACAAGCCGGCGGGTCTGGTCGTGCACCCCGCGGCCGGTAATCGCGAGGGCACGCTGCAGAACGGATTGCTGCACCTCGACCCGGCTCTGGTGTCGGTGCCGCGTGCCGGAATCGTCCACCGGCTGGACAAGGATACCAGCGGGTTGATGGTGGTGGCGCGCACCCTCGAAGCGCATACCTCGCTGGTTGGACAGTTGCAGGCACGCAGTGTCAGTCGCGAATACCTGGCGCTGGTGCACACCGTATTGACGGCCGGTGGTACCGTCGATGCCCCCATCGGCCGGCACCCGAAGGACCGCATGCGTATGGCCGTGGTCGAGTCCGGCAAACCCGCCATCAGTCATTACCGGGTGCTGGAGCGCTTCGCGGCGCACACGCTGGTACAGGTGCGGCTGGAGACAGGACGTACTCACCAGATTCGCGTGCACATGGCGTATATCCACTGTCCGCTGGTCGGCGACCCGGTCTATGGCGGGCGGCTGCGCATTCCACGCGGTGCGTCGGAGCGGTTGCAGGAGGCGCTGCGCGGCTTCCGGCGCCAGGCCCTGCATGCGCAGAAGCTGTCATTCATCCACCCGGGCAGTGGCGAGCAGGTCGGCTGGGAGGTGGAGCCTCCGGCTGATTTTATCGAGTTGCTCGACGTGGTCAGGTCCGAATCGTGATTTTTCCCGATTGGCCGGCGCCGGCTGCGGTGCAGGCCGCCAGCACCACCCGGCAGGGCGGGGTCAGTACAGGGCCGTGGGCAAGCCTGAACCTGGCTGACCACGTGGATGACGAGCCCTCCGCCGTCGAGGCAAACCGGTGCGCATTGGGCGAGATGCTCGATCTTCCCGCCGAACCCCGTTGGCTGCGCCAGGTGCACGGTGATCTCGTGGTCGACATTGAAGCTGCCGGTGATGCACCCCAGGCCGATGCCAGCGTGGCGCGGGCTCCGGGGCAGGTGGCCGTGGTGTTGACCGCGGATTGCCTGCCGGCGCTGTTTTGCGACCGCGGCGGCCACTGTGTCGCCGCCGCGCACGCGGGCTGGCGCGGACTGGCGGCGGGCGTGCTGGAAAATACCGTGCACTCGATGGGGGGCGATCCGGGCGATCTGCTGGTCTGGCTGGGGCCGGCCATCGGGCCGAAGGCCTTCGAGGTTGGTGACGAGGTGCGTGATGTTTTTGTCGGAGCGCACCCGCAGGCGGATGAAGCTTTCGTGGCGCGCCCCGGCCGGCGCTGGCTGGCCGATATCTACCGGCTGGCGCGTATCCGGCTGGCAGCGGTTGGTGTGCAGGCCGTGTACGGCGGTGATCGCTGCACCTGGCACGAAGCGCAGGACTTCTATTCCTACCGGCGCGACGGTGTGACCGGGCGCATGGCGTCACTGATCTGGTTGCGCTGAAGGGCGGCAATGTGCCGGTGTTGCGGTATACTGCGCGGCTTTCCGGGCGGCCCCGGAGCAAACCCTTGAGCGGATAACCGAATGACCTTGTTGCAATGGATTTTACTGTTCACTCTTCTGGGCGGTGTGCTCAGTGTGCTGGCGGCCGCCCTGTTCCTGTTGCTGCCGGTCCCGACCCGCACCCGCCTGTTGCCGCACGCGGTCAGTTTCGCCATTGGCGCGTTGCTGGGCGCGGCGTTGCTGGGATTGTTGCCGCATGCGCTGGAAACGGTGCAGGACCGCGATTTTCACGGTATCACCGGTGCGGTGCTGCTGGGCCTGTTCGGCTTCTTTGTGCTGGAGAAACTGGTGTTGTGGCGGCACTGTCATCACGAGCAATGCGAAATTCACCAGCCGGATACCGCCAGCCACGTGCACCCGGCGGCCGGTACCCTGATCCTGATCGGGGACGGGCTGCACAACTTTATCGATGGCGTACTGATCGGCGCGGCTTTCCTGACCGACATCCACCTGGGCGTCGTCACGGCGCTGGCGGTGGCGGCGCACGAGATTCCGCAGGAAGTGGGTGATTTCGCGGTGCTGCTGCACAGCGGTTTCAGTACCTCGCGTGCCTTTCTGTTCAACCTGCTGTCCAGTCTGGCGACGGTGGTGGGTGGTGTGCTGGCCTACTACAGCCTCAGCGAACTGCAACCGGCGCTGCCCTATGTACTCGCGGTGGCGGCGTCGAGCTTCATCTACGTCGCGGTCGCTGACCTGATACCGGGCCTTCACCGACGCGCCGAGTTCAGCGCCACGCTCAAGCAGATGCTGTTGATCGGAGCCGGGGTCGGGCTTATTTATCTTGCGCATTCAACGCTGCATAACTGACGGGATATGACGGAAAGACGGGCGGACCGGGCTACGTAATGACCTGTTCACTTGCCTGCCGGCCCCGCGGCTGATTATAGTCGGGTCTGTTTTCCGCAAAAGGGTGGCTTGCATGGCAAACTGGTACATGCTGACGCTGGTTGGCAAGGATCGGCCGGGTATCGTCGCGAAGGTGACCTCCGCCTTGTTTGAAGCCGGCTGCAACCTGGGCGAAACCTCTATGATTCGCCTGGGTGACAATTTCACGGTGATGATGCTGGTGCAGAGCGAAGGTGACGAGGCGTCGCTGCGCGAGGCGCTGGCACCGACGCTGGAGGCCATGTCACTGGTGCTGCATGTCGATCCCGTAAGCGGGGAAAGACACCATCGGCCGGTGCCGGATGTGCGCATACTGGTGCACGGCGCGGACCGTGCCGGTATTGTTTCGCAGGTCACAGCGCGCGCAGCGGACGCCGGCTTGAACATCCTCGACCTCGAATCCGACGTCGGCGGCAGTAGCGCGGAACCGATCTATATCCTGCAAATCGAGGGTGTGGCGGCCCGGGGCGTCGAGGCCATTCAGGAAGCACTGGCACCGTTGCAGGCCGACGGCGTCAAGGTCGACGTCCAGTCTATCGAAACCCTGATCGGCTGAACCGTGCCTGTTCTCGATATTCTGGTTTACCCCGACGAAAGGCTGCGCCAGCTCTCCGAGCCGGTGAAGACGTTTGACGGCGCCCTGCAGGAAAAGATCGACTCCCTGGAGGAAACCCGGCTGGCCGGTCCCGGTGCAGTCGGGATTGCGGCGCCACAAACCGGGTGGTTCGAGCGCGTGATGATCGTCGACGTGTCCGGACGCAGAAAAACCGCCAGCCACGGCCACCTGATCCTGGTGAACCCCGAGATTACCGAATGGGAGGGCTATGCCATGGGCCGCGAGGGCTGCCTGTCGGTTCCCGACTACACGGGTAACGTGCTGCGTGCAGAGAAGATACACCTGGATGCCCTGGACCGGCATGGCAACCCCGTATCATTCGATATGGAGGGCTTCGAGGCGCGCGCCATCCAGCACGAACTGGATCACCTCGACGGCCTGCTGTTCCTCGATCGGCTGGTCAGCCGCCGCCAGGACCTGTTTCAGCGCAAAAACTACAAGTGACCACGTAGGACTGACAGCACCTTTCCTTGATACCGATCAAGGGCAGGGCGTTACTTTGGCTTGACTCCCGGGAAAAATTCCGGATATTCGGGGCGAATAAAAAAAATAACCACCGGAAGAGGAGTCCCGCCCCATGAACCGGAAGCTCGTTTTTCTGTTTGCCTTCACCTCGTTTTTCTTTCTTGGATCCCTTGTCGCACTCGCCGATTCGTCCGCCGACGCCTTGCGGAAGTGGGGCGTGCAGACCGGCAAGGCCGCCGCGGCGCCGGCTTCGCCGGCCGGTCGGCTCCAGCCGCTGACGCCGGTTTACGAGCTTTGGCTGGCACTGAAATACGTGCCCGACCTGTTTGACGATGCCACACTGGAACAGTTCGTCGTCAAGGAGATCGAGCGCTCCCGTACCTACTGGCTTTCATCGATCAAGCGGGGCCCGCAGCCCTGGCTGTCTGAAGCGGAGGTGCGCGACCGTAACCCGAAAATGGCGGCACCGGAGTTTGTCGGGCGCTACAAGAGACTGATTCGTGATTTCACCGCCTCCATCCCGGGGCGGGTGCGCACCACGGTGCAACTTCCGCGACCGGTCTACGACGCAAAGGCGGGCGTGATGCGTTTCAGTGGTCAGTCGGGCAATACGATTATCGCGTCCTGGTGGGCATCACCCAACGGGCAGGGATTTCGGCAATGGCAACTGGAGGCAGGGGGTAGTCTGGGCACCCTGGCCGAGGGCAGCCGGGGCCGGGTGCTGGCGGTTTTCGGCGGCTACCGGACGGGTACGCTCAAGGTGACGGCCAACCCCGGTAAACTTGTGCCTGTGGTGCTGAGTTACCACGAGCGGCACCCTATCACGAGGATCCCGAAGTTTTACGCGCTGAACCGGGACCTGGTGATTCCGGGCGTGAAAATGACCCGCAAGGAAGCGGAAATTTATATGAACCGCTACGAGCGGTACGGCTATGCCACAGCCGTGGTCGACCTGGTGGTGAAAGACGGGTTTGGCGTGAATCTGCGCGCCGAACGACACAGCAAGACCCGGCCGATGGTGGTGTTGCTGACTGACGTGGAGAAAGTCACCCTGTATTCGCCGGAGCTGCAGGTGATAAAAAATGGCGTCCCCGTCAGGGAGCGGCAGACGCTGGCGACCTACACCGCAGCCGATTTTCCAAAGCCCGTGCAAACCCTGTTCGACAGCTACAGGGCTCAGGCCGCCGCCGAGCAGGAAAAACAGGTCCGGGCCAGTCAGGCTCGCGAGGCGCAGAAACAGGAGATCGCACGTCTGAGCAGGGAATGCCCGGCTTCCGGCGATCCGAAGTGCTGGCGGGAACTGTGCGACAAGATTGCCCGCAGCGGTGACAGGGAAAAAATCAAATGGTGCGGTGAGCAGCGCAAACAGGCCATGAAAGCCTGGGCCAAAAACATGAAGCAGGCCATGACACGGTCCATGGCGCCCGGCATGTCGAAGCAAACACAGAACATGCAGTCGCAAGCCGACAGTCTGGGCCGGCGTACCCGTTGCGAGATGTTCTACAAGAACGCCAGCGCCCCCTGGTTCCCGGTGCCGGGTAGCGCCGAGTACACGGCAACACTGGATGCCTGCATGAAGGCGAAGGCGAGGCCGCCCTACGGACCCGACGTGCTGGGTCTGAAACTGGGCATGAGCGAATCCGAGGCCAGCCCGCTGTTGCAACGTCAGCAGCTGTTCAACCAGGCGCGGCAGGAGGATCCGCGTCCTTTCCACCAGAGCCAGTTGCGCTGGAGCAAGGACGGTTCTCACGGTATTGCGCTGTTTTATGTGAACGATGGCGACGGTTCGCGGGTGGCGGCGATCAGCCGGCGTCTGTATTTCGACGGGAAAACGGTGACAGCCGAACAGGCACGCGCCGGTCTGCGCAAGAAATACGGCAATTCACCGATGACGCAAGACGGAAAGCTGGTCTGGGCATTTCCCGCCAAAGGCAGTTCGCCACGACACTGTGCCCGGCTGGCCGGTTTTGTTCAGCCCGCCGCGGGGTGGGGCGGTCGAGCGTGGCGTGCGCCGGCCGGCAAACGCCCGTCGATGCCCGCCGCGCCTGTGGCGGGCGGCAATCCCCAGCAGGAATGTTTTGCAGAACTGGGCATGGGCGCGGGCATGGATATGAGCAAGATTGCGGCCCTGCAGCGCTGCATGCAGGAGAAGCTTTCGAAGGGTATCCCCGGCGCACCTGCACCTGGTCGTTCGGAAAACGACAGCGTACGCCATCCGTTCACGGTTGGCCGCAAGCACAAACCTGCCGACTTCGCGGAATACCGGGCCTGCGGGCCGGTGGCGATCGCCAGTCTTGACGAGGGTGCCTCGGGCAAGGTGCAAAGTGTTTCGCTACTGGTGTTCGACCCGGCCTGGCTGTCCGAATTGCCCGCTTTCCTGTTTGAAAGCGAAGACGGCGCCAGCGCCCTGCGCTTTTGAGGAG
This sequence comes from uncultured Thiohalobacter sp., assembly GCA_964433205.1. Classification (GTDB taxonomy): domain Bacteria; phylum Pseudomonadota; class Gammaproteobacteria; order DSM-19610; family DSM-19610; genus Thiogranum. Next base: position 3,142 of record CAYSRA010000081.1, on the reverse strand, counting down.
TTACCACATGATCCTGAACATGCCACGGTATGTCGGCCTGCTTTTGCTGATGGGTTTTCCGCTTGCAGCGAGCGCGGATGTCTCGGAAGCGGATGCTGTATTCAACCGGCTTCCGGAGGAGATTCAAAACCGCATTCTGTCCGAAGCGGAAGACGCGCGCAGCAAGTGCAGCGCCGGTACCTTGCGCGGTGCCATGCTCTACGACTGCAACTGTGTGAGCAACAAGGTCAGAAACGCCCGCATCATGGAGGGTCCGGGCACCCCGGCTTCCAGCCTCTATAACGATGCTTTCGCGAAAGGCAGTGAATGCCTGCAGCCGGACAAGGTGCTGGCCTGGAAGCGCCAGGAGTGTGTGCAGACATTCGCCGCCGCGCTGGTTTCCCGCCCCGCCGACCAGGCGGCGTTCTGTAACTGCTATGCCGGGAAATTCACAAAACGTTTTGTTGAACTCCCCGCCTTCTACGGGCCATATCAGAGCAAGATTCATGGCGAGTCGTGGCAGGAATGTGATTACAACAAGTATTACGCCCGGGTAAATGCGCAGCGCCAGGCCGCGGCCCCGCCCGTGAAAAAGCCGAAGGTCGTTGTTGCCAGAGACCCTCTGTCTCCCTGGCCCTGGGAGTGGCTCCGGCTGGACATGAATCCCGAGGAAATGGATCGGACTTTCCGGCAGGCCGCTGGGTTCACGAGTGGAAATCGTCGTCCCTGCGAGGCCGGGAGGTACTGCCGGATGCAGTTCGTCGGGAAAGGTCAGAAGGACACCCCCATCACCATCAAGGGGAGCTTTTCCAAAAGACGTCTGGATTGGTTGCAGTTCGAAATCAGCTATCCCGCTTCAATGGAAAAGGATGTCGTCGGGCGCCTGTCAGCCAGCGTGAGCGAGAGCATGTTGAAGCAGTACCCGAACCTGAATGCCGCAAAGCAGAGTGCGTGCAATACGAAGCGTAGCGCCTGCAACAACCTGCCGGACGGGCGGGACTGGCAAGGTCATGAAATATTTCGGTCTTTCTCGTTCCGAAGGCGCGGTAACAGCATCGTGCTGTGGCTGGAGTACCGGCCTCTGCGCCGCGAGAGCATTCTTCCGAAATAGTCGTCCGAGGCTGGTCAAGGGGCACCACACCAACCGGCCCGGGGCTTGATTGTCCGGACAACGTCCCCATATAGGCTTGCAACAGACAGAATTCCCCTACAGGAGAGCCCGACATGCGGATGGACAAACTGACTTCCAAATTCCAGATGGCGCTTGCCGACGCGCAAAGTATTGCCGTCGGCCGCGACCACAACTATATCGAACCGGTGCACGTGATGGTGGCGCTGCTGGACCAGGAGGGCGGTAGTGTCCGTCACCTGCTGACCCAGGCGGGCGTCAACGCCAACCTGCTGCGCTCCCACCTCGGCGAAATGCTGGATCGCCTGCCCACGGTGGAGGGCAACGAGGGCGAAGTGCACATTTCCAATGACCTGACGCGACTGCTGAACGTCACCGACAAGCTGGCGCAGAAACGCAATGACCAGTACATCTCGTCCGAGTTGTTTGTGCTTGCCGCGGTCGAGGACAAGGGCACGTTGGGCGAGGCGCTGCGCCAGGCCGGTGCGACCAAAAGCGTGATAGAAAAGGCCATTGAAAATATGCGCGGTGGCCAGAAAATCGATGATCCCAACGCCGAGGACCAGCGCCAGGCGCTGGAGAAATACACCATTGACCTGACCGAGCGCGCCGAGCAGGGCAAGCTCGACCCGGTTATCGGCCGTGACGATGAAATCCGCCGCACCATCCAGGTGCTGCAGCGGCGTACCAAGAACAACCCGGTGCTGATCGGCGAGCCCGGCGTGGGCAAGACCGCCATCGTCGAGGGGCTGGCGCAGCGTATTGTCAATGGCGAGGTGCCGGAAGGGCTGAAGCACAAGCGCCTGCTGAGTCTGGATATGGGTTCGCTGATCGCCGGTGCCAAGTTCCGTGGCGAATTTGAGGAGCGCCTGAAGGCGGTGCTCAACGATCTCGCCAAGCAGGAAGGCCAGATCATCCTGTTCATTGACGAACTGCATACCATGGTCGGCGCCGGCAAGGCCGAGGGCGCCATGGACGCCGGCAACATGCTGAAACCGGCGCTGGCGCGCGGTGAGTTGCACTGCGTGGGCGCGACCACGCTGGATGAGTATCGCAAATATATCGAGAAGGACGCGGCGCTGGAACGCCGTTTCCAGAAGGTGCTGGTCGAGGAGCCGAGTGTGGAAGACACCATCGCCATCCTGCGCGGCCTGAAGGAGCGCTACGAGGTTCACCATGGCGTCGATATCACCGATCCGGCGATTGTCGCTGCGGCAACCCTGTCGCACCGTTACATCACCGACCGGCAGCTGCCGGACAAGGCCATCGACCTGATCGACGAGGCGGCGTCGCGTATCCGTATGGAAATTGATTCCAAGCCGGAGCCGCTGGACAAGCTGGAACGGCGTCTGATTCAGCTCAAGATCGAGCGCGAGGCCCTGCAGAAGGAAAGTGATGAGGCTTCACAGAAACGGCTCGCCAACCTGCAGGAGGAGATCGACAAGCTGGAGCGTGAGTACTCGGATCTGGAAGAAATCTGGAAAGCCGAGAAGGCTGCAGTGCAAGGTACCTCGCACATCAAGGAAGAGCTGGAACGCGCGCGTATGGAGCTGGAAACGGCACAGCGTGCCGGCGATCTCGCACGCGCCAGTGAACTGCAATACGGCCGTATTCCTGAACTGGAAAAACAGCTGGATATGGCGGCCCAGGCCGAAATGCAGGAGATGAAACTGCTGCGCAACAAGGTCACCGAAGAGGAAATCGCCGAGGTGGTGTCGAAGTGGACCGGTATCCCGGTCTCCAAGATGCTGGAGGGTGAGCGCGAAAAACTGCTGCGTATGGAAGAGGAACTGAACAAGCGCGTGGTTGGCCAGGCCGAAGCCGTGAAGGCAGTTTCTGACGCCATTCGTCGTTCCCGCGCCGGGCTGTCGGATCCGAACCGGCCGAACGGCTCGTTCCTGTTCCTCGGCCCGACCGGTGTGGGCAAGACGGAACTGACCAAGGCGCTGGCCGAGTTCCTGTTCGACACCGAGGAGGCCATGGTGCGCATCGACATGTCCGAGTTCATGGAGAAGCACTCCGTGGCGCGGCTGA
>CAYSRA010000080.1:0-11573 GCA_964433205.1 uncultured Thiohalobacter sp. | reverse complement strand
GCCGCCGGCGAAGGTGCCTGAGTCGGGTGAATTGGCCCAGTTTCCTGCGACATTATCCGGCGAAGTGAAAGCGCCGCCAAACGTTGCTCCTGTAGAGGTGTTCCCGGATACGAAGGCACCCGTCCTGTCGAAGGCAACGGCCGCTGTGCCGGCAAGTGTGAGCAGGATCTGATCGGTGTTGCTGTAGGCAACGCCGGACAGTAACCCTGTTTTTGCATCGACGAGGAAACCGAATGTTCCCGTATCGGTTCCGGTAAACGTTCCGCGGAATGCGCCCGCCCTCGTACACAGCAAGGTGGATTCGAGGTGTGACCTGGCGCTGGCGCTATCGGGCAGGGCGTGCGGTGTGCCATCCGCTGAAGCGGCATCGGATATGATCGATACAAGTGCGGCGGGGAGGTCGGTGGTTGAAAAGTCAACCGGGGACCACGAGGCGGCAATGGCCCGTGTGGCCGTCGATATGCGGATGCCATTGCTCGGGTCACCGTCGCTATCGAGCATCATAAGAAAACGGACAATGTTCTGTACCTGCGTTGAACTGCTGCCGGCTCCCGGTACGAGGTCCACAGGCGTTACGACCGATTGTCCTGTGGCCGTACCGATTGTTACGCCGCCAACAGAGAAACTGACAGGCTGGCCTACCTCATAGGTGAAGCTGCCGTCGGCGCCGGTGGTGCCTGTTTGACTGCCAGATACATAACTCAGTCCCGAAGTATTGGCGTCTTTAAAGATGCCGGCAGCGGTTGCGGTAGAGCCCGTGTCTCCGCTGCTGCTACCACCTCCGCAAGACGCAAGTAGAATGACCCCTAAAGAAAACGAAAACGCAGTACATACAGTTGATATACGTGACTTCATAACTTCCCCCAAGTCTGGATGGTCAACGCCCTGGTTCTTATGTATGGCTGTCCGACTGCGGCGTCGTTGTTGTGGACTCGGCATGATCCTCCAACCGGCAGGATGGCACAAGGGCAGAGATAAAAGAAAAAAGGGGGCTTTAGTGACTCTCCACCCGACGTGCCAACATCAGTGCTTTTTCTGAAGCGCGCCATGCAGTATACCGGCACGTTCCAGTATTGACTCCGACAGTTTTTGTGCGGCTAGCATGACCGCTTCATCTTTGGCGTGGGTCACCACCGCATCGTAGAAAGCAAAGCAGCGATCCGTGTCGGTGCTCAGGCGTTCCAGTAACGTATCAGGGTCGTCACTCGCCGAGGCGGTCTTTGTTTTGTAATCCTCAATTGCCTGAACGGCCCGGGCGGCCTTTTCGCCCGGCTTGTCGGTATCTTTCTGTACGGCTTCAATGTCCGCCAGTGTCTGGCGCATGGCGTCACCGAGTTCGCTCAGTTCAGGGTGGGTTTTGCTGACTGCTGCGAGGTTGTCCGCAAGGCAGTGTTCGGCACTGCGTGCTACCGCGAGCAGGTCGGGCAGGGTCCGGATCACCGACGGGTCGATGTCGGGTTCTTCGTGGTGTGCCTCCTGTTCGGCATGCCATGCGCGTCGGCGCATGACGCGCAGCAGGGCGGCGTGTCCGAGTTCTTCCTGGGCCAGGATCTCGGCGTACTCACGCACGGTTTCATCTTCCGCCGTGGCGGCGACCTGGGTATAAAAACGGAACGCGCGCTCCTCATTGTGTACGGCGAAGGCCAGTGCGCGGTACGGTGTGCTGTGCACCGGGTCGATAGCCTCGCGGTCATAGTCGGTCGAGACCTGGGGGTCTTCCCACACAATCGGGCCGGTCTCGGTGTGCAGTTCTACACCTTCCAGCTTTGCCCATTCCTCGATCAGGTTCTCGTGTCCGCGTTCTTCTTCGATGATGCGTTCGAACAGTGATGTGGCTTCCTGGTTGCCTTGCTCGCGCATGGCTTCCGCCAGCAGCGTGTAGCGACGGATGGCCTCGTGTTCTGCCTGCAGGGCAATGGACATCAGGTCACTGGCCGTTTGTACATTGGTTGTCAGCATTTCAGGAGTCTCGCATACATTCGATTATCTCCAAAACGGTTTTCCGGACGTCTTGATATAGATCAAGTAGCCGCGGCCGGGGAATTCGCTATACTTGCTTCCACATTCAGGATAATACTCTCACAGAAATTAATGAAAAGTCTCCCGCACGATGGCGCCAGGGCGCTGCGCATTAACGGTTTTGTCGCGAATGCGTACCGGAGCATCAACGCTGCGGTGCAGCTGTTCCTGCTGGTTCTGGTGTTGCAAATGCTGGCGACCGGTTCTGCGACAGCCAGTGAGTTACCGCGTTTTCTTGCCAGCATGGAACCGCAAACGATATTCCCCGGTGCCGATCGAATTGCCGAGCCGGAAGGCGAGCCGCCGGTGGCGCCGGCTTTTCACGGGAGCGAGCAGCTGGGTTTTGTGTTCCTGACCAGCGATTATGTGAATACTACCGGCTATTCCGGTAAACCTATCCACCAGCTGGTGGCCATCGACCTCAACGGCGTCATACAGAAAGTGCTGCTGGTCGAGCACCACGAACCCATTGTCCTGGTCGGTATTCCGGAAAAGCGTATTGTCGCGGTACTCGATAATTACAAGGGCCTGGATATCGGCAAGCTGGTACGTGCGGGGATGGGCGACCACAAGGTCGATGTAGTGACGGGTGCCACAGTGACCGTGATGGTCATGGATGACACCATTCTGCGCAGTGCCATCAAGGTGGCGCGTGCGCACGGCCTGGGCGGACTGAAACCGAAGCCCGAAACCACCGGCCCCCGTGCCGTGATCAACACCAGCGCCGGTGCGGTCGAGGACTGGCCGGCGCTTCTTGCCGATGGTTCGGTGCAAAAACTGTTGCTGACGCTGGAACAGGTCAATAAAGCGTTCGAGGAATCGGGTGACCCGCTGGCGGCACAGCGCCCCGAGCGCGGCGACCCGAACGAGACCTTTATCGAACTGTATGCGGCGGTGGTTTCCATTCCGGCTATCGGCCGCAGCCTGCTCGGCGAGGCAGAATACAAAAACCTGATGCAGCGTCTGGAACCCGGCCAGCAGGCGATCCTGCTGGCGGGTGACGGTCGTTACTCCTTCAAGGGGTCCGGCTATGTGCGCGGTGGTATTTTTGACCGTTTCCAGCTCGTGCAGGGCGATGCCAAGATCCGCTTCCACGATTTCCAGCACAAGCGGCTGCGCCATATCTCCGCCAAAGGTGCGCCGGACCTGAGGGATGTCGATCTGTTTCTGCTGCCGCCGGATCAGGGCTTTGATCCCGCGCGCCCCTGGAAGCTGGAACTGCTGGTGGGGCGTGCGATCGGCCCGCGCAAGAAGGCGTTTCAGACGTTTGAGCTCGTCTATACGCCGCCGCAAAAATATCTGACGATTATCAAGCCCGAGAAACCCGCCTCAAAAGGGATACTGTCGTGGCTCGGTGCCGGTGCCCCGGACGCCCCTCTGTGGACAAAAATGTGGGTGACCAAGCTGCCCGAGGTCATTGTGTTGCTGGTGGCGCTGGGCGTGCTGACACTGATTTTCTTTTTCCAGGACTGGCTGGTGAAACGCCCGAAGCTGACCGACCGGGTGCGCGTTGGCTTCCTGTTGTTTACCTTGTTCGGTATTGGCTGGTACGCCAATGCGCAGCTGTCGGTGGTCAATATACTGGCGGTGTTCAATGCGCTCGTCAGCGGTTTTGACTGGAATTATTTCCTCATGGAGCCATTGATATTTATCCTGTGGGGGTCGGTCGCCGCTGCGTTGCTGTTCTGGGGGCGCGGACCATATTGCGGCTGGTTGTGTCCCTTCGGTGCCCTGCAGGAGTTGCTCAATCGTGTCGCCAAGCTGTTGCGGATGCCCCAGATTACCTTGCCGTGGGGGCTGCACGAGCGCTTGTGGGCGCTGAAATACCTGATCTTCCTGGTACTGTTCGGTTTCTCGCTGCACTCACTGGGCGTGGCAGAACGCCTCGCCGAGGTGGAGCCTTTCAAGACAGCGATCATCCTGAAATTCGCCCGCGACTGGCCGTTCGTGCTGTTTGCCATTGCCGTGCTGGTGCCCGGGTTGTTTATCGAACGGTTCTATTGCCGTTACCTGTGCCCGCTCGGCGCTGCGCTGGCGATACCCGGCCGGCTGCGCATGTTCGAATGGCTCAAACGTTACAAGGAATGTGGCGCGCCCTGCCAGCGTTGTGCCAACGAATGCATGGTCCAGGCCATCCACAAGGAAGGCAATATCAACGTCAACGAATGTCTATACTGTCTGCATTGTCAGGTGGTTTATTCGGATGATCATGCCTGTCCCGTGCTGATTCAGAAGCGCCTGAAACGGGAACGGCAGGCGAGTATTTCGACAGGCAGCAAGACAGGTGTTGCCCTGAGAGTGGAAGAGATCAAAAACAGAGCGAAAGCCGGCGAGGCGGTAGATGAAGCGTCTGACCGGGGCTCGGAAAACCCGGATTAACACTAGTGTGCAGAGAGGCCGTGTCTGCTGAGGGCACGGTTAAACGAGAGCAGAAGTAGAGGGAGAAACGCAATGTCAAATGCTGATGATGACAAAAAATCGGGTATTACCCGCAGGGAGCTTCTGGGCGGCTCCGCCAAACTGGCGGCGCTGGCGGGAGCGAGTGGTGTGGCCGGGCTGGCCGGTGGTTCCATGCTGTATTCGGGCGAGGCGCAGGCGTCGGCCGCTGAAGGCAAGGCGAGCGTGGCCCCGGGCGAACTGGATGACTACTACGGTTTCTGGAGTGGAGGCCAGTCCGGCGAGCTTCGTATCATGGGTGTTCCCTCCATGCGCGAACTGATGCGTGTGCCGGTGTTCAACCGTTGCAGCGCAACCGGCTGGGGCGTGACCAACGAGAGTCGCAAGATACTCACCGAGGGACTGCTCCCGGAGACGACGAAGTTCCTGGAGACCCGTGGTGGCAGCTGGGTGAATGGCGATCTCCACCATCCCCACATGTCGTTTACCGACGGTACCTACGACGGCCGCTACCTGTTTATGAACGACAAGGCCAACACCCGTGTTGCCCGTGTGCGTTGTGATGTCATGAAGTGTGACAAGATCATCGAGATTCCGAACGCCCAGGACATTCACGGCCTGCGTCCGCAGAAGTACCCGCGTACCGGTTACGTGTTTGCCAACGGCGAGCACCGCGTACCGTTGCCGAATGACGGCCGCGACCTTGACGATCCGAAGAAATACCACGCTATTTTCACGGCGATCGACGGTGACACCATGGAGGTGGCCTGGCAGGTCATGGTCGATGGCAACCTCGACAACTGTGACGCCGACTACCAGGGGCTGTACGCGTTCTCTACCTGCTACAACAGTGAGGAAGGCGTGAACCTGGCGCAGATGACCGCCAATGAGCAGGACTGGGTAGTGGTATTCGATATCAAGGCCATCGAACAGGCGGTCAAGAAGGGCGACTACAAGAAAATGAAGGGCGTGCCGGTCATCGATGGCCGCCACGGGTCGAAATACACGCGTTACATCCCGGTATCCAACAGCCCGCACGGTTGTAACACGGCGCCCGATGGCAAGTATGTGGTGATCAACGGCAAGCTGTCCCCGACCGTCAGCGTGATCGATGTGCGGCGTCTGCCGGACCTGTTCAAGGACAAGATCAAGCCGCGCGACGCGGTGGTTGCCGAGCCGGAGCTGGGCCTGGGTCCGCTGCACACGGCCTTCGATGGCAAGGGCAACGCCTTTACCACCCTGTTCCTGGACAGCCAGTCGGTGAAGTGGAACATCCAGAAAGCCGTCGACGCCTATGCCGGCAAGAAGGTGAACCCGATTATCGAAAAGATCGATGTGCACTACCAGCCGGGTCACAACCACACGTCCATGGGTGAAACGAAGGAAGCCGATGGCAAATGGCTGGTGTCGCTCAACAAGTTCTCCAAGGACCGTTTCATCAATTCCGGTCCGCTGAAACCGGAGAACGACCAGTTGATCGATATTTCCGGCAAGAAGATGTCCATCGTGCACGATGGTCCGACCTTCGCCGAGCCGCACGACTGTATCATTGTGCGTACCGATATCGTCAATCCGCGTTCGCTGTGGAAGAAGGACGACCCGATGTGGGCCGCGGCAACCGAACAGGCCAAGAAAGATGGCGTCACCCTGTATACCGACTCGAAGGTAATCCGTGACGGTAACAAGGTGCGTGTCTATATGTGGTCGATTGCGCCGAACTACAGCATGGAGAAGTTCACCGTCAAACAGGGTGACGAGGTGACGGTCTACGTCAGCAACAACGACCAGATCGATGACCTGACGCACGGCTTTACCCTGGCCAACTACGGTATCGCCATGGAAATCGGGCCGCAGGCTACCTCGTCGGTGACCTTCACGGCAGACCGCCCCGGCGTACACTGGTTCTACTGCCAGTGGTTCTGTCACGCACTGCATATGGAAATGCGCGGTCGCATGCTGGTGGAGCCGGCATAGCCATCCGCGTTTTGCAGTATTGCAGGGCATATGAAAAACCGCCGGTCAGCCGCATGCTGGCCGGCGGAATTTTGTGGGTACTGGTGGTTTGCCTGTCTTTTCCCGTCACGGCGAAGGACAGGAGCGTGGCGCCCGGTGAAGGGGTGCTGCAACAGGCCATCGAGCGGTCTGCACCCGGTGATCGCCTGTTGTTACAGGCTGGTGTGTATGCGGGCCGGATTATTGTCGACAAGCCCCTGGAACTGAGCGGTTCGCACGCCAGTATTATCGATGGCGGGGGCGAAGGGCGCGTTATTACCGTTGCCGCGCCGGACGTTGTGATACGCGGTGTCACGGTACGGAACTCCGGCACCAGTCTGGCGACCGAGGACAGCGGTGTTTTTGTCACCCCGCAAGGAGACCGGGCACTGATCGACAGCAATCAGTTCAAGCAGAATCTTATCGGCGTATACCTGAAGGGCCCGGATGACGCCGCGGTACGGAACAACGTGATCGTCGGCAGCACCAACGCGCGGGTCAACGAACGCGGAAACGGCGTCCAGTTATGGAACACCCCGGGGTCTGTGGTGGAGGACAACGATATCCGTTACGGGCGTGACGGTATCTTCGTAACCACCAGCCGCAACAATGTTTTTCGCGGTAATCGCCTGCACGACCTGCGTTTTGCCATTCACTATATGTACACTCATGACAGCGAAATAAGTTTTAATGTTTCCCGGGGCAACCACGTCGGCTATGCCCTGATGTATTCCGAACGCCTGCAGGTGGTGGGCAATGTCTCGGACGGCGATCGGGATCGCGGTCTGTTTTTCAACTATACCAATCACTCGGACATCCGCGGCAACCGCGTGACGGGTGGCCCGGAGAAATGTGTTTTCATCTACAATGCCAATTTCAATCGTATCCACGACAACTACTTCGCGGACTGCAGCATCGGGATTCACTTCACGGCCGGCTCGGAGCGCAACCTGATCTACGGGAATGCTTTCGTGAACAACCGCACCCAGGTCAAGTATGTGGGAACGCGCTACATCGAATGGTCGTTCAACGGACGCGGCAATTACTGGAGCGACAACCCGGCGTTCGATCTCGACAAGAACGGCATCGCCGACCAGCCCTACCGGCCGAATGACCTGGTCGACCAGATCGTCTGGCGTCACCCGATGGCCAAGCTGTTGCTCAACAGTCCCGCGGTGCAGGTGTTGCGCTGGGCGCAGTCCGAGTTTCCCGCGCTGTATCCGGGCGGTGTCGTGGACAGTGCGCCGTTGATGAGCGTCCCCGAGCCTGCGGTGCGTTCCGATGGATGAGGGCGCTGCCACAGAAATCGCGATCGAAGTCACCGGCGCGAGCAAGTGCTACGGTGACAAGACGGTGGTGCGTGACGTGGATCTCACGGTGCGGCGTGGTGAACGCATGGTGTTGATCGGCCACAATGGCGCCGGCAAGACAACATTGATGAAACTGATGCTCGGCCTCACGCACCCCTCCGCGGGTGCGGTTCGCGTGCTCGGCAACAACCCGGCTACGGTGGCTGCCGAACATCGCCGCAGTATCGGCTACCTGCCCGAGAGTGTCGCCTTTCACAGTGCAATGAAAGGGCGTGAAGTGCTGGCGTTTTACGCAAGACTCAAGGCCGTGGCACAGGATGAGTGTCGCGCCATTCTGGACCGGGTGGGACTGGCACAGGCGGCGGAGCGGCGGGTGAGTACCTATTCCAAGGGCATGCGCCAGCGGCTCGGCCTGGCCCAGGCCATGCTCGGCGAACCGCGCATGCTGTTCCTCGACGAGCCGACCAGCGGTCTGGACCCTTCGCTGCGCCGGCAGTTTTACGACCTGATCGACACACTGAGTCTGTCCGGCACCACTTCGCTGACGTCCTCCCATTCCCTGAACGAGGTCGAGGCGCGTGCCGACCGTATCGCTATTATGAAGAACGGCTCCATCGTGGCGTGCGGCACGCTGGCAGAGCTGACCCGGCAGGCCGGGCTGCCGATCGTGGTCCGGTTGCGGATTGCCGGGGAGAATACCTCGCGGATTGCCGAGCAGCTTGCGCCGCTGGGCGAGTTGCGTCGGGTCAACGATCACGGTGTCGAGTTGTCGTGCCTGGGCACCACCAAGATGATACTGTTCCGCCAGATCGCCGGTCTCGGTGACGTCGTCGAAGACATGGATGTGATCCCGCCGCGGCTGGACGACATCTACTACCACTACATGGAGAATGCACAACCGCAATGAGAGCGATAGCGATACTGGCGGCAAACGAATTCCTCGATGGCCTGCGCAACCGCTGGGTGGCAGCCGCCATCATTCTGCTCGGTGCGACGGCGCTGGCGTTGCTGCTGGTGGGCTCCGCGCCCAGCGGTGCCACGCGTGCCAGCGCGCTGGATGTGAGCGTGGTCAGTCTTACCAGTCTGAGCGTCTACCTGCTGCCGCTGATTGCGCTGTTGCTGTCGTTCGACGCGCTGGTCGGCGAGTTTGAGCGCGGCACCATGCTGTTGCTGCTGACCTACCCGGTGGCGCGCTGGCAGGTGGTGGCCGGCAAGTTCGTCGGCCACATGATGATCCTGCTGGCGGCAGTGGTCATTGGTTACGGCGGTGCGGCGCTGATCACCGTGATGACCACGGACAACGGTGTGGTCGGCTGGCAGGCCTACCTCACCATGATGGGCAGTTCGCTGTTGCTGGGGGCGGTGTTCGTGGCGCTCGGTTACCTGGTGAGTGTGCTGGTGCGTGAGCGCAGCACGGCGGCCGGTGCCGCCATCGTGCTGTGGCTGATCTTCGTGGTGCTGTACGACCTTGCGCTACTGGGGCTGCTGTTGGCCGACCATGAACAACGCATCGGCCAGGCGCTGTTTTCCACGCTGATGCTGTTCAGCCCTTCCGACACCTACCGGCTGTTGAACCTGACCGCGTTCGACACCGTCGAGCAGGTCGCCGGTATCGCCGGTGTGGCGGCGCGTGCCGGGTTCGGGCTGCCGCTGTTGCTGGGTCTTATGTTGCTGTGGGTGGCCGCGCCGCTGGCGGCGACCATGGCGGTTTTTCACCGCAGGGAGTTGTAGTGAAGATTCTGTCTGTCTTTGTCGTTGTGTTGCTGTTTGCCGGTCTGGGTAGCGCCTGTAGCGAAAAGAAACCGCAAGCAGTTCCCGAACCGCAGGAACTGACCACCGATGCGGTCGGTTATTTCTGCGGCATGACAGTACTGAACCATAATGGTCCCAAGGGACAGATCTTCCTGACCGATCGTGAACAACCGCTGTGGTTTACTTCGGTACGCGATACCCTCGCTTTTACTCACCTGCCCGGTGAGCCGAAAAATATTGCAGCGATCTATGTCACCGACGTCGGCCGAGCCAGCTGGGACCGGCCCGAACCGGGCACCTGGATTGATGCGCGCAAGGCTTTCTATGTCGTCGGCAGCGACCGCCTGGGCGGCATGCACGCACCGGAAGTAGTGCCGTTTTCCAGCCGCGAGGATGCGCAACGTTTCGTACAGCAGCACGGCGGGAAAATTTATACCTTCAGTACCGTCCCCCTCGACGCCCTGCTCGAAAACACCGAATAGTTTTTCCCCGGTCGTTGCCTGTGCCGCCTGCGACGGTGCGGGGTAACCCTGTTCGATTCCCGGTTTGTCGTCAGCCCGTTGCGCGGCTGCTGAACCCTCACCCCGTTCCGGGGTCTACCCGCTCAGTACCTCGGAAAAGGTGACCGGCGTTGGCGACCATTGCGCTTTCCTTCATGGCTATGCTGCTGGCTGCACTGTTACTGGAGCCACTGGCGCATCGTCTGCACCTGCCATTCAGTGCGGCGCTGGTGGCCGGCGGGTTTGCCGGCTCGCAACTGCTGGTCGGGATGGGTATCGATACCGGCCTGCGTTGGTATCACTTCCATGACCTGGTGTTCTACGTGTTCCTGCCGGCAGTGATTTTCCAGTCTTCAGTCACGCTGGACGCGCGATTGTTGTTGCGCAATCTTCTCCCTATCTTGTTGCTGGTGCTGCCGTTGTTGCTGCTGTCGAGCGCGCTGATCGCGGTGCTGCTGTTCTTCAGCATCGGGCATCCACAGGGTTTCCCCTGGGTTGCCGCGCTGGTCGCCGGGGTGCTGCTGTCGGCAACGGACCCGGTGGCGGTGACCGAACTGGCGCGTCGCTTGTCGTTGCCACCGCGGCTGCTCACCCTGATGGAGGGCGAGAGCCTGCTCAACGATGCCACCACCGTGGTGTTGTTCATGCTGTTGCTTTCAATGGTCGCCGGCGGGCAGATGACCGATGTCGCTCTGCCAGCCGCGGTGGTGGCGTTTCTGAGAATCTCGTTCGGTGGTCTGGCGTTGGGCCTGTTGTTCGGTGTTGCCGGTCGCTGGCTGATGCGCTGGCTGGGGCGGGTGATGCTGGTCAGCCTGCTGGTCGCCTACGCCAGTTATCTCGTCGCCGAAGTCTGGCTGGGCGTGTCGGGGGTGATGGCGGCACTGGCCTGCGGTTTGTGGATCGGGCACGCGTTGCGTACCGATGTCGGCGCCGCCTCGGAACCGCTGGCGTCGGGCTGGGAGCAACTCGGCTGGGTGGCCAACAGCGCCCTGTTTCTGTTGGCAGGGGTGACCATCACGCTGGCGATGTTCGAACAACGCTGGCTGGCCATGCTGCTGGGCATCGGTGCCGTGCTGGTGACGCGTTTCCTCAGCGTCTGGCTGGCGGCTGGCCTGACGTCACTGGTGCCCGGACAGCAACCCATCGGCAGCGCCTGCCGCCTGTTGATGTCGGTCGGCGGGCTGCGTGGAGGGGTCACGCTGGCACTGGCCCTGACGCTGCCGCTGGAACTGGAAGGCTGGTGGACCGTACAGTCAATCGCCTATGGTGTCGTGGTGTTTTCGCTGTTCGTCCAGGCACCGTTACTGGAACCTGTTGTGCACGGGCTAAAGCGGCGCGGCCATCTGTCCCCCGGGGGTGATGAACTCTGAACCCGGGCAGGTATAATGCCCCGGTTTTTTCCGAGCCGGGTTTTATCCATGGAATTTTTTGCTTTGGCCGCGATATCGGCCGACAGCGCGCAGTTGCAGAAGGCTTTGACGATTTCACAATTGCCGGTTTTCTGTGCCTCGGTCGACAAGGTGCTCGTCGACAACGGGGATCAGGGAGAGATGTATTGCCTGTGGGGGCAGTTCGTCGTCAATCGTGAGCCGATTCGCGACGG
>CAYSRA010000079.1:1514-11576 GCA_964433205.1 uncultured Thiohalobacter sp. | reverse complement strand
ACTGTAGACCAGGTGGGCGACGTCGAGCGGGACAGGGTGGCTGACCAGGTATCGGATGCCGTACTCGACGCCATTCTGGCCGAAGACCCGCATGCACGCGTCGCCTGCGAGACGCTGTTCAAGACCGGCATGGTGCTGATCGCCGGTGAAATCACCACCACCGCCAAACCCGATTACGAACACATTATGCGTGACACTATCAAGTCTATCGGCTACACCAGTTCCGAGATGGGTTTCGACTACGAAACCTGCGCCGCCATGACGGCGATTGGCGTCCAGTCACCGGATATCAACCAGGGTGTGGATCGGGCGAAACCCGAGGATCAGGGTGCGGGCGATCAGGGCCTGATGTTTGGCTACGCCACCAACGAAACCGATGTGTTGATGCCGGCACCGATCACCTACGCGCACCGACTGGTGCAGCGCCAGGCCGAAATGCGCCGACGGGGTGTGCTGTCCTGGCTGCGACCGGATGCCAAAAGCCAGGTTACGTTCCGTTACCAGAATAACAAGCCGGTCGCCATCGACGCCGTTGTGCTGTCCACCCAGCACGCACCGGAAATCGACCACAAGGAGCTCGAAGAGGCCGTGATGGAGCACATCATCAAGCCGGTCCTGCCAAGTGAGTGGCTGAAATCCGACACCGAGTACCACATCAACCCGACCGGCACCTTTGTCATCGGCGGCCCGATGGGTGATGCCGGCCTGACCGGGCGCAAGATCATTGTCGACACCTATGGCGGCGCGGCACGTCACGGTGGCGGCGCATTTTCCGGCAAGGACCCGTCCAAGGTGGATCGTTCGGCAGCCTACGCCGGGCGCTACGTGGCCAAGAATATCGTCGCGGCCGGGCTGGCGGAGCGCTGCGAGATCCAGGTGTCGTATGCCATTGGCGTGGCGCACCCGACTTCGATCATGGTCGAGACGTTCGGCACCGGCAAGGTCAGCGATGAACGTATCACCGAACTGGTGCGCGAGCACTTTGACCTGCGCCCCTACGGCATCCTGAAAATGCTCGATCTGCTCAATGCCGACAAGATCAAGTACCGCAAGACGGCCGCCTACGGACACTTTGGCCGCGAACATGAAGGCTTTACCTGGGAGCAGACGGACAAGGCGGAAATCCTGCGTGCCGACGCCAGAATCTGAGGAGCACGGCTATTAGCCCTTGGCCTGAGGGCATGAATTAGCGATAATCGCACGACTTCAATACGGCTGTGTTCCCCGAGGGGCGCTGCAGCGGGCCCTGCCCGCCAGGCTCGGAGAGACCAGCATCTCAAAACAACGGCGCTCGACCTTAAGAAACCTTTAAGGGAGAAGCTCTATGAACGCTGTTCTCGATTCCACCAACGATTACAAGGTCGCCGACATTTCACTGGCCGACTGGGGCCGCAAGGAAATCAGCATTGCGGAAGTCGAAATGCCCGGCCTGATGGCGCTGCGCGAGGAATTCGGCGCGAAGAAGCCGCTCAAGGGCGCGCGCATCACCGGCAGCCTGCACATGACCATCCAGACCGCCGTGCTGATCGAGACGCTGGTGGAACTGGGCGCCGAGGTGCGCTGGGCCTCGTGCAACATCTACTCCACCCAGGACCAGGCCGCTGCCGCTATCGCCGCTGCCGGCATCCCTGTGTACGCCTGGAAGGGCGAGACCATCGAGGAATACTGGTGGTGCACCGAGCAGGCGCTGAACTGGCCCGACGGCCAGATGCCCAACATGATCCTCGACGACGGCGGCGACGCCACCCTGCTGATCCACAAGGGTGTCGAGTTCGAGAAGGCTGGCGCCGTGCCGGAAGCGAAAGCCGACGACAACGAGGAATGGAAAGCCATCCTCGACGTGCTGCGCCGCAACCTGGCCAGCAACCCCGGCAAGTGGCAGAAGATGGCCGACAGCATCAAGGGTGTCACGGAAGAAACCACCACCGGCGTACACCGCCTGTACCAGATGCAGGAAGCCGGCGAACTGCTGTTCCCGGCCATGAACGTCAACGACTCGGTCACCAAGTCCAAGTTCGACAATCTTTATGGCTGCCGTGAATCACTGATCGACGGCATCAAGCGCGCCACCGACGTAATGATCGCCGGCAAGATCTGCGTGGTACTGGGCTACGGCGACGTAGGCAAGGGTTGTGCGCAAGCCTACCGCGGCATGGGCGCCACTGTGCTGGTCACCGAGATCGACCCGATCTGCGCCCTGCAGGCGACCATGGAAGGTTATCGCGTGGTGACCATGGACGAAGCCGCCAGCATTGGCGATATCTTCGTAACCACCACCGGCAACGTCAACGTCATCACCCATGACCACATGGCAGCGATGAAGAACGAGGCTATCGTCTGCAACATCGGTCACTTCGATTCGGAAATCGATATCGCCTCGCTGGAAAAATACCAGTGGGAAGAGATCAAGCCGCAGGTCGACCACGTGATTTTTCCGGACGGCAAGAAGATCATCATCCTTGCCAAGGGGCGGCTGGTGAACCTGGGTTGCGCCACCGGCCACCCGAGCTTCGTGATGTCCGCTTCCTTCACCAACCAGGTGATGGCGCAGATGGAACTGTTCAACAAGGGTGACAAGTACGAGAACAAGGTGTTCGTGCTGCCCAAGCAACTGGACGAGAAGGTCGCGCGCCTGCACCTGCAGAAGATCGGCGCCAAACTGACCCGGTTGACACCGGAACAGGCTGAATACCTCGGCATCCCGATGGAAGGCCCGTACAAGCCGGATCATTACCGCTACTGAGTCGGGTAGCGGCCGGCAGAGGTCGTGACCGGGATGGACACTCATGGAATCGCAAAAAAAATATCCTCGCGTTTACAGTTTTGAGTTTTTTCCGCCCAAAACAGATGAAGGGGTAGCGAAGCTGCGTGTGACACGCGATGAACTGGCGAGCCTCAAGCCACGGTTCTTTTCTGTTACTTTTGGCGCAGGCGGGTCAACCCGGGAACGGACGTTCGATACCGTTCACGAAATTCAACAGGATTCAGGTATCGAGGCGGCGCCACATCTGTCCTGCGTGGGCTCTACCAAGGAGAGCATTCGCGAAATCCTCGACCTTTACCGGAAAGAGAACATTCGCCACATCGTGGCGCTGCGCGGCGACCTGCCTTCCGGTATGGGGCAACCCGGCGAATTCCGCTACGCCAACGAACTGGTAGCATTCATCCGCGCGGAAACCGGCGATCACTTCCACATCGAGGTAGCCGCCTACCCGGAATTTCATCCCCAGGCACCGAATGCATTGGCGGATGTCGACAATTTCAAACGCAAGGTGGATGCCGGCGCCGACAGCGCCATCACCCAGTATTTCTACAATGCCGATGCCTATTTCGGTTTTGTCGACCTGTGCGAAAAACGCGGCATCGACATCCCGATCGTGCCGGGTATCATGCCCATCACCAATTACACACAACTGGCGCGCTTCTCCGACATGTGCGGCGCAGAGATACCGCGCTGGATTCGCAAACGACTGGAAGCCTGCGGCGACGACCGTGCAGCGATCCGCGCGTTCGGCACGGATGTGGTCACCGACATGTGCCAACGCCTGCTGGATGCCGGCGCACCGGGCCTGCACTTCTACACCATGAACCGCGCCGCGCCCAGCCGCGCCATCTGGGAACGACTCGGTCTCGACCAGAGCCCATGACAAAACCCGCCGACCACAACGCCGACCTCGCTGCGCGCGACCTGTCCGTGGTGTGGCATCCCTGCACGCAGATGAAGGACCACGAGTGGTTGCCGATGATCCCGGTGCGGCGCGGCGAGGGGGTGTGGCTGGAGGACTTCGAGGGCAACCGCTACCTCGACGCCATCAGTTCCTGGTGGGTCAACCTGTTCGGCCACTGCAACCCGCGCATCAACGCCGCGCTGACTGAGCAACTCGGCACGCTCGAACACACCATCCTCGCCGGCTTCACACACACCGCGGCGGTGGAACTGGCCGAACGCCTGGTGGCGGTCACTCCGCCGGGGCTGGATCGCTGTTTCTTCGCCGACAACGGTTCCTCCGCCATCGAAGTCGCGCTCAAGATGAGCTTTCACTACTGGCTCAACCGGGGCCAGACTGGCAAGACGAAATTCATCACGCTGGAAAACAGCTACCACGGCGAGACGCTGGGCGCGCTGGCGGTCGGCAACGTGGAACTGTACCGCGACACCTACGGCCCGCTGCTGATGGAAACCATCCGGGTGCCCTCGCCGGACTGCTATGTGCGCGAACCGGGCGAATCCTGCGCCGACTACGGCCGCCGCGCCTTTGCGCACATGGAAGCGGCACTGCAACAGCACGCTGATGAAGTCTGCGCGGTGATCGTCGAGCCCCTGGTGCAATGCGCCGGCTCCATGCGCATGTACGACCCGGTCTATCTCACGCTGTTGCGCGAAGCCTGTGATCGTCACGACGTACACCTGATCGCCGACGAGGTCGCGGTCGGCTTCGGCCGCACCGGCACGCTGTTCGCCTGCGAGCAGGCCGGCATCAGCCCGGACTTTATGTGCCTGTCGAAAGGCCTGACCGGCGGCTACCTGCCGCTGTCGGCGGTGCTGACCCGCGAGTCGGTGTACGCCGCCTTCTACGACGACTACGAAAACATGACCGCCTTCCTGCACTCGCACAGTTACACCGGCAACGCACTGGCGTGCCGGGCCGCGCTGGCGACACTGGACATCTTCGCCAGCGACGACGTCATCAACAACAACCGCGGGCTGGCGAAGTACATGGCGCGCGCAACCGACCCCCTGCGCGACCACCCCAACGTCGCCGAGGTGCGCCAGATCGGCATGATCCTCGCCATCGAACTGGTGAAGGACAAGGCCAGCCGCGAGCCCTTCCCCTGGCAGGAACGGCGCGGCCTGCGCGTCTACCGCGAGGCGTTGAAGCACGGCGTGGTGTTGCGACCACTCGGCAACGTGGTGTACTTCATGCCCCCCTACATTATCAGCCACGACGAGATCGACCTGATGGTGCGGGTGGCCGGTTACGGCATCCGCAAGGCGGTGGCGGACTGATGCGCGTGTCGCGCGTCTATACGGATCAGCCGCTGGCCGCGAATAGCGAAATCCTGCTCGACGAACGCAGCAGCCATTACCTGCTGCGCGTGCTGCGCCTCAAGAGCGGCGATGCACTGATCATGTTCAACGGCGACGGCCACGAATACCCCGCCGCACTGGAGCAGGTTTCAAAAAAGCAGGCGAAGGTGCGACTGCACGAGCAACTGTCACCGCAAAGGGAATCGTCCCTGTATGTCGAACTGGGTCAGGGTGTGGCGCGCGGCGAGCGCATGGATTTCGTGCTGCAGAAATCGGTGGAACTCGGCGTCAGCGCCATCACGCCACTATGGACGCAACGCGCGCAGGTCCGGCTGGAGCCGCAGCGGCTGGAGAAGCGCATGGCTCACTGGCACGGCGTCGTGCAATCGGCCTGCGAGCAATCGGGACGGGTTCAGGTCCC
Source organism: uncultured Thiohalobacter sp. (assembly GCA_964433205.1). Classification (GTDB taxonomy): domain Bacteria; phylum Pseudomonadota; class Gammaproteobacteria; order DSM-19610; family DSM-19610; genus Thiogranum. The sequence goes on along the minus strand of CAYSRA010000079.1, from coordinate 6,126 downwards.
GGCAGTGCAGGCGCCCTCTGAACTCGGCGCATGGCTGGCACAACCGGCGGATGGACTGAAACTGGTACTGTCGCCGGACGCGGCGCAAACGCTAAAGGACCTGCAACCGGCAACCCGGGTTCGCCTGCTGGTGGGACCGGAAGGGGGACTGGATGAAGAGGAAATCGGCGCGGCCAGAGCAAACGGCTTTCAGGCAGTTCGCCTCGGCCCGAGAATACTGCGCACGGAGACCGCCGCACTGGCGACGCTGACCGCCGTGCAGCTGCTGTGGGGCGACCTTGCGACTCAGGCGTCGTCGGGCAACTGAGCGGACAGCCCTTTCCAGACACCGGCCACCACCGTCTGAACGATTTCCAGGTTCGGGATCAGTGCCTGCTCGCTACCGATCTGTACGCAGTCGGCCACGGTGTCCGGCAGGTTGTTGGTGGCCATCATTGACGGCCCCAGCGCTTCTTCGTCGGCACTGAACAGCCGCGGGATGCCGGCAGTGACCATGGCATAAAACGTCAGGCCGGAGTCCGGCTGCACCGAATTCAGCACAGAAATCCGCGCACCGCGCCCGCCCTGCGGCAGATCGAAACCGCACAGCCGCTCCATGGAAACGATCGGCAGTAGCTGGTCACGCCAGCGCAGGCCGCCCAGCAGCCAGTCCGGCCCGGACTGGATCATGTCCAGCGGCTGGTAATTGATGACTTCAGCAATCGCAACGTTGGGCAGCAACAGGTTGACGCCTTCCAGCGGCACCCACAGGCTTCGTACAGATTCAACAACTGCGTTCATGGCTCTACCACTCCCTGTCAAAAATCAGTTTATGCTGGCGCTAATTACCTGGCAGCGCCGCGCCAGTTGCCGCGCCAGTTGTTCGGGCGTTCCGCTGAACTCAACCGGACAGGCCCGACTGACGGCATCCGGAAGATTGGAAATCGTGCAACTCTCGGCGCTCTGCGTCCAGACAAAGCCACCGTGGCCGGACACCAGTGAACAGCCTCGCGAACCGTCTTCTCCCAGACCGCTGAACAGTATGACGCCACAACGGCGCCCCCACTGTGCGGCAACCCGCTCCAGCAACCCGTCGATATCCGGCCGGTGGGCGGAATCCCACGCCCTGTCGGAGCGGCGTATCCGGAACGAATCGCTGACTTCGACCGCGCGTTCGGCGGGCATCATCCACACCTGCCCGGCCTCCAGCGTCTGTTCATCGCCCAGCAGCGCAACCGGCCAGCTGCTGCAGCGGTCGAGTTGTTCGACCAGAAGATCCTGGAAATCCTCGGAGATGTGCTGAGCCACCAGCAACGCGACCGGCACATCGTCCGGCAGTGCCGAAAGAAACTGTGCCAGCGCCCTCGGACCACCGATCGATCCACCCAGCACCACGACCCAGGGTCCGCTTCCGTGTTCCGGGGCGGCCGCGTCATCGACCACCCGCAATTCCGGGCGACCGTTGCGTGTGGCGTCGACCTGTGCAAGGGGAAAGGCTCGACGTGCCAGCGTTCGCAATTTCCCGATCAGGCGCCGGGTCCAGATCTCTCCCTTGCCGACGCCACCATGATTCAGCAGCACCGGTACCGGGGACTGCCGCAGGACGCCTTGTACCTGGCTGCGATCGACCTGTTTGTCATCCATGCCGACCAGCAGAACCTCGGCGCCGTTCCAGCTGGCGGGCAACGGCAGTTCAAGCCTGCCATCGAGAACGATCTCTATGCCTTCATCTTCCAGGATGGTGCGAAAATCCCCGCGCTCTCGCTCGCCCGCCAATACCGCAACGCGCAGCACACCCTGTGAGGATTCGTTCATCTATAGCCTATTCTTCAAGCAGTTCGTTGATGTTTTCCAGCAGGTCGCTTTCCTGGAACGGCTTGCCCAGGTAACGGTTTACACCAATCTGCATGGCGCGCTGGCGATGCTTGTCACCCGTACGCGAGGTGATCATGATGATCGGAATGTTACGCAAGCGAGGCTCGTTGCGGATGTGGGTCGCAAGTTCGAAACCGTCCATGCGCGGCATCTCGATATCCAGCAGCATTATATCAGGGATGTGATCCTGAAGTTTGGAGACGGCATCGACCCCGTCCTTCGCCGAAATCACATTCATGTCGTGGCGTTCGAGCAAGCGCGTGGTGACCTTGCGCACCGTTATGGAGTCATCGACAACCATCACGGTGGTGCCCTCGCTGGCACCCGGTTGCTGCATCAGCTCCTCGAACTGCTCCAGCATGCCCGATGCCGATCCGGCACCGCGCAACATGGCAACCATATCGAGGATCATTACCACGCGCCCGTCACCCAGGATGGTTGCACCGGACACACCGCGCACGGTGCTGATCTGGGGCCCGACGGACTTGACGACAATTTCGCGGCTGCCCAGCAGGTTTTCGACGTGGAAGGCAACACCGTGGTCGCCGGCGCGCGCCAGCAATACCGGCAGGCGCTTCTGGGCACCGTCGAGATGCGGCTTGCCGGTACCGAGCACACTGCCAAGGTGGCGCACTTCATATTCATAACCACCGTATTCGAAACGCGCCGCCGGATCGTCGTAATAGTTCCTGAGATCCTCGCAACGCATCCGCACGATACCCTCGATGCTGGACAGCGGCACCGCGTAGGTATCCTCGCCAACCTCGATAAGCAGCGCCTGATTCAGTGCCAGCGTAAACGGCAGACGTACAGTAAAGGTCGTACCCTTGCCGAGCTCGGAATCGATGTGCAGGGAACCGCCGAGCTGTTTGACCTCGCTGTTCACCACGTCCATACCGACACCGCGACCGGATACCTGCGTGACCTTGTCGGCGGTACTGAAGCCGGTTTCCAGGATAAACTGAAGCACCTCGTTATCACTCAGCGCCGAATTCTCATCCATCAGGCCACGCTCCAGCGCCTTGCGGCGGATTGCGTCCAGATTGATGCCGGCACCGTCATCGGACATTCTCAGTACCACGTCCGACGATTCGCGTTCGAGTGTAATACGGATCGTTCCGACCTCGGGTTTCCCGGCCTGCTCGCGCTGCTCCGGCGTCTCGATGCCGTGTGAAATGGCGTTGCGCAACATGTGCTCGATCGGCGCTACAATCCGGTCGACGACCGTGCGGTCCATCTCCCCCTCGGCACCCGACAACTCCAGTTCCGCCCGCTTGCCAAGCTCCTGGCAGGTCTGGCGCACGATACGGCGCATGCGCGGCGCAAGCCCCAGGAACGGCACCATGCGGGTACGCATCAGCCCTTCCTGCAATTCGGTGTTGACCCGTGACTGTTGCAGCAACAGCGTTTCGGACTCGCGGGTAATGTTATCGAGCAGCCCCTGCAAACTGCCAAGGTCACTGCAACTCTCTACCAGTGAGCGGGACAGCTGCTGCATGTGTGAATAACGGTCCATCTCCAGGGGATCGAATTCTTCCGAGTCGTTCTCGGCCTCCCGTTCATAGCGGAACAGCACCTGTGCCTCGGTCTCGATTTCAAGCTTGCGCAACTGCTCACGCACGCGGGCAACGGTTTGTTCGAGTTCAACCAGGTTGAAACGATAGGCACCGATCTGCTGCTCCAGGCGCGAGCGATAAATACTGATCTCGCCGGCATAGTTCACCAGGTTATCCAGCAGCGTCGTCTTGACGCGCACCAGTTCCTGCCCGGTGCGGGAACGCTCGCGCCGCTCGGCGGATTCGCCGTCTTTTTCCACTGCAACCGGCTGGATGGCCGGCTCGGCTTTTTTAACGGCTTTGCCGCGGCTGGCAAGCACCCTGCCTTCACGCAGTGCCTCGAGGTCAGCGACAAGTTCGGGAAGCTCGGACAGCGGCTTGCGCTGCGCGACATCGGCGACCATGCGACTCAGCGCATCGTGCGCCTCTTCCAGCACCGAAAACATCGACGTACCGGCCTCGACCTCGCCAGTGCCGACTTTGACCATCAGCGATTCGACGGCGTGAGCGAGATCCCCGATCGCGGTGATGTCCGCCATCCGGGACCCCCCTTTCAGGGTATGCAACTCGCGCTGCAGTTCGGCCATAAACTCCTGGCTGTCCGGCTCGGATTTCCAGTTCTGCAGCGTTTCCTCACTGTGTTCCAGGATATCTGCGGCTTCTTCAAGAAATACCTCAAGCAGCTCAGGATCGATTTCCGCGTACGGATCATTGGCCGCCGGCGCTTCAACCGGGGCACCCCCCGACGACTCAGCTACGGCCTCAACCGTTTCAGCATCAGCGGACTTGACTTCGTCTGCGCTCTCCGCATTGTCGTCGCCGGCCAGCACGTCGGCACGCAGTGCCTGCAGTTCCTCGACCAGGGCGTCGGCCGGGCTCATTGGCCGGCGCGTACGCACTTCGTCGAGCATGCCGACCAGGGCATCCTGGGCGCGCTGGACACCATCCAGCGCTGGTTCATTCGACGTGGCACTACAGTCGTTGACTGCAATTATCAGGGATTCAACCGCGTGCGCGAGGTCGCCTATCGGGCCGAGATCGGCCATGCGCGCACCACCCTTGACAGTGTGCAGCGCGCGCTGCAACTCTGCCAGCGCCTCGTGGTCTGCACTATCCATACGCCAGCGATCCAGCGCTGCGTCACTTGTCTCCAGGTTTTCTTCGCTTTCTTCCAGGAAGATTTCCAGCAATTCGGGGTCAAT
>CAYSRA010000079.1:0-1414 GCA_964433205.1 uncultured Thiohalobacter sp. | reverse complement strand
TCGACGGCTTCGACGGGAGGCTCATCGAGCAGTTCCTCGAACGCTGCATTCTCGGGCCGTGCCGGCACCGTTTCACGCAGGGCACGAACACGGGACAGCAATTCTTCAAACCCTTCCGGTGCACGGTGCTCGCCCGGAAGCAATTCGAGCATATCCTGGATCTGACCGACGCTCTCCTGCAGCAGCGAGCAGCCATCCCCGGACATTTCCATGCCGGAGATGGAAAGCTGTTTGGCATACTGCTCCAGTTCTCCGGCAAGGTCGGCGATAGGGTCGCTGCCCGCCATATGGGCACTGCCGTGCAGGGTATGCAGGGCCCGCGTTAACGCTTCATCGACACAGGCGTCACCATTATCGACCTGACCGAGAAACTGGCGCAGCACTTCCAGGTGACCGCGGGATTCCGAACTGAAAATCTCGAACAGCATCGGGTCCATGACGTGGTCAACGAGGAGAGAGTCTTCACTCGTGGCCAGATCCGCGTAATCATCGCGCGTATCCGTATCCGTATCCGCAGCAGGTTGTGCTTCAACTTCCGCGACTTGCCCGGCGTCGGCATCAGCCTGCTCAGCAGCTGTTTCATCCAGCGCGACCACGGACGGTTCAGCCGGCAAGGCCTCCCGATTGCTGATCGCATCTGCGCACTTCATCAACCACCCGACCGGCAACACCACCGGCGAGCCGTTCCTGACCTGATCGACGAGTTCGACCAGCGTATCGAGGGACCGTTCGAGTACCTCGGTCATCGGATCACTGACTTCGACGGTACCGTCAATGACCCGGTTCAGCATATTTTCATAAGCCCACGCGAACTCGCCGATACGCATGGCGCCAACCAGTCGACCGCTGCCTTTCAGGGTATGGAAAGAACGTCGCACGGTACCCAGCGCATCGCTGTCGTCGTGGTTCCGGATCCATTTCGGCAGGGACGACCTGATGTTCTCGATCTCTTCGTCCGCCTCCTCGATGAAGATCTCGAGAATTTCCTCGTCGAGTTCCTCGCCAATAACCGCAAGGCCATCGTCCTCTTCCTCGACGGCAGGCACTGCGCCGATGGTCGGCGCGTCGGCTGCATCTTCCAGCGACTCGCCATCACCCGCGTTATCCTCAAGCACCGGTTCGGGTGCAGCATCCAGTTCTGCCGGCAGCTCGGGCATCTCCGGAAAATCATCAATAACCCCGGTCTCGTCAGCCTGCTCCGGGGCAGGCGCGATGTCGTTTGCCCGCGGCCCGGAAACAGCGACATCCCCGCTATCGCCCGGTTCAAATGGCGCGAGTGTTTCGTCAAGATCCGCCAGCGATTCTTCCTGCGCGGAAAGCGGTGCATCGGAGGTGTCGCGCTGGGCTGGATCCCCCATTGTCCAGATCCATTGCACAGACACGGTCATGGCAGGACGCCAGGACATAGGGTGTG
>CAYSRA010000078.1:0-11699 GCA_964433205.1 uncultured Thiohalobacter sp. | reverse complement strand
TGGAGCAGATGATGATGCAGTTGTCCTTGTGGTCGCGCACCACCTCCATCTCGTACTCTTTCCAGCCGAGGATGGATTCCTCCACCAGCAGTTCGCTGGTCGGGGACAGTTCCAGGCCACGTTCGCAGATCTCCACGAACTCTTCCTTGTTGTAGGCGATGCCGCCGCCACTGCCGCCCATGGTGAAGGACGGGCGGATAACGGTCGGGAAGCCGACCTGCGCCTGCACCTGGAAGGCTTCTTCAAGACTGTGCGCCACGGCCGCGCGCGGCATGTCCAGGCCAATCTTCAGCATGGCATCGCGGAACTGATCGCGGTCCTCGGCCTTGTCGATAGCCTCGCGTTTGGCGCCGATCATTTCCACGCCGTATTTTTCCAGTATCCCCTCACGGGCCAGGTCGAGCGCGCAGTTCAGCGCGGTCTGGCCGCCCATGGTCGGCAGCAGCGCGTCGGGCCGTTCCTTTTCGATGATGCGCGCTACCGTCTCCCAGGTGATCGGCTCGATGTAGGTCGCATCCGCCGTGTTCGGGTCGGTCATGATGGTGGCCGGGTTGGAGTTGATCAGGATAACCCGGTAGCCCTCTTCCTTCAGCGCCTTGCAGGCCTGCGCACCCGAATAGTCGAATTCACAGGCCTGTCCGATGACGATGGGACCAGCGCCGATGATGAGGATACTTTTTATATCAGTTCGTTTTGGCATGCGCCCGTTTGCTCAGTTGTAAATTCAGGGGATATCAGCAGCAACTCAGGCCGTTGCCTGTGCCTCGCCGCCGCGTGCCGCGTCGATCAGTTCGATAAACCGGTCGAACAGCGGCGCCATGTCGTGCGGGCCCGGGCTGGCTTCCGGATGCCCCTGGAAACTGAACGCGGGCTTATCGGTACGCCGTATCCCCTGCAACGACTGGTCGAACAGTGACCGGTGCGTGGCTTCCAGGCAACCCGGCAGGGTCGCATCGTCCACTGCAAAACCATGATTCTGGCTGGTGATCATCACTACCCCGGTTTCCAGGTCCTGCACCGGGTGGTTGGCACCGTGATGACCGAATTTCATCTTCACCGTCTGCGCACCGCTGGCCAGCGACAGCAACTGGTGGCCGAGGCAGATGCCAAACATCGGGATGTCACGATCGAGGAAGATGCGGATAGCGTCGATGGCATAGTCGCAGGGTTCCGGATCGCCCGGGCCGTTGGACAGGAACACGCCGTCCGGATTCAGGTCCAGCACCACCTCGGCGGGGGTCTGCGCCGGCACCACCGTCAGGCGGCAGCCGCGATCCACCAGCATGCGCAGGATGTTGCGCTTGACCCCGAAATCGTAGGCCACCACGTGGCGCGGCAGCTTTTCGTCGATGGGGTGTGGCGCCTCGGGCAGGCCACCCTCCAGCGTCCAGGTTCCCTGCGCCCACTCGTAGGGCTGGTGGGTGGTGACCTCTTTGGCCAGGTCCATGCCCTTGAGCCCGGGGAAGGCGCGCGCGGCGTCGATAGCCGCCTGTTCGTCGATCTGCTCGCCGGCCACCAGGCAACCGGCCTGGGCACCCTTCTCGCGCAGCAGGCGCGTCAGGCGACGGGTATCGATATCGGCGATGGCGACGATGTCCTGTTCCTTCAGATAGTCGCCCAGCGACTGGCGGCCGCGCCAGCTGCTGTACGTCAGCGGCAGGTCACGGATGATCAGCCCGGCGCACTGAACGCCCGAGGACTCCTCATCTTCCGGATTAACCCCGACGTTACCAATATGGGGATAGGTCAGCGTCACCAACTGGCGCGCGTAGGAGGGATCCGTGAGGATCTCCTGATAGCCGGTCATAGCGGTGTTGAACACCACTTCACCTGTGCTTTGGCCAGCCGAACCGATCGACCGCCCGCGAAACAGGCTGCCGTCTGCCAGGGCCAACAAGGCCGATGTAGTCAATGAAACCTCCAGCAGGAGTTATGCGTTGTGTTGCTGGCCGGACGCCAGACGACTTCAGGCCGTCAGAATGACAGCATCGGAAGCGGCGAGATTGTACTCGAAGCACCACGTCCTGCCAAGGCGGCAGAGCGAAATTTGCCCGGCATTCAGGAACCTGGAAAAGCGGCCGGTCGGGACGGCGCGGCGCGCCATCAGGCCGGGTAGGCGCCTAGCTCACGCATGGCCTGCTTGGGCCAGCGCCGTTTGGTACACAACCACTGGCCGGGCGTGCGCTGAATGAGGCCGGCGATCCTGTCGTTGACCTCGGCACTCAGCTGTTCGATGGATTTGGGGGCACCGGTCATGCTGTCCTGCAAGACTATCGACGGGTGCAGGGTGACGCGAAAACGCGCGTCGCCGACACGCTCGCAATGAATCGGCACGATATCGCACTCGAACTTGCGCGCCAGCCAGGCCGGCAGCATGGTGGTGGTGGCCTCCAGCCCCGCAAACGGTACCAGCGGCGCATCGTCCACGCGCACATCGACGAACACGCCCGCAGAGCGGCCCTGTTTCAGGCTTTTCATCAACCGGCGCAACGCATTCTGTTTCGGAACCAGGCCGACCCCGAGCCGCTCGCGGCGCGGGATCACCAGCGCATCGAGCCGGGAATTCTGCTGCGGGTTGTAGATGAAGTCGACCGGGAACCCGAACTGGCGGACACCCCAGCCAGCCAGTTCCCAGTTACCCAGGTGGCAGGATACAAAGATACAGGGCTTCCTGCGCGCCAGAAAATCCGCATCCGGATGAGCGCACACCAGCTCGACCGCGGGATCGTCGCAGTCCTGGTTGATCAACGTATCCAGGTGGACGAACTCGGCCAGGGTTGCTCCGAGGTGCCCCCACATGTCCCGGGACAGGGTTTCGATTTCCGCCTCGCTGCTTTGCGGACAGATGATCCGCAGGTTGGCGATCACGTGCCGGTGCTTGACGGTGCGCGGCCCCACCGCTCGCATGATACGACGACCCAGCGCCGATGCCCGCGCCGGCGACATCGAACCGGCCAGCAGCCACAGGGCACGCAGCGCCAGCGCCTCGTGCCACCAGCGCAAGCGCTGCGCCAGTCCTGTCTCAGACATCGTAGGCGCCCTTCTCGCGCATGCGCGGCTTCGGCCAGCGTCGCTTGGTACACATCCACTGGTCGGGGTGTTCGCGGATCAGGTCACCGATCACCCGGTTCATCTGTTCGGTAAGAAAACGCACGGCCTCCTTGTCGCTGCAGTCCTCCGGCGCCCGCTCCAGCGGCGGGAATATCGTGACCCGGGCGCGCGCGCCGGGCAGCCGCTCAGTGCGAATGGGAACAATATCGATACCGGTCTTGACCGACAGGAAGGCCGGCGCAGTGGTGGTGGTCGCATCCTCGCCGATCAGCGGAAACAGATCACCCTCATCCACCCGCACATCGACGTGCAGACCCACCGACCGTCCCTGCTTCAACGCCTTGAGCATGGAACGCAAAGCATTGTGCTTACTGATGAATTCACAATCGAGCACTGACACATAGCGCAATACCTGGCGATCGAGATCGGGATTGGTCAGCGGGCTGTACACCAGCGCCACCGGCAGGCCCAGGTGCTGTAGCGCGGCTGCCGAAAAATACAGGTTGCCGAGGTGCGCGGCAACGAAAATGCGCGGGCGCCCGTCGTTCAGAAAGCCGGGGACCACGCCTTGCCAGACAATTTCAAACCAGGGTTCACCGCCCTTGCCAATCAGCGTGCCCAGGTGCGGGTATTCCGCCAGCATGCTGCCGAGGTTGCGCCACACGCCAATCGCCAGCGACTGAATCTCTGCATTATCCCGATCCGGACAGGCCATGCGCAGGTTGGCAACCACGTGGCGGTGCTTGGCGCTGCGCGGCCCGAGCCAGCCAAACAACCGGGCACCGAGCGCTGACGCTTTTTCGGGAGGAAAGCGCGACATAACCCACCAGAACAGCCGCATCACCGCGGCCTCGATACGCTGCCCGAGCCGGGTCAGCCAGGGAAAACGCTCGGTGCCCTTCCAGAATAATCGCGCCATATCAGGAACGCGGCTGCCGCGTCAGGACGGTACCGCGCCCGCACCGGCGAGCGCCATGCCCGCCACGGTCACAGGCCGAGAACATCCGCCATGTCATACAGGCCGCCCGGCTGCTGCACGACCCAGCCGGCGGCGCGCACCGCGCCCGCTGCAAAGGTCATGCGGCTGGACGCCTTGTGGGTGATTTCCACGCGCTCGCCTTCGGCGGCGAACATCACCGTGTGCTCACCGACGATATCGCCGGCGCGTATGGTCTCGAAACCGATGGTGTTGCGCTCGCGCGGGCCGGTGATACCTTCCCGGCCGTACACCGCGCAGGTTTTCAGATCACGCCCGAGCGCATCGGCGACCACCTCGCCCATGCGCAATGCCGTGCCGGAGGGAGCATCCACCTTGTGCCGGTGATGCGCCTCGATGATTTCGATATCCACGTCGTCACCGAGTACCCGCGCGGCAATATCGAGCAGCTTCAGACACAGGTTGACGCCCACGCTCATGTTGGGCGCGAACACGATACTGATATCCTTCGCCGCATCGCTGATCTGCTGCTTCTGTTCGTCGCTGAAACCGGTGGTGCCGATCACCATCGACTTGCCGTGACGCCGGCAGATGTCGAGGTGCGCCAGGGTGACAGCAGGCACCGTGAAATCGACCAGTACATCAAAGTCGTCGACGAGCATTTCCATGTTGTCGCCAATGGCGACGCCAAGTTCACCGACACCTGCCACCACGCCCGCATCACTGCCAACCAGTTCATGACCGGGACGCTCGGTGGCCGCGCCCAGCGAAATCCCCTCGCCACGCTGGCAGGCGTCAATGAGGTTCCGCCCCATGCGGCCGGCCGCGCCGGGAACAGCGATGCGTGTCATGCGATGTCTCTCTCTAGAATTTCATGCCGTCGAAGAACTTCTTCACCCCGTCCAGCCAGGAATGCGCGTGCGGGCTGTGTTTCTTATTGTCCTTCATGCTGCCATCCAGTTCACGCAGTAATTCTTTCTGTTTGGCACTGAGCTTGACCGGTGTTTCCACGATCACCCGGCACAGCAGGTCGCCGACCACGTTGTCACGCACCGGCTTGACGCCCTTGCCGCGCATGCGGAACAGCTTGCCGGTCTGGGTGCCTTCGGGGACCTTGAGCTTGACGCGTCCATCCAGCGTGGGCACTTCCAGTTCGCCACCGAGCGCGGCAGTCGCGAAGCTGATCGGCACCTCGCAGTACAGGTTGGCATCGTCGCGCTTGAAAATCGGGTGTTCCTTGACCTGGATCTGCACGTACAGGTCACCGGCCGGCCCGCCGTTCTCACCGGCCTCGCCTTCATTGGCGAGACGGATACGGTCACCGGTGTCGACACCCGCCGGCACCTTCACCGACAGGGTCTTCTGTTCCTTGACGCGTCCCTGCCCATGACAGTCGCTGCACGGATCACTGATGACCGTGCCGGTGCCGTTACAACGCGGGCAGGTCTGCTGCACAGAGAAGAATCCCTGCTGCATACGCACCTGGCCATGACCGCCGCAGGTGGTACAGGTGCTCGGCTGGGTGCCCTTTTTGGCACCGCTGCCGTGACAGGTCTTGCAGGTGGTATAGGTCGGGACGCGGATCTTGACCGTGGTGCCGCGCACCGCGTCTTCCAGCGACAACTCCAGGTTATAGCGCAGGTCGGCGCCGCGGTAGACACGCTGCCCGCCACCGCGGCCGCCGCCTCCACCACCAAAGATATCGCCGAAAACATCCCCGAAGATATCGCTGAAACTGGCTCCGCCGCCGCCAAAACCGCCCGGGCCGGCGCCTCCGCCCATCGAAGAATCCACGCCCGCGTGCCCGAACTGGTCGTAGGCCGCACGCTTGCGGGCATCGCTGAGTACCTCGTAGGCCTCCTTGGCCTCCTTGAACATCTCTTCCGACTCGGCATTGTCCGGGTTACGGTCCGGATGATGCTTCTGCGCCGCACGCCGGTAGGCTTTCTTCAGTTCTGCATCACTGGCGTTTTTGGCAACGCCCAGCACTTCGTAATAGTCTCGCTTCGACATAATCCAGTTTCTTTACTTTGTTACACCCGCCAAAACGCCAGAAACGCCAAGGTTAGCACGAAGGCAACACTTGGCGTTCCAGCGGTCCGGTTGTTATCGCGGCGAACCGCGCGAACCACCCCGGCAGTCCTGCCGGGGCTATGGTCACAGTTTACTTGTTATCGTCCTTGACCTCTTCGAACTCGGCGTCGACCACATCGTCACCGGCATCGGCCGCAGCTTCCGACTGCCCGGCACCACCGGCACCGGCCGCGCCCGCTGCACCGCCAGCACCACCGCCCTGTTCGGCGTAGAGCTTCTCGGCGAGCTTGCCGGACAACTCGGCCAACGCGGCGGTCTTCGCCTCGATGGCATCCTTGTCGTCGCCCTTCATGGCTTCCTTGAGCTCCTCGATCGCCTTGTCAATAGCCGCCTTCTCGTCGGCGCTGACCTTGTCCTCACCCAGATCCTTCAGCGATTTCTCGGTCGCGTGGATCATGTTGTCGGCCTGGTTGCGGGCATCTGCCAGCTCGTGGAACTTGCGATCTTCCTCGGCGTGCGCCTCGGCATCCTTCACCATCCGTTCGACTTCTTCATCGGTCAGACCGCTGGACGCCTTGATGACGATCTTCTGTTCCTTGCCGGTACCCTTGTCCTTCGCGGACACATTGAGAATACCATTGGCGTCAATATCGAACGTGACTTCGATCTGCGGCACACCGCGCGGCGCTGGCGGGATATCGGTCAGGTCGAAGCGACCCAGCGACTTGTTGGCCGAGGCCATTTCACGTTCACCCTGCAGAACATGCACAGTGACCGCGTTCTGGTTGTCGTCCGCAGTCGAGAACACCTGTGTCGCCTTGGTCGGGATAGTGGTGTTCTTCTCGATCAGCTTGGTCATCACGCCGCCCAGCGTTTCGATACCGAGCGACAGCGGGGTGACATCGAGCAGCAGCACGTCCTTGACCTCGCCACCGAGCACACCGCCCTGAATGGCAGCACCGATGGCCACCGCCTCGTCGGGGTTGACGTCCTTGCGCGGCTCCTTGCCGAAGAATTCCTGTACCGCTTCCTGCACCTTCGGCATGCGTGTCTGGCCACCGACCAGGATCACGTCGTCGATGTCACCGACCGACAGACCGGCATCCTTGAGCGCCAGCTTGCACGGCTCGATGGTACGGGTGATCAGGTCCTCGACCAGCGATTCCAGCTTGGCGCGGGTGATCTTCAGGTTCATGTGCTTGGGACCGGTGGCATCGGCCGTGATGTACGGCAGGTTGATGTCGGTCTGCTGGCTGGAAGACAACTCGATCTTGGCCTTTTCAGCGGCTTCTTTCAGACGCTGCATGACCAGCGGGTCACCGCGCAGGTCGATACCCTGATCTTTCTGGAACTCGTCGGCCAGGTAGTCGATCAGGCGCTTGTCGAAATCTTCACCACCGAGGAAGGTGTCACCGTTGGTGGACAGCACTTCGAACTGATGCTCGCCGTCGATCTCGGCAATTTCGATAATGGAGATATCGAAGGTACCGCCACCCAGGTCATAGACGGCGATCTTGACGTCACCGCGCTTCTTGTCCATGCCATAGGCCAGTGCAGCCGCCGTCGGCTCGTTGATAATGCGCTTGACGTCCAGACCGGCGATACGGCCGGCATCCTTGGTCGCCTGGCGCTGCGAATCATTGAAGTAGGCCGGTACGGTAATGACGGCTTCAGTCACTTCCTCGCCCAGGTAATCCTCGGCGGTCTTCTTCATCTTTTGCAGGATACGCGCAGACACTTCCTGCGGCGCCATCTTCTTGCCGTTCACTTCCACCCAGGCGTCACCGTTATCCGCCTTGATAATCTTGTAGGGGACCAGCTCGATATCCTTCTGGACCTCTTTGTCCTCGAAACGACGACCGATCAGGCGCTTGATCGCAAACAGGGTATTGGCCGGATTGGTAATGGCCTGGCGCTTCGCGGCCTGTCCCACCAGTACCTCGTCACCGTCGGTAAACGCGACGACGGAGGGCGTGGTGCGATCGCCTTCACTGTTTTCAATGACGCGCGGCTCACCGCCTTCCATCACTGCCACGCAGGAGTTGGTGGTTCCGAGGTCGATTCCGATTATTTTGCCCATTTGCTTGTCTCTCCTGAATTCAAATTCTGTGTCAAAATTTTCAACTGTTTTCTAAGTGGGGGCAGCAACTGGTTTTTCAAGCTTGCTGATCAATCGTGCTGCCGGCCGGTGCCTTTGAAACAACCACCATGGCCGGTCGAATCAACCGGTCATTGAGCAGATAACCCTTCTGCATGACCGCCACCACGGTGTTCGGCTCCACATCATCACGCTCCTGCATGGACATAGCCTCGTGATAATCTGGATTAAATTTCTCATTTATTGGATTGATTTCCTTGATATTAAACTTTTCCAGTACGGAGCCCAGCATTTTCAGCGTGAGTTCGCTGCCCTCGATAAGCTTCTGTACATCGTGATTCTCCAGGGCGGCGGCCAGCCCCATTTCCAGGCTGTCCTTCACCGGCAGCAGTTCGACGGCAATCTTCTCCAGCGCAAACTTGTGCGCATTGACCAGATCCCGCTCGCTGCGCTTGCGCAGGTTATCGATCTCGGCTTGCAGGCGCAGGTACTGTTCCCAGTGCTCGTCCGCCTTGGCGCGCGCATCGGTCAGTAGTGCGTGCAGCTCTTCGTGGCTCGGCTCACCGCCCGCGTCGGCTGAAGTATCAGACTGCGAGACATTCTCCTGTACATCTCCAGGTGCCACATTCTGTTCCTTAGTCATTTATTACCCCTGCATAACCAGTTAGTTAATCCAATACCTTAATGCACAACCTGAATATCGCGTCCGCACGCAAAGCCCTGGTTGAAGCGAAAATATGGGGCCTAATCCCTGGGATTCAAGGCAGCGCTCAGAATTCGTGCAGTCGCATCCACAATCGGGATGACCCGCTCGTAGGCCATACGCGTCGGGCCGATCACGCCCAGCACACCCAGCACCCTGCCATCCACCGAATAGGGCGCCGTCACCAGGCTGCACTCGTCGAGCATCTGGTAACCGGATTCCTCACCGATGAATATCTGCACGCCCTCGCTCTCCACACACTGGTCGAGCAACCCAAGGATCTCGCGCTTCTCGTCGAACGCCTCGAACAACTGGCGCAGCGTTGTGACATTGCACAACTCGTCGCAATCCATCAGGTTGGTCTGGCCGGCCAGCACGTAGTCGCTACCTTTCTCCGCCTCGCCCAGCACCTTGTCGGCCATGGTCATGGCGGTGGTCATCATGCGGTTCAGGTGCTCGCGCGTCTCCTTCAGTTCGTTGATCAGCGTGGCGCGCACGCTCTGCAACTCCTTGCCGGCAAACTGCTCGTTCAGGAAATTGGAGTACTGCTGCAACTCGGATGCGCCGTAGTCCCGCTCGGTACTGAGAATGCAGTTCTGCACCTCGGTATCGCTGATCACCAGGATCGCCAGCACCTTGCGGTTCGACAACGGCAGGAACTCGACCCGCTGCAGCGACGCGTGTTCACGCCGTGGCAGGGTCACCACGCCGGCCAGCCGGGTCACGTCCGACAACAGGTTGGAGGCGGTTTCCACCAGGTCGTGGCTGTCGCCGTCGATATCGAAGCTTTCCGTCAGTTCCGCCACGACCCCGGCTTCCAGCGGCTTGACCGACAACAAGGTATCCACGAACAGTCGATATCCCTGCACCGTCGGCACGCGGCCGGCAGAGGTGTGCGGCGAGCTCACCAGCCCCAGATCTTCCAGGTCGGCAATGACATTGCGCACCGTCGCCGGGCTGAGTTTGAGTCCGGCCTCGCGCGCCAGCGTGCGCGAGCCCACAGGCTGGCCGTCGCGGATATAGCGCTCGGTGAGCGCTTTCAGCAAACACTGGGCACGTTCGTTCAACTCGGTCATGGCGCAACTTTAGCACTCCTTACAGCGGAGTGCTAACAGTCGACCCGACCTGCACATAAAAAATTTGCCGGCCCAGACAGTTGGCGCAGGGTCCGGGAACCGCTAGCATTAACCTCCTCATGACCAGCCGCTTCCAGACCATTGCCCTGATCGCCAAGCCCGGTGATACCGCTGTCGCCAGTACACTGGCCACCCTGGTGGAAGAACTGGAGCGCCGCGGCCTGCCGGTACTGCTGGACCCGACCGCCGCGGCCTATTTCGACACGCCCGCCGCCACCGTGCTGGACCGCCCGGAACTGATAACGCGCTGCGACCTGGCCATTGTGGTCGGCGGCGACGGCACCCTGCTCAATGCTTCGCGCAGTCTGGCCGGCGCCGGTGTGCCGGTGCTCGGCGTCAACCTGGGACGACTGGGCTTTCTCGCCGACGTGTCGCCGGATGAAATGTGCGAACGCCTCAACGAGATACTCGCCGGCGACTACGAGGAAGAACGCCGTTCGCTGCTGCACGCCTCGGTGATCCGCGATGGCCGCAGCGTCAGCGAAAGCGACGCACTCAACGACGTGGTCGTGCACAAATGGGACATCGCACGCATGATCGAGGTCGATACCCATATCGATGACCGCTACCTCAACACGGTGCGCGCCGATGGCCTGATCGTGTCCACGCCGACCGGCTCCACCGCCTACGCGCTGTCGGGCGGCGGCCCGATCCTCGACCCCGGGCTGGACGCGCTGGTGCTGGTGCCAATCTGTCCGCACACCCTCAGCAACCGCCCCATCGTGGTCAGCGACAAGGTGCAAATCGACATCCGCCTGCACGGCGAGGACGACAGCAAGGCGCAGGTCACCTGCGACGGCCAGGTCAATTTCGCGCTGGTCGGCGGCGACCTGATCCGCATCCGCCGCAAGGAGCACGAACTGAGGCTGATCCACCCGCGCGGCCACGACCACTTCGACATCATGCGCCGCAAGCTGCGCTGGGCGGAGCAACCCTGATGCTGACCTCGCTGCACATCCGCAATTTCGCCATCATCGACGAACTGGAAGTCGAACTGCAGGACGGTATGACCGCGCTGACCGGCGAGACCGGCGCCGGCAAGTCGATCCTGCTCGACGCGCTCGGCCTGCTGCTGGGGGGGCGCGCCGACGCCGGCGCGGTACGCCACGGCGCGGAGCGCGCCGACCTCAGCGCCAGCTTCGACATCGCCCGCCTCGATGGCGCGCGCGACTGGCTCAGGGCGCAGTCGCTGGAACTGGACGACGAGTGCCAGTTGCGCCGGGTGATCGCCCGCGAAGGCCGCTCGCGCGCCTATATCAACGGCACGCCGGTACCGCTGCAACGGCTGCGCGAGCTGGGCGAACAGCTGGTCGACATCCACGGCCAGCACGAACACCAGTCACTGATGAAGCGTGACCTGCAACGCCAGTTGCTGGACCGGCACGGCAAGCACGGCAACACGCTGGACAAACTGGCTGCCCTGCACCAGGACTGGAAGCGGGTGCAACAGGACATCGATACCATCGTCGGCACCGGCAACGACCGTGACTCACGGCTGGAATTTCTGCGCTTCCAGCTACAGGAACTCGACGACCTCGCCCCGCAGCCGGGTGAAGCGGAAGCGCTGCACAGCGAACTGGCGCGCCTGTCCAACGCCGGCCAGCTGCTGGAAACCTGCGCCGGCCACCGCGAGGCACTGTCCGACGCCGCACGCTCCGCGCACAGTCAGATCGCGACGGCCACTGCCAGCCCAGCACCCGCGCGCGCAATCAGACAGCTCCCGAGCGGCCACAGCAAGTA
>CAYSRA010000077.1:0-11976 GCA_964433205.1 uncultured Thiohalobacter sp. | reverse complement strand
GTCGTTCCAGAATCGCCGCCGAGGAACGGCGCATTATAAAAAACTTCCGCCCGGCGGGATAGGGGTTACCAGTAGTTCTCAACGGTGATGTGGCCCGGTGTGCGCCGGCGGTTCCGCTCCAGCCCGCGTGCCTTGAGTGCCTCGGAGGTGTCTTTCACCATCGCCGGGTTGCCACAGATCATGACCTGGGACTGCTCCGGTGTAATCTCGATGCCGGCGCGGGCTTCCAGGGTGCCGGCAGCCAGGGCCCCGGGAATACGATCGCGGATCGCGAAGTCGGTGTCTTCGCGGCTGACGAAGGGAACGTAGGTGAACTGTTCCGGGTGCTGTTCCGCCAACCTGTCGATAGTGTCCCGAAAGGACAGTTCGGCGGCCGTGCGCACGGCGTGAACCAGGACCACGCGTTCGAAGCGTTGCCAGGGCTCGGGAGTTTTCAGGATCGACAGGAATGGCCCGATGCCGGTGCCGGTGGACAACAGCCACAGGTGTTTTGCGTCCGGCACCTCGTTCAGGGTGAGAAATCCGGCCGCCTTGCGCATCACGTAGATCGAATCACCGGGCTTGAGTTTCACCAGGTGCTGGGTCAGGGGGCCGTTCGGGACGGTAATGAAGTAAAACTCCAGCGGCCGTTCATCCGGGGCGTTAACGTAGGAATAGGGCCGCTCTATGAACTCATCCCCGACCATCAGGCCGAGTTTGGTGAACTGGCCCGCGGTGAACGGGTTGACCGAAGCATCGACACGCAGGGAGTAGAGTCGATCCGTCCAGGGCTTGAGTTCGGTGACAGTGCCTTCGCACCAGCGGTCAGGATTAATGGTTTTTGCCATTCAGTGGTCCCCCCTGTGTGGTTGCAGGATCTGCTGGTAGATCCCTTCAATCAATTCCAGCCGGTTCCAGGCGTCTTTCAGCGCCCGGTCCGGGTCCCGCTGTAGCAGAAACGCCCGCGCTTCCTCGCAGAGAACGGCCAGCTGGTCCGCGTCGAATATGGTCAGGCTGGGCACCAGGGTGTTGGCCGGCTCACTGAGCAATGACGGGATCAATTCGTCCTCGCCGATGGGCGATTCCGGGTGGGTCAGGGCGGAGACCAGCGGCAGTTCCTGCAGGCTGAAGTGCGCGCGGCGGGCGGTTTCCTCGTCTTCGAGCTCTTGTCTGGCCAGTGGGTCGTCACCGATGCCGCTCCAGATGGCGCGCATTATGGCGCCCACCAGCTGGACGATGGCCTGCTTGACCCGGGTCTGGTCACCAGGCAGTGCGCAGGCCTGCTGGTAGGCCTTGTCCAGCGCCGCCTTGATTTCCAGCACGGTTTCGCTGGGCGTATTGGGCTTCAGATCGACAGCACGCTGGACCAGCGACTGGAACGTCTCCATAAAACGATCCAGTTCCAGACCGTCGTCGAGGCGCGCCGAGGCGATATCCTCGTTCGGCACTTCACGGCGTGAAGCATCAAACAGGGGGTTATTACGGCGGCGCAGCAAATGTTGTTCACGGATACCGGGTTTTTCTTCGCTTTCGTTCGTCATTCGGCAGTTCCTTTTTCGGGAGTGCTACCTTACCCGAAGCGAGAGCGATAAAAAACGTGGCAACAGCAGGGTCTGGCCGACCGTGTAGCCGCTGGCCGGTGTTACGTGCTGCGCACCCGCCGGAACTCCGTGCCGTGACATTTAGGACAGGGCGGAACCTTGCCGGCGTGCCGGAACTGCAACTGCTCATTGCAGTTGGTGCAGACCAGAACGCCCGGACCGGTGACTTCACCGGTATGGCGGGTGAGACGCTGGTCGAGCCCCTCCTTGAAGTTGCGCAGTTCCAGTGACACCTTGTCAGCGGCCTGCAACATCAGGTTCAGCAGGCTGCTTTCAACCACGCTGGTTTCGAATCCCAGCCAGTCCTTCAGCCCGGCGCCTGTTTCGGAAAGCTGCTCGCCGATTTCGGCAAGATCCCTTTTCAGTGCATCGGCGACCTTTTCCGCTTCCTCACGGGTCAACTCACCCAGTTCGGTGGCCGTGTCCCTGGCGTCGTCGACCAGTTTTTGCAGCGCAGGCGCGGTATGCTCCTTTGCCTTGCGGTATTCCTCGAGCGCACGCTCCAGCATCAACTCGTACGCCTCGCCGATCGCTTCGATGGGATCGCGGTGAACCGGATCTTTCGTGTTCATAATGCACCCTCCACTGTCACAATGGACTTCAGCAACTTACGTGGGGGCGGTGGTTGCGGAATTAAAGGGGCGGCGCTCAGATCGTACACTCGATTTCGCCGAGCCGCCGGGTCAGCCGGATATTTTCCCCGTAGTCGATCGGTACGGCAATCAGCGCCGGGCCATCCTGTTCGAAGGCTTCCTGCAGCGCCGGCAGCAACTGCTCCGGGGCGCTGAGTGTCCTGCCCCACATGCCGAATGCCTGCGCCAGCTGATCCCACTTCGGGTTGCCAAAATCAAGTCTGGAGTGACGGCCGTCGAACTGGTTCTGCTGTTTCCACTTGATCAGGCCGTACTCGCCGTCTTCCCATACCATGAATACCAC
Organism: uncultured Thiohalobacter sp.; assembly: GCA_964433205.1. Lineage (GTDB taxonomy): Bacteria > Pseudomonadota > Gammaproteobacteria > DSM-19610 > DSM-19610 > Thiogranum. The sequence goes on along the minus strand of CAYSRA010000077.1, from coordinate 9,460 downwards.
GTTGAGTTTGAGCCGTACCGCGGTTTCCAGATCCTGCACGTTCATCATGAAACCGGCATCGCCGCAGATCGCCAGCACCTTGTGGCCGGGTTGGGCGATCTTGGCGCCGATGGCGCCGGGCAGGGCGAAGCCCATCGAACAGAAACCATTGGAGATAAGGCAGGTATTCGCCTCCTGGCACTGGTAGTAGCGGGAGATCCACATCTTGTGCGCACCGACATCGGACAACAGGTAGTCGTCCGGCCCGAGAAATTTGCGAACCTCCCAGAGAATTTTCTGCGGTTTCATGGGAAAGGATGTATCGTCTTTTTCCATGGCGAAGTCAGCAAGAATGGTATTACGCAGTTTCTGCCAGGAGTCGATGTTCTGAAGGGGCAACCGCCCGGCATGGTTGCGTTCCAGTTCCATGTTGACCTGCCACAGCGCGTCGGCGATATCTCCGACCACATCGACGCTGACGGTGTAGTGGTAGTCGATTTCGGCGGGCAGGAAATCAATGTGGACGACCTTCTTGTCCATGTCGGCATTCCAGAAGCCCGGACTGTATTCCACCAGGTCGTAGCCGACAGTGATCACCAGGTCCACCTGGTCCATGGCGTGGTTGATGTGATCCTTGCCCTGCAAACCCATGGTGAACAGACAATGCCTGTTGTCCATGGGCATAGCGCCCTTACCCATGAACGTGTTGACCACGGGAATGCCGGTTTTCTCGGCAAGCCGGCGCAGCTGCGATGCCGCGCGTTTGCGGATTGCGCCGTTGCCGGCGAGGATGATCGGGCGCCTGGCGGCAACAATGGCTTCCACCGCCTGGGTGACGGCCTTGTGGTCGGCACCGGGGCGGCGGGTTTTCAGTACCGGCATCGGCCGGGCGGTTACCTGTTCCTTGGCGACATCTTCCGGTAACTCGATAACGGTAACGCCGGGCTTCTCGGCCTCGGCGAGCTTGAACGCCTTGCGCACGACTTCGGGGATCGTTTCCCCGTCCACCACCGAGTGCGCCCATTTGCTGATCGGCTGCATCATCGAGATAGCATCCATGTTCTGGTGGCTTTCCTTGTGCAGGCGTTTGGTCGAGCCCTGCCCGATGATGGCGACGACCGGCGCGCGATCCATGTTGGCATCGGCGAGTCCTGTCACCAGGTTGGTTGCGCCCGGCCCCAGTGTGGCAAGGCAGACCCCGGCCTTGCCGGTGAGTCGTCCGTAGACATCGGCGATAAAGGCGGCCGCCTGTTCATGGCGGCACAGGACAAATTCAATGGGACTGTCCAGCAGCGACATCATGAAATCGGCATTCTCTTCGCCGGGCACGCCGAAGATGTGCGTTACGCCTTCGGACACCAGGCACTCCACGAACGTGTCCGAGGCCTTTCGTGCCTCTGATCCGGGTTTGTCAGCGTGCTTGATTGCCGCGCTTCCTGCTTTTGTTTGGGCCTTGTTCATGCGGCACTCCCTGTGATGTGGACAAAGATAGACGTCAGTCGGTCCAGCGGATCTCCAGCGCGGTTGCCGGTCCGATGACACACGCCGCCAGCGATCCGGGCATCACCGCCTTGTTGCGGCTGACGGGGATTCGCCCGCCCATGATTTCCGCCTGTCGTTGCGGATACAGGGGGGCGCGGTCGGGTTCGGCATAACCGATCGGGTAGAGCGGCAGGTTGGTCGCCGGGTTGTACTTGTCGCTGGCGCCGACCGTATGCAGAAACTCGTGGGCGATAACAACATTATTGCGTTTTGCCAGCGCCGGGCTGGCGAAAGCGTTGACGACACCGATCAGGCCTTTTTGCAGCCCCAGCGAATGACTCAGCCGCTGATGTGTCTTCGGATCGTAGTACACGACAAACATCTGCACATCCGGTTCGGGTCCGTCAAAGGTATCATGCGTCGCCGCCCAGTAACGGAGTTTCAGGCTCCACAACATGATGGACAGGACGTTGGAGCCCTCGGGTGGCAGAGGCGGGCGTTCGTCGACCTGCGGTGCCAGCTTGAGGGTAACCGGTTCGCTGATCCCCACCGCGTAACGACGCGCCTCGCGGGCCAGGAACCCGGACACGGGGTGGAAGGTGTCCGGCGTCAGGCTTTCTATGTAGCGGCCGGTTGCCGGACTGCCGTCGCCGTTGACGGGGTACACCACGACCCACAAGGTTTCATTCCAGTCCGTGGTGCGCATCCGGGTCAGCCAGCTGTTCATGGCAACAAAAAACAGCACCAGCAACAGCAGGGTAATGCGAAACTTTCTGAAGAAACCGCCCGACGCCATCAAAGGCTCCTGTCCGTTATGTTGTTGTCCCCTTACCTATAGGGGAAGTTGCGCTTAAACCTTGAGTTTTCGATAGAATACACCGCTTTGCTGCCAACCGGACGGAGCCGCATGTCCAGACCGATTCTGCTGAGTGTGATTGAACTGGGAGGTTACCCGGATTTCCGGCCCCTGTATCAAAAAGCCGGCTACGAGGTGCTGACGGAGACGCGTATGCGCAAGGCCATGAGCACCATCAAAAAGAAAAAACCCGCCGTCGTCGTCGCCGAGTTCAATTTCCAGTCCGATTTCCGCGATCGCACCAGTTCGCTGGAGTCGATGATGTCAGTGGTGGAGCGTTTGCCCGATACCCGGGTGATTGTATTTTACGAGAAGGAATATGAACACCAGTTCGAGCGCCTGCTGGCGGTGTGTTCCTTCTACCGCACCTTTACCTTCCCCGTCCCCGAGGATGAACTGGCTGCCAGCATTCAGGCGCTGGTCTGACCGTCCGCCGCGCGTTCAGCGCTCATGTGGATCAGCTGGGCCACCATGTCTTCTTCCAGGTCCAGGCCGACCTCGTGCCCGGGGTTGATGGAAATGCCGACACCTCCGCCGATGCGCTCCAGTATCCAGCTGAACTCGGTCAGCAGGCCACCGTTGTAGCCCGGAAAGTCAGCGACAAACTGTTTGGCGCGTTCCGGACTGGAAAACAGGATCAGTACCGTTTCACCATCTTCGGTTTCCAGGGTCAGCGGTTTGGCGCGGGTCGATTTCTGCAGCCCCTCGATGTCGGACGCATCGTCCTCCACCGGCATGAACAGCTGTTCGTCGAGCAAGGTTTGCATGAACGCATTGCCATCGAGGCGGCCCTCCTGCAGAGAGACGAGTCGGCTTTCAAGGTCATTGTGCGGGGTAAAGGTTTCGGTCATGGTCGGGGATCACAGTGTGTGGTGGAATGCATGAAGTTTGCCTGTAATGACGTCGCAAATAAACAGGGCAGGGGGTGGGGATTTGGCCATCGGTGATTGTAGGCGGGAAATAAAAAAGGCGGCGCATTGCTGCGCCGCCTTCCCCCGCCATCCATGCGGGCTGATTCAGGTGAGCTCAGTCACCTGTTCAGTCGTTGACGTTAAGACCGCTGAGGCCACCGAAGAAGGCCGGTCCTGCACCTTCCGGGGGCTGGATCAACGTCGGGTCGATCGCGGACACCGGCGCCGGAACCGGCGGGTTGCCGGCAATGGTGGAGTTGACCGTCTGGATGCGGCCGGTCGCCACGCTGGCCGCCGTTACCGTGTTCATCGGCAGCGAATCAAGATAGCGACGCATCAGGTGTACGGCGTGGACAAAGCGGTCCGGTGCCACCTGCTTGACGCGTGGGCCGTTGATGATGCCGGTGCTGTTCAGCGGTCCGACCAGGCTGATACCACTGGTGTAATCGTCCGCATCCGCCAGTTCGAAGAACTGGTGGTTGACACCGCCATTGGTACGGCAGACCCGGTCCAGCGCATCGCCGTGCGGGAAGCAGGACGCAAACAGGTAGCGTTTGCTGGGGTCCAGCTTCTCGCCACCAATCCGGGTTTCCACAATGCGGCGACCCGAGCTGCTGTAGGGACGGTTATCCAGATCAATCTTTTGTGTCATATTGGCCAGACCGACATACCAGCCTCCGCGCTGCATGAAGGGGTTGCGGTCGAACACGGCGGTCAGAACCCGCTCCAGATCATTTTCGATTACCTTGCCAGAGAACTCGGCAACCGCGACTGCGGGGGAGATCGGGAACAGCGCATACAGATCACGCAGGGTAATCTCGCCAGGTTGGCGGCCGTCGTTGAAAGTCTGGTCCGGCGCGACGACATCAGGTGACAGGATGGCGGTGCCAAAGCGGAAGCCGTTGGTCATGGAAAGATCCACACCGGTGGGAACCACCTGGTTACTGATCGTGAAAATGGCGTCGGCAATGAAATTATTGATCTCATCTTCCAGCACGTTATCGCGATGCAGTACCGTTTCCGTGTAACCGACAACGGTGTCCAGGCTTTCCGTCAGCTGCAGGCCGCGTACCGTGGTGTCACCACAGTCGTTGGCCGGGCAGAAACCGCCGGGCATAAAGGTGTGACGAACCACGGTGTCGCCGATAAACGGGGCCTCGGCCTCGTCGACCAGCGCCTTGGTGGCAGGATCTTCAGCGACGTCGTCGTCGACCGGTATCGCCTGCCAGTTGAAACGTTTCACCTTGCCATCATTCACGACCAGGTCGAGGCGACCGAGGTACAGGTCCTCGGTGGTTTCGACCACGATGGTGGAATGCCGCTTTACTCGATGTACGCCAGGACCATCCGTCGCACGCACACCATGCTTGTCGGCAATCAGCGCGTTAAGTGTGGTTTCGTGCGTGTGTGCAGACAGCACCACGTCGACGTCCTCGAAACGCTGGCCGATGGCGAGGTTCTGGGACAGGCCGAGCTCCGATTGCACGACAATGACGGTGGCGCCCTGTTGTTTGACTTCGTCAATAATACCGGGCAGTTCCTCGACGCCCTGGGTGAAACGCAGGCCAATGCTGAATACGGCGGCCTGCTGCGGGACGATGGAGGCGGTAATGCCGATTACGGCCACCTTGACGCCATCGACATCGAAGATCTTGTAGGGCGGCAATACCGGCTTGTTATGCAGCTGGGGTGGCAGCGGCGCCGTGTCGGTATCGTTGTACAGGTTAATGGCGATGGTGGGGAACGTCGCTGCGGTAACGCCCGGGCCGTCGAATGCATCGGCCATCACCCGAATGTTGGCGGGCAACGGTGGTTTGGGGCCGAAGCTGGCGAAGCGGTTACGAAATACCGCCGGGCCATAGCCAAACTCCCAGTTACCCGGCGTATAGGCGTCGATGCCGAAACTGTTGAGCGTCGGCATGATGGCATCGCCGACCGTGAACATGGTTTCGGCCGTGCCGTGTACCGTGTCACCAACCGCCAGTAACAGGTTGTTGGGGTTGTCGGCGCGGATCTGGTCGATCAGTGTTTTTGTTTTCGCCATTCCGCCACCTTGTGTGACGTAGCGTTTACCACCGCCAGGTGTTTTGATAATACCGGCGTGCGGTGTCAGATTGCCGTGTACATCCTGAAGCTGGATGAGCGTAATGAGCTTGCTCTCGTGCGCCTGCGCGACGGACAGTCCCGCCATTGTCAGCGCCGAGGCCAGCGCACAGGCGCCTGCTCGTTTGATAAAAGTCTGCATAGCCATGTTATCTCCTCCGATGGGTTTTTCTAACTGCGTGGCAACGCCCATGCAGGCTAGCGAGAGCGGGGAGGTGGCGTTATAGGGAAAATCCTTAAAAGGACTGGTATATAATCTGATAATAAAAAATAAAATACTTTAAGATATGATTATATCAGTATGTTTAATATTGATTTTATGCCTCAATTATGCCGAGGCGAATCGCCAGCCGGGTTAGCTCGGCATCGTTACCCGTGCCCAGTTTCTGCTTCACGCTGGTGTTGTGATGGCCGACGGTTTTGGGGCTGAGACTGAGCAGTTCGGCAATTTCGTTGACACTCTTGCCGTCAGCGCGCAGGCGGAAAATCTCGAATTCACGCGGTGACAATCCGGCCACGCGCTGGTTATCCTGGGAGGCCCTGCGTTTGACCAGGAACGGCATCATCTCCTGGCCAATAAACAACTCACCACGCGCGACACAGCGCACCGCCTCGATCATGACCCGCGAAGCATTACGCTTGGAGATATAACCGAGAACGCCCTGATCCAGGGCCCGGTTCAGGAAAATCTCGTTTTCGTGCACGCTGAACACCAGGATGCGGGCATTGCGGTCACGCGCCAGAATGCGCCGGCTGGCATCCAGGCCGCCGATACCCGGCATGGTGAGATCCATGACGACGACGCCAGGCTGGTGCTCCAGATACAGCTGATAGGCCTGTTCGCCGTCGGTGGCTTCGGCGACCACATCGATATCTTCGGTGCTGTCAAACAGGCGGCGGTAACCTGCGCGCACCACTTCGTGGTCGTCCGCCAGCAAAACGCTTACTTTATTCATTCTCAAACAACTGTCTCCGTAACCGGGATACTGGCCTGGATCGTCATCCCTTCACCGGGCGCCGAGTGAATGATAAAGCGTCCGTTCAGTGCCTCGACGCGTTCGCGCATGCCGATCAGGCCGAGGCCGCGGCCGCGTACATCGGGTTCCATGCCGCGGCCGTTGTCGGAAATACAGAGTAGCAGGCTGGCGTGCTCGCCCTCAACGCCGCTGCCCCGGCCCAGGCGGATGTTCACCTCGCTGGCGTCAGCGTGTTTGGCGATATTGGTCAGACTCTCCTGGACGATGCGGTACACGGTGATGTTGATCGCTTCACCCAGCGCAGAGAGTTTTCCGGCGGTGATGAACCGGCAGTCGATATCCGGGTGTCGGGCACGCCAGGCATCGAGTTCCTCCTGCAGCGCCGCGACCAGACCCAGGTCATCAAGCACACCCGGTCGTAATCGCTGCATCATGGAATGTACGACATCATAGATGCGCGCAGACACATCGAGGATAGCGCGCGCACTGGTTTCAATGGCGGCGTTACGCTGGCGGGACAGGTCATGGATGATTTCCGCATCGGCCTGAATGGCCGTGGTGCACTGGCCCAGCTCATCGTGCAGTTCACGCGCCAGGTTGCGGCGTTCCTCTTCCTGCACCGCCAGGGATTTGTGGATCAGGAAACGGTTGCCTTCCAGCAGTGTCATGCATTCGTGCTCGGCCTGTTTGCGTTCGGTGACATCGTGCAGGGTGGCAGCAAACAGTGGCTCGCCGCCGAGTTCGACCTTGCCGATGTACCACTCGAGCGGGAAACTGCTGCCGTCCCGGCGCAACCCGATGGCTTCCTGGCGTTTGCCCGTGATGGTTGCCCAGGCCGCCAGATCAACGCCTTGCAGCAGCAGTGCGGTCGGTTGCCCGACAAGTTCCTTCCGGGAATACCCGAACAACGATTGCATGGCCGGGTTGGCGGACAGAATGCGGCACTGCGCGTCGTAGGTGATCATGCCGTCAATCGCGGTTTCCTCGATCACCCGTTCGCGCGCCAGCGTTTCCTGCAGGTGGTGCGTGCGACGTGAAACTTCCGTCACCATGCGGTTGAACGCGCGGGCCGTCATGCCGACCTCGTCCGGTGTACCGGTCTCCACCTCGACATTGTAATCACCGGCGCCCACGCGTTGTGCGGCGCTGGCCAGAAGGCCGACTCTGCGCGTCAGCCGTACGCCGAAAAATACCGTGGCAATGATGGTCAGCGTGATCTCCGTGCCGGCAATGGCGATGCTGCGCAAGCGGGCCGCTTCGATCGACTGTTGCATTCGCTGCAGCGAGAATCCCAGCCGCACCTGGCCCATCAACTGGTCACCGATGCGGATATCGCCCGCCATATCCAGCGTACCGTCCGCCACGGCGAGCGGGTCACTCTCGGTCTGTGGCCAGCGCTTTTCAGGCAATTTTCCCAGCGAAATCACCGGGTGCCGATCACGGTCGAGCACCACCAGGTAGCTCAGTTCATCGTGGTTGGCAATGTTGCGCAGGTACTCGTCCAGCGTGGCGTAATCCACCTCGACCAGGTAACTGCCGGTGGTTGTAGTGACCTGTTCCAGCACGCTGTTGGCGCTGTCCAGCAATCGGTCGCCGTGCGCCTGGCGGATGACGCCGAGGTTGCTCCACACCAGCAGCGAGAGCATCACAATCTCGATCAGCACGATGCCGACGATGAGGCGGACGCGAAGGGACCGAAAGGGGGACACCAGCACCATCAGTGCCCCCGGATTTCTTCGGTAATCCAGCCGAGTGCCGCGTATTCCTCTTCACTCGCCGGCACAAAGCCTGGCCAGTGCAGGTGCGAGAGCAGGGCGCGGCCTTCGGCCGACGCGTTCAGCGTAATCAGGGTCTGGCCAATCCGGTCAGCCAGGGCATCATCCACCCATGGGGCGACGGATATCGGCATGTGCGGCACCATGCGGGTTTTGGCGAGAATAACCATACTGTCACGGATTTCCGGTCTGGCGCGTTGAAACAACGGCAGAATCAGTGCCGCCGCATCAGTGGCACCCTGGTAGGTGGAAAGCAGCGATGCATTGTGGCTGGGTGTTGGAATCCGAATGAGATCGTTGTCAGAATCGATACCCGCTTCCTCAAGCCGGGCACGAACCAGTACGGTCGCCAGTGCCAGCGGGTCCGTCGTTGCCAGCCGTCGGCCCTTCAGATCATCGAGGGACGTTATGCCAAGTGAACGCGGCGCAACAATAACGGCCTGCATGCCGGGGCTGTCGACGCGCGCGACCGCGCGATAGCCCCGCTCCTTGTGGGCGAGATAATAAAGGTGGGGTGCGGTGAACAGGATGTCGTAGCGGCGCTCGTTCTGGGTGCGCTGGACAAAGGTAAAGAAGTCCGGCGCGGTTTCCATGCGGATTTCCATGCCCAGTGCGCGTGACAGGTAGGCTGCCAGCGGTGCGAAGCGTCTGACCAGTCTTTCGGGACTGACAATCGGCAGGAAGCCGAACGTGAGGTGGTCAGGGTCGTCCTGTCTCGACTCCGCCAGGGCCGCGTTCGGTACCCCGCACGAAAACAGCGTAATCCACCACAGCAGAAGAGATATCAGGAGTGGGGCGCGGACCCGTGTACCGGTATTGCTGACAACCAATGAAACCCCCCGTCCTGTTTTTAGTCCTGACGTGAATATCCGCTGTCAGGTTATCACGGGGCAACAGAAAATTCCGCCTGTCTGTGCGCTTCCCTCTTTAAGGGGTAAGAATGATAGTATCTGTCTGACTCAACGGTTTGGAAAAAGGCGGAAAACATGGATACCACGTTAATAGTCGTCCTGGTGGTTGTTGCGCTGATCATTTTTTATGTGATCGGGGTATTCAACAAACTGGTTACGCTGAAGAATCGCTATAAAAATGCCTTTGCCCAGATCGAGGTGCAGTTAAAACGGCGCTATGACCTGATACCCAATCTTATCGAGACCGCGAAGGGTTATATCAAGCACGAGCGTGAGACCCTGGAGGCGGTGGTTGAGGCGCGCAACGCGGCGCAGAATATGCTGTCAGCGGCGGCGGCCGACCCGGGCGATGCCGAGGCGATAAAGGGCCTGAGCGGTGCCGAAGGCAAACTGGCCGGCGCCCTGATGAATTTCAACATGGTGATGGAGGCCTATCCCGACCTCAAGGCCAACCAGAACATGATGC
>CAYSRA010000076.1:0-12212 GCA_964433205.1 uncultured Thiohalobacter sp. | reverse complement strand
GATACAGGTTGCCGAGGATTTCCATCGCCGCTCGATTTTCAACCGCGAGGGCATCGAGGGCGGTGATGGCCTCAGCGTGAACGGCGCCGACGTGATGGAGCATGTGCAGGACCTGCGCGATATTTTTGTCGACAAGGTGCTGTCCACCACGACGGACGAAATGGGCGAGGAGTTCATCCCCGAATACGCGCAGTTCATCGAACCCGGGCTGCTGCAGGTCGGCGAACGACGCATCCGCGCCAGGCGCATTGTGATTGCCACGGGCTCCACGCCCATCGTGCCGGAAACCTGGAAAAAATTCGGCGATCGCATTCTGACCACGGACGAGATTTTCGAACTCGAGGACTTGCCGGGTTCACTGGCTGTCATCGGTCTCGGCGTCATTGGACTCGAACTCGGGCAGGCTTTCCAGCGGCTCGGCGTCAAGGTGACCGGCATCGATCAACTGGAAACCGTCGGCCACCTCGACGACCCGGAAATCAACAAGACCGCTATCCAGATCCTCGGCAAGGAGATGCCGCTGTGGCTCGGACAGCCCGCGACCATCGAAGAAGGCAACAATGGCCTGCTGAAAGTCAGCGCCGGCGACAATAGCGTGGAGGTGGAACGCGTGCTGGTGTGTATCGGCCGGCGTCCCAATCTTTCCGGTATCGGCATCGAAAAGGCCGGCGTCACCCTCGATGAACGCGGCATGCCGAGCTACAACCCCAACACCATGCAGATCGAGGACAAACCGCTGTTTATTGCCGGTGATGCCGACGGTGACCGCCCGGTGCTCCACGAGGCCGCGGACGAAGGGCGTATTGCCGGCATCAATGCAGCACTGGACACACCGATTGCCTTCCGGCGCAAGACACCGCTGTACATCACCTTCTCGGACCCAAACCTGGCCATGGTAGGCAAAACCTGGTCGGAACTCGATCACGATAATACGCTGATCGGCAGCGTTGCACTGGGTATGCTGGGCCGCGCCCTGATCATGGGGCGGAACAAGGGCCAGCTACGGCTTTACGCTGACAAGACCACCGGTACGTTGCTCGGCGCCTCGATGATTGCCCCGCACGGCGAACACCTCGCGCACCTGCTCAACTGGTGTATCGAACAGAACCTGACTGTTCTCCAGATGGTGCACATGCCCTTCTACCACCCGGTACTGGAGGAAGCGATTCAGCCGGCGCTGCGTCACCTGGTCGCGGAAGGCGGCTTTGCTCCCGACGGCCTGCCCCCGGATCTGGAGCGGCTGTAGCCGTGTACAGCACGGGCCGACAGCGGCTTCGACGCCTGCTCGACCTCAGGCACTCTCAACTGATGAGCAACAGCGCCATCGGCGTCGAGAAAGAGAGCCTGCGCGTCAACCCGCAGGGCAGTCTCGCCCAGACACCGCACCCGCCGGAACTCGGCTCTGCCCTCACCCATCCCTACATCACCACGGACTTTTCCGAAGCACTGACGGAGTTTATCACCCCGCCCCTGCAACGCGTTCACGAGGTGCTGGATTTTCTGCGCGATACGCAACAGTACGTCTACCAGTGTCTCGACGATGAGTTCCTGTGGGCGACCAGCATGCCCTGCGTGGTCGACGGGGAAACCAGCATCCCCATCGCCGAATACGGCCCCTCCAACTCGGGCATGATGAAACACGTCTACCGGAAAGGTCTCGGCTACCGCCACGGATGCACCATGCAGGTCATTGCAGGCGTTCATTTCAACTATTCCTTCCCGGCGGAATTCTGGACCATTTACGCAGAGCTGGAAGGCAACAGAATGCCGATGCAGGATTTTATTTCCGAGTCCTACATGGCGTTGATCCGCAACCTGCAGCGTTTCGGCTGGCTGATCCCCTACCTGTTTGGCGCCTCCCCTGCGATCTGTAAATCGTTTCTCGGCGGGCGAGACACCAGCCTGCAGAGCTTCAATGAAAACACCTATTACGAGCCCTGGGCGACCTCGTTGCGCATGGGCGATATCGGTTACCAGAACAACCGCGAGAAGGAAACCGGCATCAAGGCCTGCTACGACAACCTGCAGAGCTATATCGACAGCCTGGTCTGTGCCATTACCACGCCGTGCCCGGAATACGAGAAAATCGGCGTCTATGTCGACGGCGAGTACCGGCAACTGAATGCCAACATCCTGCAAATCGAAAACGAGTATTACAGTACCATCCGCCCCAAGCAGATAGTCACCGGCAACGAAATGCCAAGCCTGGCGCTGAAGCGCCGTGGTGTCGCCTATGTGGAGCTGCGCTCGCTCGACGTCAATGCCTTTGATCCTCTGGGGATCAATGAGCGACAAATGTATTTCCTCGAATGTTTTCTGCTGTTCTGCCTGGTGCACGAAAGTCCGGTCATCAGCGTTAGTGAACGCCGTGCGATTGATGAGAATGAATTGAAAACCGCGCACCATGGACGCGATCCGCAACTGAAACTGACGCGGGACAACCAGCCTGTCCTGCTCACCGACTGGGCAAGGGAGCTGCTTTCGGAAATGCAGGGCGTCTGCGAACTGCTCGATCAAGGCACCGAGGGTTCACCCTATTGCGATGCCCTCGCGGCACAGCTGAGAAAGGTCGACGACCCGGAACTCACTCCCTCCGCGCGTATGCTCCGGGAAATGCGCGATCGCGGCGAGGGGTTCTACCACTTTGCCAAGCGTATGTCGGAAATCCACCAGCACTTCTTTACCAACCTGCCCATGAGCGAAGACAGGAAACAGTTTTTCTCCGCGCTTGCGATAAAGTCGGTCGAGGATCAGAAGGCGCGGGAAACCACCGATGTGTTGAGTTTCGATGAATATCTGAAACAGTATTTTTCCCAGGTCGAATTGATATGAGTCGCGAAAGAATGCTGGTGCTCGCTTCGACATCCCCGTTTCGTCGCGCACTGCTGGAAAAACTGCAGATTCCATTTAAAACCCTGTCTCCCGAAGTTGATGAAACACCGCTTGAAGGAGAAAGTCCGCAGCAACTGGTAGTACGGCTTTCCGAGGCCAAGGCGCGTGCAGGCGCCGGGACGTTTCCTGACGCCCTTATCATCGGCTCCGACCAGGTTGCAGTGTGTGCAGGTGAAGTGCTGGGGAAACCCGGCGACCACGATAGTGCCTGCCGGCAACTGGCGCAACTTTCCGGGAAACGCGTCGATTTTCTCACCGGGTTGTGCCTGTTTGACGCCCTCACCGGGGAAGCACGGACCGACCTTGTCCCCTACGCGGTGACCTTCCGCACGCTGACGCCGGAACAGATCGATCGTTACCTGCGCGCGGAACAGCCCTATCACTGTGCTGGCAGTTTCAAGTCGGAAGCGCTTGGCATCAGCCTGTTCGAGGCCATGCACGGTGACGACCCGAATGCGTTGGTCGGCCTGCCACTGATACGGCTGGTAAGCTGGCTGAATGAAGCGGGTCTGTGCGTACCCTGAGCGGGCCGTCAAACCGCCTGTTCCAACGCCTCGCGGACACGTTCAAACTCGGTGTGCAACGCAGTGAACGAGGTTGCGAGGTCAGCGCTGTCCTCCTCTCGCACCCGCCTTTCGAGTTCAGCAGCCAGTGAGGAGAATCTGCGCGCGCCGATGCTGGCACTACTGGACTTGAGGCTGTGCAGCAGGCGCTCCGGTTCCCCGGATTTGTCGTCGGCCTGGCACTGTAACAACCGGGTCAGCGTTCTTTCCGTACTATCGAGAAAAGTCGGGATCAGTTCGGCAAAGTCCGCTTCACCCATGACATTGCGCAAGGTATCGAGAACGCTGCGATCGAGCGACCCCCCTGCCACCTTCCGGCCGGGTGAGCCTCCGTCACCCGGATCCGATTCCGCTACCGGAGCGTCAGCCAGCGGCAGGCTGATGTTGAACCAGAAGGTCGAACCTTCCCCGGGAATACTGTCCACACCGATCTCGCCTCCCATCAGCTCGACCAGTTGCTTGCTGATCGCCAGTCCAAGCCCGGTACCGCCAAACCGCCGGGTCGTGGATGCATCGGCCTGGGTGAATACATCGAACAGTTTTTCCCGCACCCCGGGGGCGATGCCGATGCCCGTATCCCGGACTGCAATACGCAGCTGTACCTGCTTGTCCTGTTCCTCCTCGCCACTGATTTCCAGCAACACATGCCCGCTTTCGGTGAACTTGATGGCATTGCCGAGCAGGTTAAGCAGCACCTGGCGGATACGCCCGGCGTCGCCAATCAGCGAACGGGGACAGGCGGGCGCATACTGAAAGATCAGTTCCAGGCCTTTTTCCCTGGCCTGGGTCTCCAGCAACTGACTCGCATCGAGAGCGACCCGCTCCAGGTCGAAGGCGATGGGCTCCAGCGTCATTCGCCCCGCCTCGACCTTGGAGAAATCGAGAATATCATCGATGATGGCCAGCAACGCACGTCCGGATTGCTTGATAGTCGCCACGTACTCCTGCTGCTCGGCACTCAGGCGGGTATCTGCCAGCAACTGCGCCATCCCCAGTACACCATTCATGGGCGTACGGATCTCGTGGCCCATCGTCGCCAGGAACTCCGACTTGGCGCGCGCCGCTGCCTCGGCTCTTTCCCGCGCACTCTGCAACTCGACCGCCCTCTGTTCGAGTTGTTGCTGCTGGCGCTTGCGTTCGCTGATGTCCTGCATAAAAACCGAGAAATAGCGCCTGCCGCCGCCTGCATTGCGGGGCATTACGATCAGTTGCGAGACGGGCAACAACTCACCTTTGCCGGTGATCAGCGATGTCTCACCTTCCCAGGAACCTTTCATGTAGGCAGTCGGGACGGCTTCGTTCAGCAGCTGCTCAATGTCGGAGGGCGGAAATAGGTCTCTGAGGTGCTTGCCGGCCAGCCCGCCCTTTTTAACATAACCGAGAATTTTACGTGCCGCCTGGTTAATGAACAGCGGGTACCCTTCCAGATCGAAAATGGCAATGAACTCGGGGCTGTTGTCGATGATCGCTGTCAACCTGTTCTGTTCTGCTGCGGTCTGCTTGTGCGCGCTAAGATCGCGCAATAAACCAACAAACAGGCGATGCTGGCCGTCGAACTGCAATTCGCTGACACTCAGTTCCATGGGAAAGGTGGTGCCGTCATGACGCAGGGCGACCACCTCTCGCGGACCGTTGCCGATGATGTGGGCCTCGCCGCTTTCCAGGTAACGGCGCATAAAAACATGGTGGTCGCTTCTGTCCCGTTCCGGCAACAGCACGCTGATGTTACGGCCGATCACTTTGTCGGCCCGGCACAGGAACATGTGTTCCGCGGCGCGGTTGAAACTCTCGATCCGCCCCTGCTCGTCAATGGTGACCAGACCATCGGCCATGTTATCGAGCACTGCCCGGTAGCGGGTTTCGGCGGCCTGCGCCGCCAGCAACGTCTCCTGCAGTTGGCTTTCCGATTGCTGGAGTCGCTCGCGCATGTGGATAAACGTCCGGGTAAGTTCGCCGATTTCATCGCGGCCGGCTGGCGGCAGTGGTGCCTGGAAATCGCCGGCGGATAATTGCAACGCGGCCCGCTGCAGACGCAGCAGCGGCCGGATCATGCCTTTCGCCGCCGCGATCGCCAGCAACGACCCCAGCAGCACCAGCGCCAGTGTCAGCCGCAGGCTGCGATCGCGGGCATTGCGGGCACTCTGCATCACCATGTCGATCGGGGCCTCAAGGGCGAGGCCGATATAGCGCTGCGGGTTCAGTGGATCGAAATACTCCTTGTGGAAGTGGAATGCCGCCGGGGCCTCCTTGTCCAGTACCCGGTGGATACCGTCCCACTCAAAATGCCGTTGCCCGCTGTCCGAACGGATAACCGCTGCCAGGGCAGGATAACGATCCTGGATTCTTGCCTGCCGGCCGAATTCAAACGCGAATGTGCGGGCTCTATCGGCGTCTACCAGCAGGTCCCCCGCACTGTTGGTCGCGTAGAGGCGGATATCGTCCCCGACCTGCGGTTGCGGCAGCAGCGTAGAGGCGTCCTGGTTGATGACAATAATCCCGAACACCGCGCCCTGCGCATCGGTCACCGGTACCGCTGCCCGGATCACCGGCAGCCAGGGCTCGACAACACGCCCCTGTTCCCGGTTCAGGTTGATGTCGCTTAAATGAACCTGACCCGGTTGCAAACGACTGGCCAGCTGGAAATAGGGTTGTTGCGCCTTGCGCTGCAGCTGCTCTGGAGGGAGTCTCTGTATGCCGCCACTGCTGCGTTCGACGCGCACCAGCTCACGTCCACCGTCTGCCGTACCGATCAGGCGTGCTTGCAGATAGTCGGGGTTGCTGCGCAGCAGCGCCGAGAAAACCTCGACCAGGCGCTGCCGCCAGATTTCCTGTTCGTACCGGTTTCCCGCCCGCGACGCCGCCACAAATTCTTTCACCTCCGGCAAGGCAATCAGGAACTGCGCGTCGCGCGACAGAATAGCCAGGCCATGCTGGAACCGCGTCGCCTCATCCTTGAGATGCTGGTCGAGGTGCGCCAGCTCCTGGCGAACCAGGCCGTCGCTACTGGTCGTGTAGAACACCCACCCTACGGTGGCCGCTGTTCCAAGAATCGCTGCCAGCACCAGGGCGGCCAGTTTCCGGACGATGCCCGCTTTCATACCCCGCCTTCTCCTTGCCATCGGGGTGCTGGCCGCCTCATGTGCTAGGCTTCCCGGTCCCAGCGATACTCGGCCACGACCCGATTGCCATAACCCTCGTAGCGCAGGGACTGACAGAGTTGACGAACCAGGTAGATGCCTCGCCCATACAGCGCACTTCGTTTCTGTCGATCCTCTGCCAGCACAGCACGATAGTCGAACCCGGCACCGCTGTCTTCAACACGCAGCCGGATACAACCTCCGCCGGATTGGGGCTGGTACCGAAACGAAATCGAGATGCGCCCGTCATCCAGCGCAACCAGGCGCTTTTCGCGTTCGACAAAGTAACGCTCGAAACCTTCTGCGTCACACTTGAGCGCGGAGTCCAGCCCGAGAACACCATGATCCAGAGCGTTGACATACAACTCCGAGAGCACCGTGAACAGCACCTGGCACTGTGTATCGGCGTCAATCAGGGCACGGACATAGTTGATAACAAGGGGGACCGGATCCGCTCCTCGCAACTGCCGGCCCTCAAACACGAGATCGAACTGCACCGCGTTGCCGTTCTCACCGGCCGCCATGCAGCTGCAGTCCGGTGTATCATGAAGCAGCGCCTTCATATCCCAGCTGGGAAGAATCTCCGGGCTGCAGGGGATTTCGACCAGACTGACATCATCCTTTTGGGGGACCCCGGCGCAGAAAGTGTCCAGCGCGCTGACAGCCCGTTCCAGTCCGGTTGTCGTATCAGACACGGCGGCCAGTGCCTCGACCAGACGTGACTCGCCGAATTGTTCGCCGGCGGGGTTGCAGGCCTCGATCACACCGTCACTGAGCAGCACGATGGTATCGTCGGGGTCGAGGGCAAACGACTCACAGTGCGCCTGTGCGTCGAACTGCGGCCGGATGCCAAGCGGAAGCGCGGAAGAAGGGATACGCAACCTGGGCACGCCTGCCGCTGCGCCCACAATCAGGACATCAGGCATGCCACAATTGCACACCGTGACACTGCCGAGGTCGTGGCTGATACTCAGGATTGCAGTAGCCATGAACATATTGGGCGGCAGCAGGTGATGCAGCTTTTCGTTGATGCCCTTGAGAATTTCATGGATCGGGAAACCCTTGCCGGTCATCGCCCGGAATACTTCCGACGCGGGTAATGCGCCCAGCGCAGCGACCAGGCCGTGCCCGGTAAAATCAGCCAGCAACACGTGCAGATCACGCGACGGGGCATAAGCAGTCAGTAACATGTCGCCGCTGAACAGGCTCGCCGGGCGTAACAGGGTCCGGATATGATCGAGGGCAACGTTGCCGCGAGTGACGGCAGCGCTGAAAACATGCTCCGCAACCTCCTGTTCCCGGAGCATATGCTGGTTCAGACCGGCGACCTCACGATGCAGATCGCGGATTCGCTCCATACTGTGAATCTTCGCCTGCAACAGGGTGTTATTGATCGGCTTGGTGAGGAAGTCGTCGCCGCCGGCCTCGATACAACCTGCCATGGCTTCGTCATCCGTCAAGGCAGTGAGAAAGATGATAGGAACAAATTCGTTGCCGGCCAGTATCTTGATCTGCGTGGCCGCCTCCCAACCATCCATCACCGGCATCATGGCGTCCATGAAGATGATATCCGGCCTTTGTTCGGTAAAACGGTCGACGGCCTGGGCACCGTCCTCGGCCAGCAGCACTTCGAAACCGGCCTTTTGCAGCAACGACTTCAGTACCAACCGGTTGGTCGCATCGTCATCTACGACCAGTGCCCGGCCGCGTGCTTGCCGGGCCGGAATCTGTCCCACCGCAGCGCTTCGACCCACATCCATGTAATCATCCATCAACTAAAGATTATTCCTGTCGAAACAAAACACCCCGGCGGCCTGAATCAGCTCCAGGCCTGCCTAGTTCATAACGTCGTTACTGTCAACGCACGCACCTCTGATCTCGAACAATTCACCGAAGTTGGCAATGCGAAGGATCTTTTCGACCTCGGCACAGGGGTTGCAGAGCCTCACCCGGGCGGTATCGCCCCCGGCGTGGTCGCGCAGCAGCAGCAACATGCCCAGCGATGAGCTGTCCAGGTACTCTGTGCGGGACAAATCGACATCGAAGCGAACATTGGCGCCCGTATGAGGCTGGTAAGCCTCGCGGAACTCCTTGTGCAGCGAAAAATCGAAACGGCCTTCTATGTGTATCGTTACGTGGCTGCCATTTTCAGAAACATGGCTGTGAACAGTCGACATTTTATTTCTCCAATTATTTTTTGGCCGGCTAAAACAACTCGACTTCGCCTGTTTGCATGGAATCCTGGTCGACCGGCTTTCCCTTGCTGTTGGCCAGCATCTCTTCAAGAGAGACCAGTTCGGCATTTAATGCTGCCA
Organism: uncultured Thiohalobacter sp.; assembly: GCA_964433205.1. Classification (GTDB taxonomy): domain Bacteria; phylum Pseudomonadota; class Gammaproteobacteria; order DSM-19610; family DSM-19610; genus Thiogranum. Next base: position 3,305 of record CAYSRA010000076.1, on the reverse strand, counting down.
GCTGCCCCTCATCGGGGTCGGTCGCCTGGACCAGTAACTGCCTGGAAAGTTGACCAAGAGTCTGCACGTACGTCAAGTGGCTGCAGGCAGAATCCAGCGACTGCGTAACAATGTCCTCGAACTGCAGGCAGCGCACGGCATGACCGACATCTTCGCTGATCCGGTCGCTGATGGTCGACAGGCGTTCAATCTGCTCGGAGATGAAGCGGTTGTTCCCGGCCACCTGTTCCAGTGCATTGTCCACCTGTTCCTTGGCACTGATGGCAACGTTCATATCGCGGGCGGCCATCTCGCCGACCGTTTCACGTACCAGGGAAATCGCCTGTTTGCCTGCCTGGACGCGTTCCCGGATCTGTTCATTCATTGTGTTCGAGTGCTGCGACAACTGCCGAACTTCGTCGGCAACAACGGCGAAACCGCGCCCGGCCTCACCGGCGCGCGCTGCCTCGATGGCGGCATTAAGTGCCAGCAGGTTGGTCTGGTTGGCAATAGCCCTGACATCTTCCAGCAGGGAAAAAATACTGTCCATGTGGACGACCATGTCGTCGATGCGGTGCACGGTCTCGATGCTCTGCTTGCTGACCTGTACCAGCGCATCGATCAAGGACTGCATGAGAGTACTGGCTTCATCGAGAAACGAACGTGAATTCGTATCACCCAGACGGGCAACCCGCGTCACGATGCCGTGAACCAGTTCTTCACCTGCGTGACTCTGTTCACTGAGACTCTGGAAGCTGGCAGCCAGGCTCGAGATCGCCTCCTGCACGATGCCCTTGACCCGCTCGACCTCCTTGCAGGCACCTTCCGTCTCTCCCGCCAGCATACCGTGGAGCGGTGCTGCCGCTTCGTCCAGCCCGGCCACGTCCGGTCGCGTTTCATCCGGCTCAACGACGACGACCTGCCCGGATCTCAGGTGCAACCACCAGCCGGCGCCGCCCCAGACGAGCGTGACAAGCAGCAGTCCGCCGGCACTCATCGCATCGAGCGGCCCACCCGTAAGAGCTGCAAACAGTGCAGTGCCGATGATAATCGCCGGCAGAACTATCGTACTGAATTTACGCATATCTGATTGCCTCCTTTGCAACCAGGCTGCTGGTCCATTACCTGCATGGTATCGACCCCCGGCGTCGATGCTTGACGCGCCGCACGCCCTTATTTCCTCAATAAAGCTTTTTGTATACGTCTGGCCATCGATGGCAAGGCTACCTGCTCATTGGCAGCCCCCAGCGCCACTGCTTCACCGGGCATACCCCACACTACGCTGCTGGCCTCATCCTGGACCAGCGTATAGGCGCCGGCCTCGCGCATTTCCAGCATCCCCAAAGCACCGTCGTTGCCCATACCGGTTAACAATACCGACACGGCGTTGGGGCCGACATTCTGCGCAACCGAGCGGAACATGACATCGACGCTGGGGCGGTGCCGGTTTACCGGTGGCCCGTCACTCAGTTGACAGCGGAAACGCGCGCCGTCGCGTACCACCAGCAAGTGCCGGTCTCCGGGCGCAATATAGGCATGCCCCGACAGTATCTGCTCGCCATCCTCGGCCTGCGTCACGGTCATCGGTGAACAACGGTTCATTCGCTCCGAGAACGGTTTACTGAATGCCTCCGGAATGTGCTGGCTGATGACGATCGCCGGGCTGTCGGCAGGCATGACTTCCAGCACCTCACGTATCGCCTCCGTACCGCCGGTCGATGCGCCCAGCGCAATCAACTTGTCAGTTGTCCGGAAATGCTTGCCACGCCGGGCCGGCAACACCGCGTCAGCGCTGTGCCGTTCCACCACCGGTTTCAACTCCCGCACGCGGGCTGTCGATGCGGTCTTTACCTTGGTGATGATTTCCTCGGCATAGTCGCCCAGCGAGTGGGCGATATCGACGGTCGGCTTGGAGACAAAATCGACCGCGCCAAGCTCCAGCGCATCGAGGGTGATTTCGCTGCCTTTCTGGGTAAGCGTCGATACCATCACCACGGGCATCGGCCGCAGCTTCATCAGGTTGCGCAGGAAAGTCACGCCGTCCATTTTCGGCATTTCCACATCCAGCGTCAGCACATCGGGGCTCAGTTGCTTGATTTTCTCCCGTGCCATGAAGGGGTCCTGCGCGGTGCCCACCACCTCGATCTGCGGATCCTGCTGCAACATCTCGGTCAGCATCCGGCGCACCAGTGCTGAATCGTCGACGATCAACACGCGTATTTTTCGTTTTTCCTTCACCTGTGTGGATCCCGTCATGATACATATTCCCTAAAACAGCTCGACGTCGCCTTCGATGTGCTGGTGACTGATCTGATCGCGGTAAGCGCGTTCCTGCATTGCCACTTCCCGGCTGCGCAGCTTCTTGACCCTGACCTTTCCGGTAGCCGGGAAATAGACCACCCGCCGCGGCCAGGTGCCGCCCAGATCCGAGCCGACCAATGTCAGGCCCTCGGTCGCAACGTATTCCCTGGCAAAACAGATATTCTTGTTGCCGACATCGCTGCTCATGGCTGCGATAACCTGGCCACCGCCAACCAGTTTGACTTCGAGGTTCTCGCGCCGTCCACCCGCCTTGAGAATCTCGTTGATCAACTGCTCCATGGCAAAAGACCCGTAACGGGCTGCTTCGGTCGAGTCCCCGGCGTGGATCTCCATGTGGTCGGCGGCCTCCGGCAACATAAAATGATTCATGCCACCCACCTTGTATATCCGGTCACGGATACAGGCGGACACACAGGATCCCAGCGAGGTCACCACGGCCTCATCAGCCTGCGTGACGTAGTACTCTCCCGGCAGGATTTTTGCTGCAAAACACTCGTGGGTTCTGTCCCAGTAACGGCGGACGTGTTCGAAGCCGCGCAGCACCGGCGGCTGTTGCGGCTTTTCCGTTGCCATACCCGGCCCGGCCATCGCTACTTCACTTTCCGGTAAATAGTCTGGCCGACCAGCTCGAAGCGGTCAGACAGGTTGTGCATGGTTTCGGAATGCCCCAGGAACAGGTAACCGCCATCGACCAGAATATCGGCATAGCGGTTAAACAGGTGTTTCTGGGTGGGCTTGTCGAAATAGATCACCACATTGCGGCAAAATATCATGTCGAACGGACCGCGCATGGGCCAGTCATGCATCAGGTTCAATTGCTTGAAAGTGATTGCGCTCTGCAGCGCCTCGTTCACCTGGACATCACTGCCGCCCGGCAGGTGGTGGAACCACTTCTTCGCACGTGCCGGGGACAGTCCCTCGATCCGCTGCACCGAATAGCGTCCTTCCCCGGCGGTGGCCACGACGTTGGAATCCAGGTCTGTCGCCAGCAATTTAGTGTCCCA
>CAYSRA010000075.1:2445-12466 GCA_964433205.1 uncultured Thiohalobacter sp. | reverse complement strand
GTTTCCCACAGGCGGCGGATAAGTCCCGGCGGTGATACTGCGGCCGGTTGCGCGGCTGGCACTGGCACCGGGGCAGGCGCCGGCGCGGACGGTGTGACTGACTGCACCGCCGGTTTTTCGACTTCCGGTGCCTTGCTTTCGCGCAGCGTGGCGGTGATATCGGTTTCTTCCTCGGCCTGGATCAGCTTGTGGCTGGTGGCGCTGTCCTCGCCGACCAGTTCGTCTGTGCGCACCCGCTTGATTTCATAGTGCGGGGTTTCCAGACTGGGGGTCGGGATCAGCGTAACACTCAGCTTGTGACGCTGTTCCAGGTTGTACAGGATGTCGCGTTTTTCGTTGAGCAGGTAGGTGCCCACGTCGACCGGCACACGCGCGATAATGCGTCCGGTTTTTTCCTTCATCGCGTCTTCCTCGATGATGCGCAGGATCGACAGCGCCAGCGATTCCACGCCACGCACGGTGCCCTGGCCATTACAGCGCGGGCAGACGATCTGGCTGGATTCGCCCAGTGACGGGCGCAGGCGCTGGCGCGACATTTCCAGCAGGCCGAAGCGCGAGATGCGGCCGACCTGCACGCGCGCACGGTCCACGCGCAGCGCATCGCGCAGGCGATTTTCCACCTCGCGCTGGTGTTTGGTCGGCTGCATATCGATGAAGTCGATCACGATCAGGCCGCCCATGTCACGCAGCCTCAGCTGGCGGGCGATTTCGTCAGCGGCCTCCAGGTTGGTATTGAGCGCCGTTTCCTCGATGTCGCTGCCCTTGGTGGCGCGCGCCGAGTTGATGTCGATGGAGACCAGGGCCTCGGTATGGTCGATGACGATGGCGCCACCGGCCGGCAGCGTGACTTCGCGCTGGAACGCCGATTCGATCTGGCTTTCGATCTGGTAACGGGAGAACAGCGGTACCGGGTCGTCGTAGTACTTGAGCTTGGGCAGGTTGTGCGGCATGACCTGGGTCATGAACTCGACGGCACGCTGATGCACTTCCTTGTCGTCAATCAGGATTTCACCGATGTCGCTGCGCAGGTGGTCACGCAGGGCGCGGATGATGACGTTGCTTTCCTGGTAAATCAGGAACGGAGCGGGGCGTTCTTTGCTGGCGCGGGCGATGGATTCCCACAGTTGCAGCAGGTAGTCCAGATCCCACTGCAGTTCCTCGGCCTGACGGCCGACACCGGCGGTGCGCACGATCAGCCCCATGTCCTCGGGGTATTCGAGCTGCGCCATGGCGTCGCGGACGATGCTGCGGTCCTCGCCTTCAATGCGGCGCGATACGCCGCCGGCACGGGGGTTGTTGGGCATCAGCACCAGGTAGCGCCCGGCAAGGCTGATAAAGGTGGTGAGGGCAGCGCCCTTGTTGCCGCGTTCTTCCTTCTCGACCTGGACAATGATTTCCTGGCCTTCGCGCAGCGCTTCCTTGATGGAAACCCGGCCGCCGCCTTCGCCCGCGCCCTCGCGGAAGTAGGTGCGGGCAACTTCCTTCATGGGCAGGAAGCCGTGGCGTTCGGCGCCGTAGTCAACAAATGCCGCTTCGAGGCTGGGCTCGATGCGGGTTATCTTACCTTTGTAAACGTTGGATTTTTTCTGTCCGCGGGAAGGAACCTCAATATCGAGATCGAAGAGTTTCTGGCCATCCACCAGAGCCACGCGCAGCTCTTCGGGCTGCGTGGCATTGATTAGCATACGTTTCATTGGAATTTTCTCTCATGCGCTCGACCGGGACGCGGCGGCAGTCAGTGAATAGCGCCAGCACAGGCTCGGTACGGCGCGCAGCACAGGGTGCGCCGGAGGACCGGATCAACCAGGATACCGATCCGGCAAGCAGGCCAGATATCAAAACTATCGTTAACGTCACAGGAGCAACCAGTCGTTGTTCGTCGGTTAAAAACGGTAGAAGCCGTGGGGCTTCTGCTCGATCCCCGGTGCGTGGCGTACTGCGACCGCCCGGTGGAAACGAATAGGGTTCACTTGTCAGCAGCCGAATACCGGAATTCCCTGTGTTGTACGGCTGCGTGAGCGACTCTGACTATAGCAGTCCAACCCCGTGATATCAAACACTTATCGTAAAGCCAAGTTGTTCAATTTCCGTGAAATTGACGCAGATTCCCAAGCAGTCCGGCAGATACGCTGGTAGAATGCGCGCGCATGGAGAACGGGGACAAACCCGCGGTACGGTGGGTGGATATCGATGCCGGGCAGGCCGGGCAGCGTATCGACAATTTTTTGTTGCGCGTTCTCAGGGGGGTTCCGAAGAGCCGTATCTACCGTTTGCTGCGCAAGGGCGAGGTGCGCGTGAATCGCGGGCGTATTCGCGCCGATTACCGCCTGAAAGAAGGTGACCAGGTGCGGATTCCACCGGTCCGGGTGAGTGAGCCGCGCCAGGCCGCGCCGACCGCCAGCGCCGTGGATACGCTGGCCCGCAGCATCCTCCATGAAGATGAGCGGTTGCTGGTGCTGAACAAACCCTCCGGTATGGCGGTGCATGGCGGCAGTGGTTTGAGCTACGGGGTGATCGAGGCACTGCGGGCGTTGCGACCCGATGCCCCGTACCTGGAACTGGTGCACCGTCTCGACCGCGACACCTCCGGGTGCCTGCTGATCGCAAAACGGCGCAGCGAATTGCGCACCCTGCACGAATTATTGCGCAGCGGCGCGGTCGAAAAGCGCTATCTGCTGCTGGTGCAGGGTGACTGGAGCCAGGGGCCGTGGAAAATCAACGCGCCGCTGCGCAAGAACCAGGTGCAAGGCGGTGAGCGCATGGTACGGGTCGACGCGGAAGGCAAGACGGCGCTGACACATTTTCGCTTCCTGGAGGGCTACGGTGACGCCAGCCTCATGGAGGCTGAGTTGAAAACCGGCCGCACGCACCAGATTCGTGTGCACGCAGCCCACGCCGGCCACCCGCTGGCGGGTGACCAGAAATACGGAGATGCCGGTTTCAACCGCGGCCTGCGAAAACTGGGCCTGAAACGCCTGTTTCTGCACGCCCATTTCGTCGCTTTCCGTGATCCTGAGCGACAGCGTGAGATAGAAGTGAGCGCGCCACTGGCGGCGGATTTGAGAAAACTGATTCAGCAACTGGAGTCGCGGCCCGATACAGGCCGCAATGTAAGGAAAAATGGGAAGTAACGTGAAGCATATCCCGTCGACTGTACGGCTTATTGTGTTTGACTGGGACGGCACCCTGATGGATTCCGAAACCCAGATCGTGCACGCCCTGCAGGCGGCGATTCAGGATATGGCGCTGGAAACACGCAGTATCGAGGAATGTCGCAATATTATCGGCCTCGGCCTGCGGGAGGCGGTCGACGCGCTGTACCCCGGCCGGGACGAGGGTTTTCTGGACAGGTTTGTAGCGAATTACCGGCACCACTGGTTCGCCAATACCGACCACTCGGACCTGTTCCCCGGCAGCCGCGAAACGCTGACGTTGCTGAAAGAGGCCGGGTTTGTGCTGGCGGTGGCGACCGGCAAGGGGCGCACGGGGCTCGACCGGGTACTGGCGGACACCGGCATGGAACACCTGTTTGCGGCTACGCGTTGCTCTGACGAAACGCAATCCAAACCGCATCCACAGATGTTGCAGGAAATTCTGCGGGAAACCGCCATCGAGGCGCGGTACGCGTTGATGGTCGGGGACACCGAATACGATCTGAAGATGGCGAACGAGGCCGGCGTCGGGCCGGTCGCGGTCAATTACGGTGTTCATGCGCACGAGCGGTTGCTGCGCCACGACCCGCTGGTGTGCCTGGACAATATCACGGAGCTGGTCGACTGGCTGGCAGAACAGCAACTGCTTGATCCCGGCTGCATTACGCAGGAACCACTGGCGGTCACAGACTTGAGGTAATTCACAAATGGCATCGAATCAGGACACCGATCCGACACAGGAACAATCTATCGAATGGCAACGCGATCTGATCCAGAAGCTTGCCACCTCGTCGCTGGCGGAACAGCGGCGCGCACGACGCTGGGGTATCTTTTTCAAGTTTCTGACCTTCGCCTACCTGGTCGGTATCCTGATCCTGTATACACCGGGCATCGATCTCGACGCGGTTGAACACAAGCGCCATACCGCGCTGGTCGAGCTCAAGGGTGTGATCGCCGCGGATAAGGAAGCCAACGCCGACAATATCGCCACCGGCCTGCGCGATGCCTTCAGTAACAAGAACACCGCCGGCGTTATCCTGCGCATCAACAGCCCGGGGGGGAGCCCGGTACAGGCTGGCTACATCTACGACGAAATCAGACGGTTGCGCAAAAAATACCCGGACATCCCGCTTTATGCTGTCGTCTCGGACATCTGCGCCTCGGGCGGATATTACGTGGCCGCCGCGGCGGACAAGATTTACGCGGACAAGGCCAGTATCGTCGGTTCCATCGGCGTTCGCATGGACGGTTTCGGTTTTGTCGGCGCCATGGAAAAGCTCGGTATCGAACGGCGCCTGATCACCGCGGGTGAACACAAGGGGTTCCTGGACCCGTTTCAGCCCGCCAAGGAAGCCGATATCGCCCAGGTCAAAACCCTGCTGGCGGATATTCACTCGCAATTTATCAACGCCGTGCGCACCGGTCGCGGAGACCGCCTGAAGGAAACCCCCGACCTGTTCAGCGGTTACGTCTGGACCGGCGAGCAGGCTATCGACCTCGGCCTGGTCGACGAACTCGGCAGCGCCGGCTACGTCGCGCGTGAGGTGATCGGCGCGGAAACCATTGTTGATTACACGCCACAGGAAGATCTGTTCCAGAAGTTCAGCAAGAAATTCGGTACGGCGCTGGGGCAGGGCGTAGGGCAGGTGCTGGTGGATGAAGGGGTGACACTGAAATAGCCTGATTCCCGGTTAAACCCGGGGGCCGTTTTGCCGATAGCAACAGGGATTGCTTTTATTCAAAGGATTGTCACTATGAGCCAGGCGGCAGTATCAGATTTAACCCGTGGCATGGCCGATACACAGAACGCCTTTACCTTCTGGGTGGGGGACAGCCTGTTTGCCATGAACCTCGAAAACGTCCTGTCCGTTGAACAGGATAGCAGCGCAATTCAGCCTGACCCGTTCCAGGGGCGCGGCTCGCTGGGTATCGTCAAGCACCATGGCGTTCCGGTACGGGTATTCGACTTCGCCGAATTCCTCGGCATCAGTTCCTGTGGTGAACAAAAGGAAGCATTGATCAATACCCTGGTCGCGCGCGAACAGGACCATGTCGACTGGTTAAACGCGCTGGAACATTCGCTCAAGTCTGATGAGCCGTTCACCAAGGCCCGTAATCCTCACCAGTGTGCATTTGGCAAATGGTATGACCGCTTCGAGTCGCGCGATGAAGAGCTGATGGATATCATGCGCCAGTTCGATACGCCGCATAAGCGCATCCACGCCCTGGCGGATCAGCTGTTGAATCTGAAAGAGAGAGGGAATGCCGAGCAGGCGCTGCAACAGCTCGGTGTCGAGCGCAATACCACGCTGGTCGAGTTGCGGCGCCTGTTCGACCGCGCGCGTGGACAGATTCGCGACAGCATCCGGTCGGTTTTGCTGTTCGTGACCACCGACGGCAAGGCGCCCCGGGTCGCGCTGCGACTGAACGAAATCAGCAATATGGTAAGTTTTACCCCGGACCAGGTAACGGTTACGGCTTCGCTGGGCGTGGCCGATGACGAGCGCCTGGCCGGCGCCATGGCCGGTTACCTTAGCACCGGTGATGCGGAAGACTGTCTGCTGGTGAACGTTGACGGCCTGCTGGAGACAATTTTTTCGACGGTATAGCGTCTGCTCCACGCGGCAAAGCGCCGTTGCAGTGCGACTCACTTCGCCAGACGGGAGCACCGTCGAACTCTCGTCGCGAGGTGGTCAATTTACCGGCAATTTCCATTACTCATTCCGCGGACATTCGTTTTCGCTCTCCCTTATTGCACCGGTTTCGGGCAAAAGTTCTGCGGTTTCTCCGTGTTATTACGCTGGCACAAGTTGTGCAATCGTGTATCTGTGCGGGCGTTGCAGAGAAATAGACCCCCGTCTCACTATGACGCCTTAAGTCGAAGCACGAGTTGCCGCTAGCGCGACTAGTAAGTTAATTACACGGAGCAGGTGCATGACAGGTATGGAGCAGGAATCAACTCTTCAGGGGCGGACCCTACAACTTCCCGAAGAGCTCACCATTGCCCGTTCGGGCGAGTTCTACCCACAGTTCGCGAAGCTTGTTGAAGAGGGCGGTGATATCACCCTCGATGGTTCTGCAGTCACACGCATCGATACTGCGTTTATTCAGCTGCTGTACCAGGTTCAACAGGCGCTGGTAGAAACCGGCCACCGTCTGCGGTGGCTGAAAACGAGCGAGGCGATCACCCGCTCGGTCGAACTTTTAGGGATGAATGAACAACTGATTCCGGCTGACGCCGGTTGAATCTCAGGGACAGAGGCAAAAGGGAGAACACATAACTATGGCTACTATACTGGCAGTGGATGATTCGAACTCCATGCGACAAATGGTGAGCTTCACCCTGAAACAGGCCGGCCACACCGTAACCGAGGCCGCCGATGGCGTCGAGGCGCTGGAGCTGGCAAAAAAGAACAGCTTTAACCTGGTTATATCCGACGTCAACATGCCCCGCATGGATGGCATTTCCCTGATCAGGCAGCTGCGCGCATTGCCGAGCTACAAATTTACGCCGATGCTGATGCTGACAACGGAGTCGGGGTCGGACAAGAAGCAGGAGGGAAAGGCGGCTGGTGCAACAGGCTGGATTGTTAAGCCATTTAACCCGGACCAGCTGTTGTCGACTGTCAAACGTGTGCTGGGTTAAACGCCGATGAGTATCGACGTCAGCCAGTTTCACCAGGTATTTTTCGAAGAGAGTTTTGAGGGGCTGGAAACCATGGAGTCGGCGCTGCTGGATCTCAGCCAGGGTGCCAATGACCCCGAACTCATTCACCTGATATTCCGCGCCGCGCATTCGATAAAGGGGGGGTCCGGCACGTTCGGGTTTACGGCGGTCGCCAGTTTTACCCACGTGATGGAAACCCTGCTTGACCAGATGCGTGAGGGCGAACGGGAGGTCACCCGGGAGGCGCTGAACCTGCTGCTGGAGTCCGGTGACGTTCTGCGCGATATGCTGGAAGCCGCACGCGATGGCGGCGAATTTGACAGTGAACGCGCTGCCAACATTCAGTCCAGTCTGGAAGCCATGCTGAACGGGGCGCCCGCTACCGGCGCGGATACGGTTGAGTCGGTGGTGTCTGACGAGCAATCGGCCGGCTGGCAGATTGACTTCAGGCCATATCTCGATCTCCTGAAAACCGGCAATGATCCCGTGCGCATGTTCCGGGAACTCGCGGAGCTGGGGGACTTGCAGGTTGAGGTGATTACCGATGCGCTGCCCGCGTTTTCCGATTTCGACCCTGAAGAGTGTTACCTGGCATGGAAGCTGCGCCTGCGTGGTGACGTTTCACGCAAGCAGCTGGACGAAATTTTCGAGTGGGTCGATGGCGATTGTGATCTGATCATCGAAGCACTGGCGTCGGAAAAGGCGAGGCCGTCAGACCCGGAAGGGCAACCTGAACCTGCCCAGGCAGATGCCGCGCAAACAGCGGGGCGCAGGGCGCAGAAAGCGCCGGAAGCCGATGCGGCACCGGTCAAGGCCACGCCGGCCGCAGGGGACCGGCGCCAGGGCGACGATCGGCGTAAAGGCGACCGCCGTTCTGCCGGCAATGCCGACAGTTCGATTCGGGTCAGCATCAAGAAGATCGATGAACTGATCAATATGGTCGGCGAACTGGTGATCACCCAGTCGATGCTGGGTCAGGTCGGTAGTGGTGAAATTGACGAGTTCGACACGTCCCGCCTGGAGAAGCTGCGGGACGGTCTGCAGCAGCTGGAGCGCAATACCCGCGAGCTGCAGGAAAGCGTCATGCAGATCCGCATGCTGCCGATCAGCTTCTCCTTCAACCGTTTCCCTCGCCTGGTCCACGACCTGTCATCAAAACTGGGCAAGAAAATCGAGCTCAGGATTTCCGGTGAGGGTACGGAACTGGACAAGACTGTGATGGAGAAAATCGGTGACCCACTGGTTCACCTGATACGCAACTCCCTGGACCACGGTATCGAAATGCCGGAAGACCGGGTCGCCAGCGGCAAACCGGAAACCGGAGTGATTCAACTGAATGCCTATCACCAGGGTGGCAATATCGTTATCGAAATATCCGACGACGGTGCCGGCCTGCCGGTCGACAGGATCCTCGCCAAGGCGCGCGAACGCGGCCTGGTTGCTGCTGATGAGGGGCTCAGCCAGGAAGGCATACTTGAACTGATTTTCGAACCCGGTTTTTCGACGGCCGAAGAGGTCAGTGACGTATCCGGTCGCGGCGTCGGCATGGATGTCGTTCGGCGAAATATCAAGGACCTTGGCGGTGCCATCGAAGTTCAGACGGTGCCGGGTGAAGGCAGTACCTTCACCATACGTCTGCCACTGACGCTGGCGATTCTCGATGGCCAGTTGCTCAGCGTCGGCGAAGAAACCTTCATCATGCCACTGATCTCCATTGTCGAATCCCTGCAGGTAGACCGAACGCTGGTCAATTCAGTTGCCGGTAGCGCCGAGATGTACCGGTTGCGTGACGATTACATTCCGATCGTGCGCCTCTACGACATCTTCGGTATCGAGCCGAAAACCACCCGGCTGGTGGAAGCCCTGCTGGTTGTCGTCGAACACGAGGGCCAGAAGATCGGCCTGATGGTGGACGAGTTGCTGGGGCAGCAGCAGGTGGTGATCAAGAGTCTGGAAACCAACTACAAACGAATCGAGGGTCTGTCGGGCGCAACGATACTCGGCGATGGTACGGTCGCGTTGATACTGGATGTCGGTGGCCTGATCACCCTGAGCGGTAGCGGCGGACCCGGTGTGCGTCGCACAGCCAACGGCGAAAGAGCCGCATGAGGTAGGACAATGGACGCAGCGCAAGTCGAAAACCAGGTGGAAAATGCAGTAACCAAGATCGGGCTGACCGGTGACGAGGATCAGTACCTGACGTTCATACTCGACGGTGAAGAGTACGGTATCGACATCCTACGGGTGAGAGAAATAAAGGGCTGGGACCGTGTCACGCACATTCCCAATACACCGGACTACATGCTCGGTGTGATTAATCTGCGCGGTGCCATTGTACCCGTGGTCGACCTCCGTCAGCGTTTCGGTATGCCGACCGCTGACTATGGTCCGACAACGGTTGTGATCGTGCTCCAGGTCAAGGGTGACGATCGCGAGCGGATTATGGGGATTGTCGTGGACGCGGTCTCGGACGTGTACGACATACCGGATTCGGAACTCAGGCCGCGGCCCGCCAATGCAAACAACGCCATTATGGAATCGGTTCAGTCACTGGCGACAGTGGAAGAAAAGATGGTCATATTGCTCGATATAGATCACCTGCTGAATGGCAGGGAACTGTCCGAACTGGATGGTATGACGGTATAGGTCAACGATATGCAAGTAATCGCAGGATGTAACGACAGAGGCGGCGTGGGTAATACCGATACCGCGCCGGGTATTTAACAATGGTGCAACGTACCCGATCATTTCGACTAAAACGCCAGTCCCGACAGGGATGGAAAAATGGATTATTGATCTGGGTGCTCAGTGGACTGGCTTGGATGGGATAAGGCAATGACGACAAAACGTAAACATAAGGTAATGAAACATAATACTCCGGCGGACACTCCGGCAGGTGAACTCAAGGGACTGGAACGTCGCGCTACTGGTAACCGGCGCGAGTCGCCACGCCGCAAATCGGATGTGGACACCGCCCACGAACCGTCGGAGTCCGAAGCACGCATCGCGCTGCTGGAGAACTCATTTGCGCTGCTTGCAGGGGAAGCGGAAGCCCTGGTCGCACGTTTTTATGCCGAGCTGTTTGAGCGCTACCCCGCAGTCAAGCCCATGTTCGCCAATACGAACATGGCCGATCAGCAGAAAAAACTGCTGGCGGCACTGAAGCTCGTGGTCAACAGTCTGCGCAAGCCGGAGGCGCTTA